>NZ_JBEAKW010000050.1:0-97441 GCF_040065795.1 Klebsiella sp. JB_Kp004 | reverse complement strand
CCTTACCCGACCTACGTTTACGTGCCATTTGTCACCCCGGGCAGCGCTCCGGAAAGACGCACCCCGCGACGGGAAACCTGGCGTAGAAAAAATAGTGGCAGCGGCATCCGCGCTGAATTCACGCCAAAGAAAACCCCGGTCACGCCAGACGCGACCGGGGTTTTTTCATTGCTATCCTTCCCGCTTAACGGCGTTCGAGGATCTCAAAGCAGTAGCTGTGGGAGTTCTGCGCGTCGGCGTCATGAAACTCGCTGAACACCGATTCCCACTGGTCCGGATCGTAATCCGGGAAATGGGTATCGCCTTCCACTTCCGCATCGATATGGGTCAGATAGAGCTTCTGCGCCTTCGGCAGGAACTGCTCATAAACCCGACCACCGCCGATCACCATGATCTCTTCCACATCGCCGCAGGCGGCAATCGCTTCGTCAACGGAGGAGACCCACTGCACGCGATCGTCGCTGCCTGGCTTGCTGCTGATCACGATATTTTTACGCCCCGGCAACGGGCGCCCAATGGATTCCCAGGTCAGACGCCCCATCACTACCGGCTTATTTAATGTGTTGCGTTTGAACCAGGCGAGATCGGCAGGCAGGTTCCATGGCATGGCGTTTTCCATACCAATGACGCGATCTACCGCTAACGCCGCAATCAGACTGATCATTCATTCATTCCTGAGTACAAAAAATTGTCGCCACTATACGGAAAGCGTACAACTTCGTCGACTGGCCGGAGGGTAAAGAATAAGAAAATTTTCTGATTTGCTGGCAAGCCCACGTTCGTGCCGTGGGCCGCCAGAACAGGATCCAAACGAAAACAAAATGTTACTGATTAACGTCAGGCGGAGGGCTTATTTTCCGGCTCATCGGCGATATCCCCGGTGTGCCTGCCCTCTTCCGTCCCCTGCCAGCCGTGACGCTGCACCAGCGACAGATGATGACGATCTTCGTTGATGATGCCGGTCAGCATATCGCTGGTCCGCTTGAAGACCGCCACCCGCGACGCCGCATCGTTTTCCGCCATCGCCACCATCTCTTCGACCATCTGCAGGTTGAAGCGACGGAACAGATCGGCCCGCTCGCGCGCTTCATACGCGCCGAGCCCCAGCGCCTCCAGCGTCATCCGGCCGGATTTCAGCGCCGCCTCGAAGGTTTCACGCTCCGGGGCTTCGACGCCAGCCTGACGCAGCTGGATATAGTGATCAACATCGCGGGCGCGGGAGATAATCTGCAGATGCGGAAAATGCTCTTTTACCCTCGCCACCAGCTCCAGGCTGACGTGCGGATCGTCAATGGCATTGATCAGCACCTCCGCCTTTTCGGCGCCAGCCGACTCCAGCAGATCGACCCGGGTGGCATCGCCGTAGAAGACCTTCATATCAAATTTGCGCAGAGTATCGACATGGTCCGGGTCGTGATCGAGGATCACCATCTTCACCCCGCTGGAGAGCAGCAGTCGCCCGGCGATCTGCCCGAAGCGGCCAAAGCCGGCGACAATCACCCGCGGCTGCTCTTCATCAATCTCGTCCGCATCACGCGCCTGGCCGCTGGACGATTTCTCCAGACGGGTCAGCAGCACCAGCAGAATGGGGGTTGCCGCCATCGACAGCGCCACCGCCAGGGTCAGCGCCTTTGCCCATTCGCCGTCCAGCACCTCCGCCATCCGCGCGGCGCCAAAGACCACAAACGCGAACTCACTCCCCTGCCCCAGCAGCACCGCAAACCAGCGGCGCTGGGCGCGAGGCACGCCAAGCGGCCTGGCGATAAGCCACAGCATCAGCATTTTTATCGCCAGGAAACCCACCAGCAAAATCACAATACGCAGCGGATGGGTAACCAGGGTGCCGAAATCAATCGACATCCCGACGCCGATAAAGAACAGCCCCAGCAGCAGGCCTTTAAACGGCTCAATATCGCTCTCCAGCGCATGGCGATACTCGGAGCTGGCCAGCAGCACCCCGGCGAGAAACGCCCCCATCGCCATCGACAGCCCCACCTCTTCCAGCAACAGCCCAAAGCCGAAGACCAGGAACAGGGCCACGGCGCTGAACACTTCGCGCAGACCGGAACGGGCGACAAAGCGCAGCAGCGGACGGGTCAGATAGCGCCCCAGAACCACCACCAGCGCCAGCGCCGCGGCCACCTTCAGCGCGGAGAGGGCAAAAGCCATCAGCGAAGTGGCGCCGCCGCTGGCCGCCAGCAGCGGGATCATCGCCACCAGCGGGATCGCCGCGATATCCTGGAACAGCAGCACCGCGAAGGCGCTGCGCCCCATCTGCGACATCGTCAAATTGCGCTCATTCATCGCCTGCATGGCGATAGCGGTTGAGGAGAGCGCCAGGGTCATACCGATCAGCTCGGCCACCTGCCAGCGCAGGCCCAGCAGCATGCAAAAGAGGCCGATCAATACCCCACAGGCCACCATCTGCAGCGCGCCGCCGCCAAACACCGAAGCGCGCAGCTTCCACAGACGCTGCGGATCCAGCTCCAGACCAATGACGAACAGCATCAGCACCACGCCAATCTCGGCAAAGTGCAGAATCGCCTCGGCGTCGGTCACCAGCCGCAGCCCCCACGGCCCGATAATACAGCCGGCGATGAGATAGCCCAGCACCGACCCAAGCCCAAGGCGGACGGCGATGGGCACAATCAGCGCCGCGGCGCCAAGGTAAATCAGCGCCTGTATCAGCGTATGGCTATCCATTCTGATGTGCCTCCTGCCAGTCGATTAAGCGTTGACGATAGTGGCGGGCCTGCGCCTGCAGCGTTTCGTCATCGCAGATAAAGGTGCAGTGCATGGCGAACGGCGGCAGCCATTTCATCCCGCAGTAAAGCGCGGTGGCCTGCAGCGGCTGCGCCAGCACCGGAAAACCGGGAAACGAACCGATATCAAAGTGGCTTTCACCGCCGCCGGTGGTCACCGCCCACATCAGCGATTTACCGCGCAGCGCAATACCGTTATGGCCATAGGCCCAGCCGTGCGACAGCACTTTGTCCATCCACAGCTTCAGCAGCGGCGGCACGCTATACCACTGCATCGGGTGCTGCCAGATAACCAGATCGGCACGGGCGAGCGCCGCCTGCTCGGCGGCGACATCGATATTAAAGTCGGGATAGAGTTGATAAAGGGAGCGTATCTCTACGCCTTCAAGCGTCCCTGCTTGTTCAAGCATTCGCTTATTCGCATGAGAATGCTGCGGATAAGGATGCGCATAAATTATCAGAATCATTGATTGGCCTGCGTTAACTCTTGTCGTAATCAGCAAGAGTGTAGACAGTTAAGCGAACCGCTTACAATGATAACTGTGATTTATGTCGCGGTGGTGTACGTAACGCGCGCCTGAATGGAAAACGTCAGGCCTTAATTATCCAGCTCATCCATGGATTTCACCTGATCGCGGTTAATCTGCTCCACGCGTCCGGTTTCGGCATTTTTGTAGGAGACCAGACCGGTATCATCATCCACCTGCGGTTTACCGCTGGTGACAATGGTCTTGCCGTCGGTGGTTTTGATCGACTGATTCGATGAGCAACCGGCCACGAACATGATTGCCGTCGCTGCCAGCGCGGATGCCACCAGAATATTGTTGCGCATTGTATCCTCCTGTCTTTTCATCAATAGGTATCGTTATGGTGCTAACTATAGTTAGCCTGACCCGACAGGGGGTTAAAAGCAGAACTCTCTGAAGATGGCCGCAGCCAAAAAAAATGGGCTGACGATATCGTCAGCCCAGGTTTGTTGCTATCCGGCCAGGCCGGAGCGCTTATTTGGTGATTTGCGCGTGCATTTCCTGAACCGAAATCACCTTGTCGGTGGCGTCAGCGTTCAGCGCCATCGCGGTGGCAAAGCCGCCGTTCAGGGTGGTGTCATAGTGCACTTTGTACTGCAGGGCGCTGCGGCGAATCAGCTTGGAGTCTTCAATCGCCTGACGACCTGCGGTGGTGTTGATGATGTAGGTATATTCGCCATTCTTGATACGGTCCTGAATGTGCGGACGGCCTTCATGCACCTTGTTCACCAGACGCGGGTTGATGCCGGCTTCGCCCAGCACAATCGCCGTGCCGTGGGTTGCATCCAGCTCGAAACCAAACTTCAGCAGCTTCGCCGCCAGGTCGACCACGCGCTCTTTGTCGCCTTCGCGGACGGAGAGCAGCGCGCGCCCCTGTTTCTTCATGGTCGAGTTGCTGCCCAGCTGCGCCTTGGCGAACGCTTCGGCAAAGGTGCGGCCGACGCCCATCACTTCCCCGGTGGAGCGCATTTCTGGCCCTAACAGCGGGTCAACGCCCGGGAATTTGTTGAACGGCAGAACCACCTCTTTCACCGAGTAGTACGGCGGGATGATCTCTTTGGTCACGCCCTGCTGCGCCAGCGTCTTACCGGCCATCACGCGCGCCGCCACTTTCGCCAGCGGTACGCCGGTGGCTTTGGAGACGAACGGCACGGTACGCGCCGCACGCGGGTTGACTTCAATCAGATAGACTTCGTTATCTTTCACCGCGAACTGGACGTTCATCAGACCGCGAACCTGCAGCTCGAAGGCCAGCTTCTGCACCTGCTCGCGCATCACATCCTGAATCTCTTTGCTCAGGGTGTAGGCTGGCAGGGAACAGGCGGAGTCGCCGGAGTGAACGCCTGCCTGCTCGATATGCTCCATGATGCCGCCAATCAGCACCATTTCGCCATCGCAGATAGCATCGACATCCACTTCAATCGCGTCGTCGAGGAAGCGGTCCAGCAGCACCGGCGCGTCGTTGGAGACGCTGACCGCAGTCTGGAAGTAGCGGCGCAGATCCTGCTCGTCATAGACGATCTCCATCGCCCGACCGCCCAGCACGTAAGACGGACGCACCACCAGCGGGTAGCCAATCTCTTTCGCTTTCTCTACCGCCTGTTCAATGGCGGTGACGGTGGCGTTCGCCGGCTGCTTCAGCTTCAGACGGTCAACCGCGTGCTGGAAGCGCTCACGGTCTTCCGCACGGTCGATAGCGTCCGGGCTGGTACCGATAACCGGTACGCCTGCGGCTTCCAGCGCGCGCGCCAGCTTCAGCGGCGTCTGGCCGCCGTACTGCACGATAACGCCTTTTGGCTTCTCGATGCGCACGATTTCCAGCACGTCTTCCAGGGTGACCGGCTCGAAGTACAGACGGTCGGAAGTGTCGTAGTCAGTAGAGACGGTTTCCGGGTTACAGTTGACCATGATGGTCTCGTAACCGTCTTCGCGCAGCGCCAGCGAGGCGTGTACGCAGCAGTAGTCGAATTCGATACCCTGACCGATACGGTTCGGGCCGCCGCCGAGGACCATGATTTTATCGCGGTCAACGGACGGGTTGGACTCGCACTCTTCTTCATAAGTGGAGTACATATAGGCGGTATCGGTGGCGAATTCCGCGGCGCAGGTGTCCACGCGCTTGTAGACCGGGTGCAGATCATACTGGTCGCGCAGTTTGCGGATTTCCGCTTCCCGCACGCCCGCCAGCTTCGCCAGACGCGCATCGGCAAAGCCTTTACGCTTCAGGGTGCGCAGGAAGTCAGCGTCGAGGCCGTTGATGCCCACTTCCGCCACTTTCTCTTCCAGACGGACCAGCTCTTCAATCTGCACCAGGAACCAGCGGTCGATGTTGGTCAGGTTGAAAACGCCGTCAACCGAGAGGCCCGCGCGGAACGCGTCGGCGATGTACCAGATACGCTCAGCGCCGGCGTCTTTCAGTTCGCGGCGGATTTTAGTCAGCGCTTCCGGATCGTCGAGGCTCACTTTCGGGTCGAAGCCAGTGGCGCCCACTTCCAGACCGCGCAGCGCTTTCTGCAAGGACTCCTGCTGGGTACGGCCAATCGCCATCACTTCGCCGACGGACTTCATCTGGGTGGTCAGACGGTCGTTGGCGCCGGCGAATTTTTCGAAGTTAAAGCGTGGGATTTTCGTGACCACGTAGTCGATGGACGGCTCGAAGGAAGCCGGGGTACGGCCGCCGGTGATGTCGTTCATCAGCTCGTCGAGGGTGTAACCTACCGCCAGCTTGGCGGCCACTTTAGCAATCGGGAAGCCGGTGGCTTTGGAGGCCAGCGCCGAGGAGCGGGAAACGCGCGGGTTCATTTCGATAACGATCAGGCGACCGTTTTTCGGGTTGACCGCGAACTGAACGTTAGAGCCGCCGGTTTCGACGCCGATTTCACGCAGCACCGCCATCGAGGCGTTACGCATGATTTGGTACTCTTTGTCGGTCAGGGTCTGCGCCGGCGCAACGGTGATGGAGTCACCGGTGTGGATCCCCATGGCGTCGAAGTTTTCGATAGAGCAGACGATGATGCAGTTGTCGTTCTTATCGCGCACCACTTCCATCTCATACTCTTTCCAGCCGATCAGCGATTCATCAATCAGCAGCTCGTTGGTGGGAGAGAGATCCAGGCCGCGGGTACAAATCTCTTCGAACTCTTCGCGGTTATAGGCGATGCCGCCGCCGGTGCCACCCATGGTGAACGACGGACGGATGATGCACGGATAGCCGACGTCAGCCGCTACCGCCAGCGCCTCTTCCATCGTGTGGGCGATACCGGAACGCGCGGTGTCGAGACCGATTTTTTTCATCGCGATATCGAAACGGCGACGGTCTTCGGCCTTGTCAATCGCATCGGCGGTGGCGCCAATCATGGTCACGCCGAATTCAGCCAGCACCCCCTGACGCTCCAGCTCCAGCGCGCAGTTCAGCGCCGTCTGGCCGCCCATAGTCGGCAGCACCGCGTCCGGGCGCTCTTTTTCGATGATTTTGCGCACCACTTCCCAGTGAATCGGCTCGATGTAGGTGGCATCGGCCATTTCCGGGTCGGTCATGATGGTCGCCGGGTTAGAATTCACCAGGATAACGCGGTAGCCCTCTTCGCGCAGGGCTTTACAGGCCTGGGCGCCGGAGTAGTCAAACTCGCACGCCTGACCGATAACAATCGGGCCCGCGCCCAGAATCAGGATACTTTTTATGTCTGTACGTTTTGGCATGGCTCTTTTACTCCTGATTATTTCGCGGACTGACGGTATTGCTCAATTAACTCGATAAAGTGGTCGAACAGCGGCGCGGCATCGTGCGGCCCCGGGCTCGCTTCAGGGTGGCCCTGGAAGCTGAACGCCGGCTTGTCGGTGCGATGGATCCCCTGCAGGGTGCCGTCGAACAGCGACTTGTGGGTCACGCGCAGGTTGGCCGGCAGCGTCGCCTCATCCACGGCGAAACCGTGGTTCTGGGCGGTGATCATCACCACGTTATTATCAATATCTTTCACCGGGTGGTTGCCGCCGTGGTGGCCGAACTTCATCTTAATGGTCTTGGCGCCGCTCGCCAGCGCCAGCAGCTGATGGCCGAGGCAGATGCCGAACACCGGAATATCGGTCTCCAGGAATTTTTCAATCGCGTCGATAGCGTAATCACACGGCGCCGGGTCGCCAGGACCGTTGGAGAGGAAAATGCCGTCCGGATTGAGCGCCAGCACATCCGCCGCCGAAGTTTTCGCCGGCACCACCGTCAGGCGGCAGCCGCGATCAACCAGCATGCGCAGGATGTTGCGTTTCGCGCCGAAGTCATACGCGACGACGTGGAACGGCAGCTCGTTTTCCGCTTTCGCTTCCGGCAGGTCGCCCGCCAGGGTCCAGCTGCCTTGCGTCCAGCTGTAGGTTTCTGCGGTGGTCACTTCTTTCGCCAGGTCCATGCCGTTCAGGCCAGGGAACGCTTTCGCTTTTTCCAGCGCCAGCTGGGCATCCGGACTGTCGCCCGCGATGATGCAGCCGTTCTGCGCCCCTTTCTCACGCAGCAGACGCGTCAGCTTGCGGGTATCGATATCGGCAATCGCCACGATGTTATGGCGCTTCAGATAGGAAGAGAGGTCTTCGGTACTGCGGAAGTTGCTGGCAATCAGCGGCAGGTCGCGAATAACCAGACCCTGAGCATGTACCTGAGAAGATTCTTCATCGGCGGCGTTGGTGCCGACATTACCAATATGAGGATAAGTAAGAGTGACGATTTGGCGGGAATAGGAAGGATCAGTGAGGATTTCTTGATAACCGGTCATTGAAGTATTGAAAACGACTTCCCCAACCGCCGTGCCGGTTGCCCCGATGGCCCGACCGTGAAACTGGGTTCCGTCTTCCAGAACCAATAGCGCTGACTTAATCAAAACATCCTCCAGAGAATATCCACTCACTTTATTTGCATATTAATTCATAAACACGATCTGAATCAATGCAAATCTGTTGCCCGCAGATTTTTGGCAAACGGCGGCATTCTGGAGAGATGTCGGATAAAAGTCAACTTAAAGCGGAGATTTTTAATGTCATTTTACGCCACTGGCGCATAACACGTGATTTTTACGCCAAAAAGATCAACAAACCTGGCTGAGAAAACGCTTGCGGACGGCGAAGAGTGTAAAACCTGGCGCTGAGCGGCAAAAAAGTGGACCAAATGGTCAAAATTTACATTTCGTTCACTAAAAAACCGAACAACATCCAAACTTATAGCCTTCTCAGATGAACAACAACCAAAAACAGCCAAAAATAAAAAAGGGCAACAAAATATTGCCCCTTGCATCAATAACTTATTGATAGCAATAACCACATCACGATGGGTAATAATCGTTATAAACTATTCAGTTCCAGCACGTCACGCATATCAAAGAGGCCATTTTTCTTGCCTTTCAGCCACAATGCAGAGCGAACCGCACCATTAGCAAATGTCATCCGACTGGAGGCTTTATGGGTGATCTCAATACGTTCGCCAATATCAGCAAACATCGCTGTATGTTCACCGACGATATCCCCCGCGCGGACGGTCGCGAAGCCAATAGTGCCCGGGACGCGTTCGCCAGTGTGGCCTTCACGACTGTAGACCGCGCAGTCCTTGAGATCTTTGTTCAATGCCCCGGCGATCGCTTCGCCCATCGCCAGCGCGGTGCCTGACGGCGCATCCACTTTATGCCGATGGTGCGCTTCGATAATTTCGATGTCGGTGTAGTCGCCCATCACCTTCGCCGCCTTCTCCAGCAGCTTTAACAGAACATTGACGCCGACGCTAAAGTTAGCGGCAAAGACAATGGCAATCTCCTGCGCGGCATCGCTAATCGCCTGCTTGCCAGCGTCGTCAAAACCGGTGGTGCCGATGACCATCCCTTTGCCGTGGTCGCGGCAAAACGCCAGATGGTTCAGCGTGCCTTCCGGGCGGGTAAAATCGATCAACACGTCGAAATCATCTTTTACCGCCGTCAGGCTACTCTGCACCGTGACGCCCGCTTTGCCGGCGCCCGCCAGCTCGCCGGCGTCGCTGCCCACCAGGCTGGATCCTTCACGCTCCAGCGCCGCGCCCAGCGCCACTCCATCCATCTGCAGCGCAGCCTGAATTAACTGGCGTCCCATCCGGCCGCCCGCGCCGGCGATGGCCACGCGGATTTGTGCATCATGCATAGCTATTCTCTTTTGTTAACATTACGTAAATTGTTTTCAGAGTAACCAGCCCGTCAGCGGGCCGCTACTCAAAAACGCCGATAATTAGAAATTTATGACAAACGGCGGACGATATCAGTAAAAACTATATGATTGTGCCGCAATTCCTCGTTTACGCAGTGAGAACCAGGATGCGAATGATGATGCCCCGCCCGCACGGTGCGGGCGAGGGCCATGTTGCAGAGGGTTACAGCGGGAAAAGCGCGCCGGCGGGAAACGCGGATAAAAACCAGGTCACCGCCAGCAGATCGGCGCTACCGCCGGGGCTAAGATGGCGGGCAATCAGATCGTCATCAAACTGGCGCAACGCCTCCAGCCCACCGTCAGCCAGCACGCCGCCCTGCCACAGCAGCCGCTGCGCCTCCTGCTGGACATAGTTCAATCCGGCCAGCCCGCCGCGTGACACCAGGTTGGTGTCATCATTCCATGCCATCAGATGCAGCAGGGTTTGCAGTAGCGCCAGATTGCTGTCGCCGGTCTCCTCCATCATGCGGTTAAAGACCGGTAATGCCTGGGTGCGCACAGTCAGGAATCCGCTCTCCGCCTCGCCGCGGGCGCCGGAGAAGCCGTAACGCAGAAAATGCATCTCGCCTTTGCTCAGCCGTTCCCCACTGGCGGAGGACAATTCCTGCATAACCATGCCGCGACAGAAGCGCGCCACCTGGTCGCAAAGCCGGTGCTGCTCTATCGGCTCGCCTTTCGAGACCAGCCTGCCCGCTGCCGCGCTGAGCAGGCCAAAAGCGAAGATCGCCCCACGATGGGTATTCACCCCGCCGGTGACCTCCAGCATATCGTTCTCGCAGGCCATTCCCACCGGACGCAGCATCATCAACACCTGCTCCGGCGCGACCGCCGCGGTATCGTGGCCCATGATAAAAAACTTCTCCATCCACGGCGCCACCACCGCGGTACTGGCCTCAAACGAGGCCAGATCCATATCCCGGTGCGCGCCAGCGTTACGAATATCCACCAGCCCGGGCTTAGGGGTCAGGCGAACTTCGGTCAACAGCGCGCGCTCTACCGCGCTGACCACCTCTTCGGCGCTCAGTGGTTTTCCGCGTAGCACACGCGGAGGTTGAATTAACACGTCGCTCATAGCCTTTCCCCTCCGCGCTTAGTCGCTGTTTTTCACCTGATGGATCACATCGATGACCGAACCGTCGCGATAGCGGACTACCGCCACCACCCGATCGGTAAATTCGATCGCTTTCGGTTTGCCCGTCAGCAACTCCGCGCGCTGCTGCAGTTCCTCAATGGTCATCAGCGCAATACCGGCGTTGCGTAAATTGTCGATCAGGTCCTGGCGCGCCGGGTTTACCGCAATGCCATGGTCGGTGACCAGCACATCCACGCTGGCTCCCGGCGTCACGCGGGTCAGCACCTTTTCCACGACGCAGGGAATGCGCCCGCGAACTAACGGCGCGGTAATGATGGTCAAATCCGCGCCGGCGGCGGTATCGCTATGACCGCCTGACGCGCCGCGCAGCACGCCATTGGAGCCGGTCATCACGTTGACGTTAAAGTCGGTGTCAATTTCCAGCGCGCTGAGCATTACCACGTTTAAGCGCTCGCAGGAGGCCCCTTTGGAACCCGGGCTGGCATATTGATTGGTAGAGATTTCGACGTGGTTCGGGTTCTGCGCCAGCGAGCGCGCCGCATCGCCATCGAACGACTGGGTGTCGAGCAGCGTTTTAATCAGCCCTTTCTCATGCAGATCGACCATCGTCCCGGTGATGCCGCCAAGGCCGAAGCTGGCGGTGATACCGTTGCGGCGCATTTTGTCTTCCAGGAAGCGGCTCACCGCCAGCGAGGCGCCGCCGGTGCCGGTCTGCAGCGAGAATCCCTCTTTAAAGTAACCGGAGTGTTCAACCACCTTCGCCGCCTGGCGGGCGATCAGCAGCTCGCGCGGATTGCTGGTCAGACGAATGGCGCCAGCGGTGATTTTTTCCGGATCGCCTACTTCGTCCACCTGAACGATCAGATCCACCTGATCCTGGGCGATACTGGCCGGGTAGTTAGGGTAGTCCACCCACTCTTCGGTCAACAGCACGACGCATTTGGCATGTTCCGCATCAACGCGCGCGTAGCCCAGCGAGCCGCAGCGCGACTTACCGCTAAAGCCGTTGGCATTGCCAAACTCATCGCAGCAGGGAACGCCGAGGAACGCCACGTCAATGGACAACTCACCGCTTTGGATCAGCTGTACGCGACCACCGTGAGAGTGGATCTGCACCGGATTTTCCATCAGCCCGGCGGAGATCTCCTCGCCGAGCTTCCCGCGCAGGCCGGAGGTGTAGATCTGGCGGATCACGCCGTTTTTAATATGCTCGATCAGCGGCCAGTGAGCGTCGATAAGCGAACTGGACGCCAGGGTCAGATCGCGAAAGCCCATCTCCGCCAGCTTCGCCACCACCATATTGACCACTTTGTCACCGCCGCGAAACGCGTGGTGGAACGAGATGGTCATGCCGTTTCGCAGGCCGGAACGACGGATTGCCGTTTCCAGCGAGTCGCAGATTTTACGCCGGCGCTTTTCCGTCTCACTGGCCAGCCATGGGCTTTTCGCCGTCACGCCGCTGTAAGGGGTCAATCCTTCCGGCATCACATACTGCTGATTAAGCATTGCTACTGTCTCTTTCATCTTATTCCCCTTAATCACGAATACCGGAAGCTGAAAGCGCCACCACTTTGCGCGCGTGGTCGATAATCGGTCCATCGATCATCTTGCCGTTCAGCGACACCACGCCCAGACCGCGCGACTCTGCCTCTTCCGCCGCGGCAATCACCTCCAGCGCATGGTCGACCTCTTTTCGCGTCGGGGCATAGACCTGGTGCAGCAGTTCGATCTGGCGCGGGTTGACCAGTGATTTCCCGTTGAAGCCGAGGTTCTTCGCCAGATTCGCTTCCGCGAGGAAGCCCTCTTCATTATTAATATCCGACCACACGACGTCATAGGCGGCGATGCCGGCGACCCGCGCAGCATGCAGCACGGCGCAGCGGGCATAGAACAGCTCAGTGCCGTCGCCGCGGGAGGTGCCCATATCCATAACGTAGTCGAAGGCCGCCAGCGCGATGGCCGACAGACGCGGGCTGGCGCGGGCGATCTCGACCGCGTTTACCACCCCCAGCGCCGACTCGATGGCCGCCATAAGCCTGGTGCTACCCACTTCCCGGCCGCACTCGCGTTCAATCCGCTCAACGTGGGCTTCCAGTTCATGAATATCTTCTTTGCTGTCGGTTTTCGGCAGACGTACCATGTCCACACCCGCGCGTACCACCGCTTCCAGGTCGGCCAGACCAAACGGCGTATTTAGCGGGTTAATGCGCACCACGGTTTCGATATCCTGATACAGCGGATGCTGCAGCGCCTGATACACCAGCAGGCGAGCGGTATCTTTCTCGCGCAGCGAAACGGCATCTTCGAGGTCGAACATCACCGCATCGGCGCCGTAAACGAATGAAGTACTTAACATGGCGGCATTGGCGCCGGGGATAAACAGCATACTGCGACGTGGTTTCATAGCTGGCTCCATTGCAATTGAGACTGTTGCGCCGCGCGCAGGGCCGCAGCCTGAACCCGGGCGCGCAGAACGCACTCCAGCGCCCCTTTATCATCCACCACCACGTTGGCCTGGCTAACGCCGAGCTGCGTCAGGGTTTCTCTGACCACCTGCTCAATCGCATCGCCAAACTGCTGCTTCACAATGCTGTCGATCTCCAGTTGAATGCCCGGCTGCGTCGCCGGCCCAATCCTGACCATCACATCGCTGGACTCCAGCGTGCCGGCCAGGGCGTCAATCTTCATTTCCATAGAGGCAAATCCTTTGTTATGGCGTAAAAATCAGGCGGTTTGATGTTCGCTTTCCGCCAGTTGCATCAGAAAAGAGAGGGTTCCCGGCGGCACCAGCGCCGCCACCGCCTGCCAGTTGCGCTGCCGGTACAGTTCGCGCACCCTGGAAGCCGATATCGGCCCGCCGTTTTTTTCGATTCGCGCCAGCTCAACCACCTCAACAGGCGGCGCGTCGCCTGGCGCTGCCAGCAACGCTTTCATACGCTGGTTGTAATGGCGGGTCAGCGAACACAGCGGCTCAGTGCCGACAAAACGATGGGTTATCTTCAGCGCCGGGGCTAAATGTTCGCGGAACAGCTGGAGATCGATCTGGTTGTGGCAGTCGTCCACCCCCCCCTGTTCTTTGAGGAAGTAGCCAGGGAAGGTGGCCCGCGAGATGAGGTATGCCGAACCGGGATGCAGCGTTACCTTGTTGATGCCGGCAATCCCTTTTTCGATTAGCGTGTAGCGATCCTGATACGTGAAACGGGAGGCATCCTCTTTCACCACAAACAGGTGTAGCCAGTCGCACTGACGGGCCGCCTGCTCCACCAGCCAGCGGTGGCCGAGCGTGAACGGGTTGGCGTTCATCACGATAGCGCCTATTTTGCGTCCCGGCTGACGGTACATCGCCAGCTGGCGGCAGTAGCGGGTCAGCCGTTCGCGGCTATTTTCCAGTAACACGGCGAGATCGCCGGCCTGCGCGATTGGCCAGAATCCGGCGCCGGCAAAGAGCGCGACGTTACAGGGCTTAGTGAATAAAAACAGTTCACTGCGCCCCAGCTCGTAGGCCAGGGTGAGTAATTCTGTCAGTAGCTTAAGGCTCAGCCCCTCCCCCTGCAGCGAGGGGTCGATAGCGATGCACTTCAGGACGTTGCCGGCGATGGCGCCGCAGCCGACCAGCCGCTGCTGATACTCGGCGACAATGGCCATTTCGCAATCAGCCTCTAATGAGAGCTGATGCTGACGGAGAAAGAGGTCAATCGCCTCTCGCCGCGATTTATCCTTCCGTAGCAGAACGCGTTTTAATATCAGAGTCATTTTTTAGCGCTTCGTTATTCCAAAACGACCTGTATTTCGCCAGCGTTCGGCTTTCGATTCTTGTATTTAAATCACAATTTTCCCCGTCGCTTAATTGGCTTTATGGTTTTTATGTTGTTAATTCATTCAGCATAATAAAAATAATTAAATTAATTAAAAACACGAGTATTCAGTGAAGGTTATCACACCTTAACACTGAGTCTATTTATTACTATGCGCCGGTCTTATTACTTCATTGATAAACAGGATAACGTTTATGACTAACATGAGCCAGGCTCCGGCGACGGAGAAAAAGGGCGTAAGCGACCTGCTGGGATTTAAAATCTTCGGCATGCCGTTACCCCTTTATGCGTTTGCGTTAATTACGCTATTACTTTCCCACTTCTTTAATGCGTTACCCACCGACCTGGTTGGCGGCTTTGCCATTATGTTTATTATCGGCGCCATCTTTGGCGAGATTGGCAAACGGCTGCCGATATTTAATAAATATATTGGCGGCGCGCCGGTGATGATCTTCCTCGTCGCCGCTTATTTCGTTTACGCAGGCATTTTTACCCAAAAAGAAATTGATGCAATCACTAATGTGATGGATAAAAGCAACTTCCTGAACTTATTCATCGCAGTTTTGATAACTGGCGCCATTCTCTCGGTTAACCGTAAACTGCTGTTGAAATCGCTGCTGGGTTATATTCCGACGATCCTTATGGGGATCCTCGGCGCATCTATCTTCGGGATTATCATCGGCCTGTGCTTCGGTATTTCCGTAGACCGCATTATGATGCTGTACGTCCTGCCGATTATGGGCGGCGGCAACGGCGCAGGCGCGGTTCCGCTGTCTGAAATTTATCACTCCGTCACCGGCCGCTCCCGTGAAGAGTACTACTCCACCGCGATTGCCATTCTGACCATCGCCAATATCTTCGCCATCGTTTTTGCCGCGCTGCTCGATATTATCGGTAAAAAACACACCTGGCTGAGCGGGGAAGGCGAACTGGTACGTAAAGCCTCCTTTAAAGTTGATGATGATGAAAAAGCAGGCCAGATTACCCATCGCGAAACGGCAGTCGGCCTGGTGCTCGCCACCACCTGTTTCCTGCTGGCCTACGTCATTGCCAAGAAAATTTTGCCAAGCATTGGCGGTGTCTCAATCCACTATTTCGCCTGGATGGTGCTGATCGTCGCGGCGCTGAACGCTTCCGGCCTCTGCTCGCCGGAGATCAAAGCCGGGGCCAAACGCCTGTCTGACTTCTTCTCTAAGCAGCTGCTGTGGGTACTGATGGTCGGGGTCGGCGTGTGCTACACCGACCTGCAGGAAATTATCGACGCGATTACCTTCGCGAACGTCATCATCGCTGCGGTAATCGTCGTGGGTGCTGTCGTCGGGGCGGCCATCGGCGGCTGGATGATTGGCTTCTTCCCGATCGAATCCGCCATCACCGCAGGCCTGTGCATGGCTAACCGCGGCGGCTCAGGCGACCTGGAAGTGCTCTCTGCCTGTAACCGTATGAATCTTATCTCTTATGCGCAAATCTCCTCCCGTCTGGGCGGCGGTATTGTGCTGGTCATCGCCAGCATTGTGTTCGGCATGATGATGTAACCAACACGCACGATGGCGATGTTTGAGCGTCAACCACAGCGATGCCAGTCAGGGGCCAGAGCCGGGGGCGGCTTCGGGAAATCCCCCCTACTCCTTAGCCGGAAGTATCGTTTGGTTAACCTTCAAACACGCCGTCGTGCCCTTACTTTAGGGTCTTTCAATGACTGAAGCTGTACTGCTGGGTGAAGGCTTCACCCTGATGTGCCTCGGCATGGGGTTCGTGCTGGCGTTTCTGTTTCTGCTGATTTTCGCCATCCAGGGGATGTCCGCCGCCGTCAACCGCTTCTTCCCCGAACCGGCTGCGGCGCCAAAAGCGACGCCACTGCCCGCCGTTGCGCCCGCCGGCGACTTCGCCCGCTTAAAGCCGGCGATTGTCGCCGCCATTCACCACCACCGCCGTCTTCACCCTTAATTCACGGAGGAATTCATGACCGTTGCCATTACCGATGTCGTCCTGCGCGACGCCCACCAGTCCCTGTTCGCCACCCGTCTGCGTCTCGACGATATGCTCCCCGTCGCCGCTCAGCTTGACGACGTCGGCTACCGTTCGCTGGAGTGCTGGGGCGGCGCCACCTTCGACGCCTGCATCCGCTTCCTCGGCGAGGACCCGTGGGTCCGCCTGCGCGAGCTGAAAAAGGCGATGCCGAAAACCCCGCTGCAGATGCTGCTCCGCGGCCAGAACCTGCTCGGCTACCGTCACTACGCCGACGACGTGGTCGAACGCTTCGTGGAGCGAGCCGTCAAAAACGGTATGGACGTCTTCCGCGTCTTCGACGCCATGAACGACCCGCGCAACATGCAGGCCGCCCTGCAGGCGGTCCGCAGCCACGGCGCCCACGCCCAGGGCACCCTGAGCTACACCACCAGCCCGGCCCACACCCTGCAGACCTGGCTCGACCTCACCGAACAGCTGCTGGAGACCGGCGTCGACTCCATCGCGATTAAAGACATGTCCGGCATTCTCACCCCCGGCGCCGCCTTTGAGCTGGTCAGCGAAATCAAAAAACGCTTTGCCGTCACCCTGCACCTGCACTGCCACGCCACCACCGGCATGGCGGAGATGGCCCTGCTGAAGGCCATTGAAGCCGGCGTCGACGGCGTCGATACCGCCATTTCCTCGATGAGCGCCACCTACGGCCACCCGGCCACCGAAGCGCTGGTGGCCACCCTCGCGGGTACTGAGCACGACACCGGGCTGGATATCCACAAGCTGGAGAGCATCGCGGCGTACTTCCGCGAGGTGCGTAAGAAGTACCACGCCTTCGAGGGCCAGCTGAAAGGCACCGACAGCCGCATTCTGGTCGCCCAGGTCCCGGGCGGGATGCTCACCAACCTCGAAAGCCAGCTGAAGCAGCAAAATGCCGCCCACCGTCTGGATGAAGTGCTGGCGGAAATCCCCCGCGTGCGCGAGGACCTCGGCTTCATCCCGCTGGTCACCCCGACCTCGCAGATTGTCGGCACCCAGGCGGTGCTCAACGTGCTGACCGGCGAGCGCTACAAAACCATCGCTAAAGAAACGGCGGGCATTCTGAAAGGTGAGTACGGCCACACGCCGGCGCCGGTGAACGCCGCCCTGCAGGCCCGCGTACTGGACGGCGCTGAAGCCATCACCTGCCGCCCGGCGGACCTGCTGAAGCCGGAGCTGGCGCAGCTGGAAGCCGATGTGAAGCGCCAGGCGCGGGAGAAGAATATTCAGCTGGCGGAGAACGCCATCGACGACGTGCTGACCGTGGCCCTGTTCCCGCAAATCGGCCTGAAGTTCCTGGAGAATCGCAATAACCCGGCGGCGTTCGAACCGGTGCCGCAGGCTGAAGAGGTCAAACCGGCGGCAAAAGCCGATAAACCGGCCGCCTCCGGCGTCTACACCGTGGAAGTGGAAGGCAAAGCCTTTGTGGTGAAGGTCAGCGACGGCGGCGACGTCAGCCAGCTGACGGCAGCGGCTCCCGTGCAGGCCGCTGCGCCTGCCGCCGCCCCGGCCGGCGCCGGCACCCCGGTCACCGCGCCGCTGGCGGGCACTATCTGGAAAGTGATTGCCGGCGAGGGTCAGAGCGTGGCCGAAGGCGACGTGCTGCTGATTCTGGAAGCCATGAAGATGGAAACCGAAATCCGCGCCGCTCATGCCGGGACCGTCCGCGGTATCGCGGTGAAAGCCGGCGATGCGGTGGCGGTCGGCGACACCCTGCTGCAGCTGGCGTAACGACGAGGAGCGGAAATGGAAAGTCTGAACGCCCTGATTCAGGGGATGGGGCTGATGCACCTGGGGTTCGGCCAGGCGGTGATGCTGCTGGTCAGCCTGCTGCTGCTCTGGCTGGCGATTGCGAAGAAGTTCGAGCCGCTGCTGCTGCTGCCGATTGGCTTCGGCGGCCTGCTCTCCAATATCCCGGAGGCCGGGCTGGCGCTCACCGCCCTGGAGAGCCTGCTGGCCCACCACGACCCGGCGCAGCTGGCGGTGATTGCCGCGAAGCTCCACTGCGCGCCGGACGTCCACGCCATTAAGGAGGCGCTGGCCCTGGCCCTGCCGTCGGTGCAGGGGCAGATGGAGAGCCTGGCGGTGGACATGGGCTACTCCGCCGGGGTGCTGGCCATCTTCTATAAGGTGGCGATTGGCTCGGGCATCGCGCCGCTGGTGATTTTTATGGGCGTCGGGGCGATGACCGACTTCGGCCCGCTGCTGGCCAACCCGCGCACCCTGCTGCTGGGGGCGGCGGCGCAGTTCGGTATCTTCGCCACCGTCCTCGGAGCGCTGACGCTGAACTACTTCGGCCTGATTTCGTTCACCCTGCCGCAGGCGGCGGCCATCGGCATTATCGGCGGCGCCGACGGCCCGACGGCGATCTACCTGTCGGGCAAGCTGGCGCCGGAGCTGCTGGGGGCCATCGCGGTGGCCGCCTACTCCTACATGGCGCTGGTACCGCTGATCCAGCCGCCGATCATGAAGGCGCTGACCACGGATAAGGAGCGGAAGATCCGCATGGTGCAGCTGCGTACGGTGAGTAAGCGGGAGAAGATCCTCTTCCCGGCGGTACTGTTGCTGCTGGTGGCGCTCCTGCTGCCGGACGCCGCGCCGCTGCTGGGAATGTTCTGCTTCGGCAACCTGATGCGCGAGAGCGGGGTGGTGGAGCGGCTGAGCGATACGGTGCAGAACGCGCTGATCAACATCGTGACCATCTTCCTCGGGCTGTCGGTGGGGGCCAAGCTGGTGGCGGACAAGTTCCTGCAGCCGCAGACCCTGGGGATCCTGCTGCTGGGGGTGATCGCCTTCTGCGTGGGGACCGCCGCCGGGGTGCTGATGGCGAAGCTGCTGAACAGGTTCAGTAAGAACCCGATCAACCCGCTGATCGGTTCAGCCGGGGTGTCGGCGGTGCCGATGGCGGCCAGGGTGTCGAACAAGGTGGGTCTGGAAGCGGACGGGCAAAACTTCCTTCTGATGCACGCGATGGGCCCGAACGTGGCGGGGGTGATCGGCTCGGCGATCGCCGCCGGGGTGATGCTCAAGTACGTGCTGGCGATGTAGGCCGGCGTCCTCCCCGGAGGCGTGGCCGTTGCCCCGCCTCCGGGTCAGGATTAACAACGCCCCTTTGCCATCGATCACTTTTCTGAAATTAGCGGTTCTGTGCGCCATCTGCGGGTTCTCGGGCCGCGAAACGGGGAAACTAATCATTTAATGTCTATTGGCGCTATGTATACCCGAAAAATCACCCACTGGTTTGCCAGGCGATCGTTTCAGAATCGCATCTTCCTGCTGATCTTATTCACCTCGACGATCGTTATGCTGGCGATGTCATGGTATCTGACAGACATCACCGAAGAGCGTCTGCATTACCAGGTCGGGCAGCGGGCGCTGATTCAGGCAATGCAGATTTCGGCGATGCCGGAGCTGGTCGAGGCGGTTCAGAAACGCGACCTCGCCAGAATCAAAGCGCTTATCGACCCCATGCGTTCGTTCTCCGACGCCACCTATATCACCGTCGGTGATGCTAACGGCCAGCGCCTCTATCACGTCAACCCTGATGAAATCGGCAAATCGATGGAGGGCGGCGATAGCGATGAAGCACTATTAAACGCGAAAAGCTACGTGTCAGTGCGCAAAGGCTCGCTGGGCTCCTCGCTGCGCGGTAAATCACCGATTCAGGACGAGACCGGCAAGGTGATCGGCATTGTGTCGGTAGGCTATACCATTGAACAGTTAGAGAACTGGCTCAGCCTGCAGATAAGCTCGCTGCTGATCCCGATGGCGATCATGTTACTGCTCCTGCTCTACTGCGCCCGCCGCTTCTCGTTGCATATCAAAAAGCAGATGCTGAATATGGAACCCCAACAGCTGTCGCAGTTGTTGATCCAGCAAAGCGTATTGTTTGAATCCGTGTTCGAAGGGCTTATCGCCATCGACTCCCGTTACAAGATCACCGCGATTAATCAGACTGCCCGCCGGCTGCTCAACCTGAGCCAACCGGAAACGACGCTTATCGGTAAAGGGATCAGCAGCGTGATTTCGCAGGAGGCTTTCTTCTACGATGCGCCGCAGACCAATAAAAAAGACGAGATCGTCACCTTCAATCAGATCAAAGTGATCGCCAGCCGGATGGCGGTGATCTTAAATAATGAGCCACAGGGCTGGGTGATCAGCTTTCGTAGTAAAGACGATATCAACACCCTCAGCCTGCAGCTTAGCCAGGTACAACAATATGCCGATAACCTGCGCGCCGTGCAGCATGAACATCGCAATCTGATCTCCACCATCGCCGGCCTGCTGTTTCTTAAACGCTACGATCATGCGCTGGATCTGATCCAACAGCAGTCGGAAAGTCACCAGAAGGTCATCGATTTTATCGCGCGTAATTTCCAGGACAACCACCTGGCCGGGCTGTTGATCGGCAAATATTACCGGGCCAAAGAGCTTGGACTTGAGCTGATTTTCGATCCAGCCTGCTTCGTCGACAGATTACCCACCGCCCTTTCTCACAACGAATGGATCTCGATCGTGGGGAATCTGCTTGATAACGCCTACAATGCCAGCCTGCAACAGCCGCAGGGCTCAAGGCAGATAGAGTGCCTGATCAACAGTGACGGCCACGAGGTGATTATCGAGGTCGCCGATCAGGGATGCGGCATTGACGAGACGCTGCGCGATCGGATCTTCGAGCGCGGCGTCACCAGCAGCGTCAGCAAAGATCATGGCATCGGACTCTGGCTGGTTCGCAGCTACGTGGAACAGGCAGGCGGCAGCATCGTCGTCGAAAATAACATTCCTTTTGGCACCATCTTTACTCTTTATATTCCCCTGACCCGAGATGAACATCATGGATAGCATCACCACTCTTATCGTTGAAGACGAACCTATGCTGGCGGAGATCCTGGTGGATAACATCAAACAGTTTCCCCAGTTCGACGTCATTGGCATTGCGGATAAACTCGAGAGCGCCAGGAAACAACTCAGACTGTATCAACCGCAGCTGATCCTGCTGGATAATTTCTTACCTGACGGCAAAGGTATCGACCTGATCCGCCATGCGGTCAGTACCCATTACAAGGGGCGGATTATCTTTATTACCGCTGATAATCATATGGATACCATCAGCGAAGCACTGCGCCTGGGGGTGTTCGACTATCTGATTAAGCCGGTGCACTATCAGCGCCTGCAGCACACCCTGGAGCGCTTCGCTCGCTATCGCAGCTCGCTGCGTTCCAGCGAACAAGCCAGCCAGATCCACGTCGATGCGCTGTTTAATATTCAGGCTCGGGAACAGACGGAACCGGCCAGCGCACCGCTACGTGGGATCGATGAAAGCACCTTTCAGCGCGTACTCCAGCTGTTTGCCGACACGGGGGTGGTGCATACCGCCGACTCGCTGGCGCGTATCCTTGGCAGCAGCAAAACCACCGCCCGCCGTTATCTGGAACAAGGGGTGAAGAACGACTTTCTGGAAGCGGAAATTAGCTACGGCAAGGTTGGTCGACCGGAGCGTATTTATCGCGGCAAACAGACCTCCCCTGAGCAGGTCTGAAACGTTTACGCCAGGGAATAGCTGACCACCAGCTGCCCCTTCTTCATCTTAATCTGACTGATAAGAATGTCGCCCAGCTCCGCCAGGCGGGCGACGTGTGTGCCACCGCAGGGATAGGCGGGCAGTTCGCCAAACCCCACCATGCGCAAACCCTCAGCGAAGATCACCTGACGCGGGAGGTTCTGCGCCTGCCATGCCTTCACCTGGCTCAGCAGCGCGCTGGCGTCGGGTATCACGGCGTGGTTCCCGCCGGTGAAAGCGATCCGCCCCTCGCCAGGCCAGTGGTGCGCTTTCACCGGTTGCCAGCCAAGCTGTTCGCCCGCCAGGCCAAGCAGGTGGCCGGCGGAATGCAGGCGGGCATGCAGTTGTCTCGCGGAGGCATCTATTCTCATCTCCACTTCACCGAGGGGAAGCGGTTGCGACAGAATATGCAGCACGCTGTCGCCACGCACAATAACCGTCTCAACGGCCTGACCAGCTATCCAGCCGCGATCCGCCGGTTGACCGCCCCCTTGCGGGTGAAACAGCGTCCGATCCAGTTCGATGGCGTAGCGGCCATCCGCTTCCGCAGTGCAGGCGATGATCTGGGCGCGCCCATCGGTAGCGTCGCTGGTGTAATAAACCCGTTCAGTCATAGTGATTCTCCTCTCTGTCCGCCCAGTATATTATTAATACCGACAGCGATAATCCTATCACCCGCCAATGCACTCTTGCTCCGGGAGCACAAATGAATCTCAGCCTCCTGCCCGACCTTGCCCTTTTCGTCCAGATCGTCGACCAGGGCAGCTTCTCCGCCGTCGCCCGCCAGAGCGGCATTACCCCTTCCGCCGTTAGCCGCAGCGTGTCGCGGCTGGAGCGAGAGATGGGCTGCAAACTGCTGCAGCGTACCACCCGCAAGCTGCGTCTGAGCGATGCCGGGGAAACGGTGTATCAGCATGCCCAGCAGATGCTGGAAGCGGCGCGACAGGCGATGGATTCCGCCGGCAGTCGCCAAACGGTCGCCCAGGGAAAGCTGACGCTCAGCGTGCCGAAAGCCGTCGGCCGCTTCGTGATCCATCCGCTGATGATGGCGTTTTTTCAGCGTTACCCGCAGGTTGACGTCTGCCTGCGGCTGGAAGATCGCCCTCTGGATTTTATCGATGACGGTATCGATCTGGCGTTACGCATCACCGATACCCCCTCGCCCGGTCTGCATGGCAAACCGTTGATGCCAGTCACGCACGTTATCTGCGCCACTGAGGCCTATTTACAGCGCCACGGTATGCCGCGCACGCCGCAGGAACTGCGCGCGCACAGCTGCATCAGCCTTGGCGAAACGCCCGCCGACGCGCGCTGGAAGTTCCGTCGGGAAGGGAGAACCGAAACGGTGCAAACATACGGGCGGTACGCCGCCAACCATACCGCCGTGCGCCTCGACGCGGTCAGACAGCATTTAGGGATCGGCAGCCTGCCGCTGTTCACCGCCCGCGAGGCGCTGGCGAATGGCGACATCGTGCAGGTGCTGCCCGAATGGGAATTTATCAGCAGCTACTCTGGCGATCTGTGGCTGCTCTGGACGGGAGATAAGCATATGCCCGCCAGAATGCGGGCGATGATTGATTATCTCAGCGAGACGGTGCCGACGCTGAACGCAGGCAGCATAGCGCCAGCGAAATAACCGCAAACCACGGAATGATAATCCCCAGCACGAACCAGAGCCCGGAGCGGCCGATATCATGCATCCGCCGGCAGCCGATCGCCAGCAGAGGGAGAGTCATCAGCAGCAACCACAGCGCAGCAAAGGGAATAACAACAAAACTGAGGATGCCGTATTGAGGGTTAATGCTGGTTGCCAGCCACCAGACGGCCAGCGGCGCGCTGGCGATCAGTAGATTGATAAGAAAAAACGTCCAGAACTGCTGTCGGCTGGCCCGGCCGCTAAAATTAAAGGTCTCTTTCCAGCCGCTTAAATACGCCTGTCCATAGGTCATCACTTCTCTCCTTGAAGATTGGGTGAGTATTACGGCGCCAGGGCGATCACCTCCGCCGCCCAGCGCTGAAACCCTTCGACATCGATATCCAGCGCCACCTGGGCATTGGCCGGCTGGCCCAGTCGCCCTTCGATATCCACCACCGTGGCGCCGGCGGTCCAGGTTCCCTGCGTCTCCACCGCCACAAAACACGGCTGTAGGGTGAACAGTTCCGGGCGGACCAGCCAGGCGATAGCGCAGAGATCGTGCATTCTCAGACCACTGCTCATACTGCCGCTGCGATAGTGGCTAAACAGCGCATGGAGCATTTTACCGGTCTGATTCAGCGTCGGCAGGGTCGCCAGATAATCCGCCGTCAGCAGCGCCCGATTGGTGACGTCCAGTCCGCACATGACAATCTCCAGCCCGCTGTGGAAGACTTTCGCGGCGGCTTCCGGGTCGATGGCAATATTGAATTCGGCATTCGGCGTAAAGTTGCCCCGGCCCGCCGAGCCGCCCATGATCACCAGCCGGCGAATGTTGAACACGCATTCGGGATACTGGGTCAGCAGCAGCGCAATATTGGTCAATGGGCCAATCGCCACCAGAGTGATCGGCTCGGCAACATGCATCAGCGCATCGCGGATCGCCTGGAAGGCCGGCTTCGCCAGCGGCTGCCGGTAATGCTCAACAAAGTCATACCCTTCCATACCGGATTCGCCATGCACCGAGGCGGCATCGCGCAGAGGACGCACCAGCGGCATCGAGGCGCCCTGCGCCAGCGGCACATCGGCATGCCAGAAGTGCAGCAGCTGCAGCGCGTTACGGGTCGTCTTCTCTACCGAGACATTGCCCGCCACGGTGGTCATCAGCTGCAGATCCAGCTCAGGGGCGAACAGCGCCGCGGCAATAGCGGCAGCATCGTCGATGCCCGGGTCTGTATCAAGAATGATCGGTAAGCGCATGGTTTCTCCCTAAAAAAAATGCCAGACGTTAAGTCTGGCATCTTCTCATACTGCTGACGGAAAGAACTTACTCTACTTCACGGACATCCACACGCAGCTCTTTCGGCACTTCAAAGACGATATTCTCTTCCCGGCCTTCCAGCGGTACGGCTTCGCCGCCGCCCAGCTCCTGCAGGCGGGTAATGACGTTCTGCACCAGAATATCCGGCGCCGACGCGCCCGCCGTCACGCCGACGCAGGCAGCATCCTTGACCCACGCTTCCTGAATATCGGAGGCATCGTCAATCAGGTAAGCCGCCTTACCCATCCGCTGCGCCAGTTCGGCGAGGCGGTTTGAGTTGGAGGAGTTTTTCGAACCAACCACCAGCACCACGTCAGCCTGCTCCGCCAGCGCGCGCACCGCTTCCTGACGGTTAGTGGTGGCATAGCAAATGTCGTCTTTGCGCGGGCCGACGATTTTCGGGAAACGCGCGCGCAGCGCGTCAATCACATCCGAGGTATCATCCACCGAGAGGGTGGTCTGGGTCATAAACGACAGCCGGGCGTCGTTTTTGACTTCCAGCTTGAGAACGTCTTCCGGCGACTCGACCAGGTACATGCCCCCTTGCGGGTTATTGTACTGCCCCATCGTGCCTTCAACTTCCGGGTGCCCGGCATGGCCGATCAGAATCGACTCTTCGCCACGGCGGCTGGCGCGGGCGACTTCCATATGCACTTTCGTCACCAGCGGACAGGTGGCGTCGAACACCGTCAGATCGCGGCTCTTCGCTTCATTCCGTACCGCCTGCGATACGCCGTGAGCGGAGAAGATCAGGATCGCGCCATCCGGTACTTCGCTGATCTGTTCGATAAAAATGGCGCCGCGCTTACGCAGGCTATCCACCACATAGCGGTTATGCACCACTTCATGACGAACATAGATCGGCGCGCCGTACAGCGTCAGCGCGTTTTCTACAATGCTGATAGCGCGGTCAACGCCAGCGCAAAAGCCGCGCGGGTTAGCCAACAGGATCTGCATGTTAATCCTCCAGCGCCGGATCGATCTCCAGCACTTCAATATCAAAATGAACGGTGCGCCCGGCCAGCGGATGGTTGAAGTCGACGGTGATGGAATCGCCGTTCACTTCACGGATCACGCCAGGCATTTCGCTGCCATCCATTGCGGTAAAGAGCATAATCGCGCCGATCTCCGGCTCGCCGGCGTCGATAAACTCGCGGCGAGAGAAATACTGAATCAGGTCCGGGCTCGGGACGCCAAATGCGGCGTCAGGCTCCAGCGAAAAGGCCTTTTTCTCGCCCTCTTTCAGACCAAGAAGCTGTTGCTCCAGCCCCTCAGACAGGGAGGTGTCGCCGAGGCGAAACAGCGCCGGTTTGCCATTGTTACGGGTTGACTCGGCGGTGGATCCATCGTCCAGCTTCAGCGTGAAGTGAACGAGAACCGCGCTGTTGCTTTGTACGGATTTAGACATGCAAATTGCTCGCTTGTTTTCGGTCACCTGTTGCCCGGAGGCGCTACGCTTACCGGGCGACGGGAGACCACACATTCTGTAGGCCGGGCTGGCGTGGCGCCACCCGGCATTAACATTTACGCCTGCTCTTTTGCGGTCGGTTTCGGCAGGAAGCCTTCCAGCACAATCATCGCCGCGCCGATGCAGATAGCGCTATCGGCGAGGTTGAAAGTGGCGAAGTGCCAGTCGCCGACGTAGAAGTCGATCATATCGACCACAAAGCCGTGCCACAGGCGATCGAACAAGTTGCCCAGCGCGCCGCCGATAATCAGGGCGTAGGCAATATTGTTCAGCTTTTGCGTCGCCTTCGAACGGTACATCAGCACCGTCAGCACCACGCAAATGCCGATGGCGATCCCGGAAAAGAACCAGCGCTGCCAGCCGCCGCTGTCGGCGAGGAAGCTAAAGGCCGCGCCATAGTTGCGGGCATAATGCAGATTAAGCGACGGGAACAGCGGAACCGTCTCCCCCAGAGCGAAGTTCTGGAGGATCAGGAATTTGCTGCCCAGATCGATAATCAGCACGGCTACGACCACCCACAGCCAGCGTAGCCCCGTTGAACAAATCGATTTACTCATCAGGCGAATTTACGTTGCTCGCCGTCACCGGCGACGTTGCTCACACAGCGTCCGCAGATTTCCGCGTGTTCCGCCACCTTGCCGATATCGGTGGTGTAATGCCAGCAGCGCGGGCATTTCTCACCTTCAGCTTTGCTCAATGCGACTTTCAGTCCTTTGAGCAGTTCGCTCTGCTGGGCATCAGCAGGCGCGCTCGCATAGTCTGCGACGTTCGCCCCGGAGGTCAACAGGACAAATCGCAATTCATCGCCCAGCGCGTTGAGCTTAGCGGCCAGATCGGCATCAGCATACAGCGTCACCGAGGCTTCCAGCGAGCCGCCGACTTTCTTATCCGCACGCGCCTGTTCAATCACTTTGTTGACTTCGCCACGGACTTTCAGCAGCTCATCCCAGAAGCCGTCATTCATCGCTTCGTTGTCGGCCAGACCGAAGAGACCTTGATACCATTCGCCGGTAAAGACGTATTTCTCACGCTCGCCCGGCAGGTAACCCCAGATTTCGTCCGCGGTGAAGGACATGATCGGCGCCATCCAGCGCACCAGCGCTTCCACGATGTGGAACAGCGCGGTCTGACAACTGCGACGCGCCAGGCTGTCCGCCCTGGCGGTGTACTGACGGTCTTTGATGATGTCGAGGTAGAACGAGCCCATCTCAATGGAGCAGAAGCGCATCAGGCGCTGCACCACTTCGTGGAAGTCGTAGGATTCGTAGGCTTTCAGGATATCTTCCTGTGCCGCCTGCGCGCAGCCGACCGCCCAGCGATCCAGCACCACCATCTCTTCCGGTTTGACCATGTCTTTTGCCGGATCGAAACCGTTCAGGTTGGCCAGCAGGAAGCGCGCGGTGTTACGGATACGACGATAGCTGTCCGCGGCGCGTTTGAGGATCTCGTCTGAGACCGCCATTTCGCCGGTGTAGTCGGTGGAAGCCACCCACAGGCGCAGGATATCGGCGCCCAGCTTGTTCATCACGTCCTGCGGGCTAACGGTGTTGCCGATAGACTTGGACATTTTGCGGCCCTGACCATCGACGGTGAAGCCGTGGGTCAGTACCTGACGATATGGCGCTTTACCTTTCATCGCCGTGGAAATCATCAGAGAGGACATGAACCAGCCACGATGCTGGTCGGAGCCTTCCAGATACATATCGGCGGCGTGACCGGCGAATTCCGGACGCACGTCAACCACGGAAGAGTGGGTCGACCCGGAGTCAAACCAGACGTCGAGGGTATCCGGCACTTTCTCGTAGCTGTCAGCGTCATCGCCAAGGATGTCGCGGGAATCGAGATCCCACCACGCCTGGATGCCGTCGACTTCAACACGCTTCGCGACTTCTTCCATCAGCTCAAGGGTACGCGGGTGCAGTTCGTGAGTTTCTTTATGCACGAACAGCGACATCGGCACGCCCCAGGTACGCTGACGGGAGATGCACCAGTCAGGACGGTTGGCGACCATCGATTCGATACGCGCCTGGCCCCAGTCCGGGATCCACTGCACGCCTTTGATCTCTTTCAGGGACTGCGCGCGCAGACCTTTCTGATCCATGCTCACGAACCACTGCGGGGTGGCGCGGAAGATGATTGGCGACTTGTGGCGCCAGCAGCACGGATAGCTGTGCTGCATTTTTTCCACATGCAACAGCGCGCCGCGCTCACGCAGCATCTCAACGATGATATCGTTGGCTTTGAAGACGTTGATACCGTCCAGAGACGGATAGGTGCCTGGCAGATAAGCCCCGTCCGGGCCAACCGGGTTAGCGATTTCCAGACCGTATTTCTGGCTGATCGTGTAATCGTCCGGACCGTGGCCGCCGGCGGTATGCACCGCACCGGTACCGGCATCCAGCGTCACGTGGTCGCCAAGGATCGCCGGCACGTCGAAATCGAGGAACGGATGCTGGAAACGCATCAGTTCAAGCTCGGCGCCGTTCACCGCCGCCAGGATGGTGTAATCAGCCGCGCCAACGCGCTTCATCACGCTCTCAACGAGGTCTTTCGCCAGGATCAGCGCCTGACCGTCCACCTGCACCAGCGCATAGTCGAACTCTGGCGACAGGGAGATGGCGCGGTTAGCCGGCAGGGTCCACGGGGTGGTGGTCCAGATAACCAGCGACACCGGGCCGTTGACGTCGGCGACGCCGAATTTCGCCAGCACCGCGGCTTTATCTACCGCGTGGAACGCCACGTCGATGGATGGAGAAGTCTTGTCGTAATACTCCACTTCCGCTTCCGCCAGCGCGGAACGGCAGTCTACGCACCAGTGCACCGGCTTGGCGCCTTTATGCAGGTGACCGTTGCCGATGATTTTACCCAGCGCGCGAATGATGTTGGCTTCGGTTTTGAAGTCCATGGTCAGATACGGATGCGACCAGTCGCCCAGCACGCCGAGACGGATGAAATCTTTACGCTGACCCTCGATCTGCAGAGCGGCATATTCGCGGCACTTGGCGCGGAATTCTGCGGCGGTGAACTTCTCGCCCGGCTTGCCGTATTCCTGCTCTACTTTCAGCTCGATCGGCAGACCGTGGCAGTCCCAGCCCGGAACGTAAGGCGAGTCATAGCCCGTCAGTCCTTTGGACTTAACGATAATATCTTTCAGAATCTTGTTAACCGAGTGACCAATATGAATACTGCCATTCGCATAAGGAGGGCCATCATGCAGAATGAAGGTTTTTTTGCCTTTTTTGGCTGCACGAATGATGCCGTACAGGTCATCATCGGTCCAACGCGCCAGCATTCCCGGTTCGCGTTTGGCGAGGTCGCCACGCATAGGGAACCCTGTTTCCGGCAAATTCAGGGTCGATTTATAGTCACTCATCAGATTCTCGGTTCCGTATTTCGGTTTGATAAACACCAGTGGCTCAGGCCTGGCTGGTCAGCCCAAATAATTCGCGGGCCGTTAACTCATCACGTGCGATTTGCGCCTTCAGCTCGTCGAGCGACGCAAACCGCTGCTCATTACGTATCTTTTTACGCAGTACTACATTGATATGGCGACCGTAGAGGTCCATTACAACGTCCAACAGATGCACTTCGAGCTGCTGACGCACGCCCGCTACCGTTGGACGGGTGCCAATATTGGCGACGCCGGCGATCGGCTTGTCGCCCAGCCCTGTCACTTCTACCGCATAGACCCCTTTAACCGGGGAAACCTGACGACGCAGCGGTAAGTTCGCCGTCGGAAAACCTATGGTACGGCCCAGTTCGTCGCCATGCACGACGCGTCCGGAAATGCTAAACGGATGGCCGAGCAGCGTCTCCGCCAACAGGAGATCGTCATCAGCCAGCGCCTGACGCACCGCCGTGCTGCTGATCCGCACCCCGCCTTCGCAGAAGGTTTGGGTGCTGGTGACGTCGAAGCCGTATTCCGCCCCCGCCTTTTGTAATAACAAGAAATCCCCCTGGCGACCAGCGCCAAAGCGGAAATCGTCACCGACGGCAAGGAACTGCACGCCCAGGCGGCGCACCAGCAGTTCACTGATAAAATCCTGCGCCGTCAGCGCGGCGAACCGGCGGTCGAAGCGAACGCACAGCACATAGTCGACCCCGCTTTCAGCCAGATAGCTCAGCTTTTCACGCAGGCGGGTCAACCGCGCCGGGGCTTTATCGGCGGCAAAGAGCTCGAGCGGCTGGGGTTCGAAAATCATCACCACCACCGGTAAACCGCGCTGGCGGCCCTCTTCGCGCAAGCGCTGCAGCAGCGCCTGATGCCCACGATGCACGCCGTCAAAATTGCCAATGGTCAGCACGCACCCGTGCGGGGCCTGACTGAGATTATGTATGCCGCGTATCAGCTTCATGTCTGGCTCAAAACAGTGAAAATCGTCCGAGTATACCTTGTACAACTGTCAACGTTAACCAGCGATTGCTCCTCGGCAACGAAAGTTCTCAGGAATTCATTCACTCAGCGCGAGTCAGCGGGAAAACCGCCCGCCCCCGGCGATTTTTATGGTGGAAAAGCTGTATTCGCCTGCGACAAGCTGGTAGAATCTTGCGCCATCACTACGTAATGAAGCGCTGTGGTGTTAAACGGCGCTTATTTGCACAAATCCATTGACAAAAGAAGGCTAAACGGGCATATTCCTCGGCCTTTGAATTGTCCATATAGAACACATTTGGGAGTTGGACCTTGGCTAATATCAAATCAGCTAAGAAGCGCGCCGTTCAGTCTGAAAAGGCTCGCAAGCACAACGCTAGCCGTCGCTCTATGATGCGTACTTTCATCAAGAAAGTATACGCAGCTATCGAAGCTGGCGACAAAGCTGCTGCACAAAAAGCATTTAACGAAATGCAACCGATCGTGGACCGTCAGGCTGCTAAAGGTCTGATCCACAAAAACAAAGCTGCGCGTCATAAGGCTAACCTGACCGCTCAGATCAACAAACTGGCTTAATCGCTGCTTGTTGTCGCTTTGTGAAAAAACCCGCGAAAGCGGGTTTTTTTATGCCTGTCATCTTTCCCGTCCTGGCGCGACCTGAGCCACGCCAGCCCACGCTTTCCGGCTATCTGGGTTCAGTAAACAGCGACGAATAATCGCGATTGCAGATGCGCTGTACCGCCGGATGCTGAATCATCCGTTCGGCGAAAATGGCGTGATACTCCTCCATCACGCTATCCATGCGGCCAATTTCGACAATCGATTCATCATGGTAGAAATCATGCGCGTAGAGCGTCGGCGCGACAAAAATCGCATTATGCGCGGCGCCGAAGGCTTTCATGAGCGCCGCGTCGTCAAACTCGCCGAGGATCTCCACCTTCAGCCCCTGCACGTTAATCCAGTTCAGCAGCTTACGTCCCAGCATTGAGCGTCGACCAGGGATCAGCAACCGTCGCTCTTCAAGACAGGCCGGGAACGGCTTCATTGGCGCCGGGTTCATGCACCAGAAGCTGACGCTGCACTCGCCAATCTTCACCGAAAACAGCCCTTCCTGCTGCGTCGAGTCGATCGGGCAGTCAGAGATAATCATATCGAGCTTATGCTGGCTCAGCTGCTCCAGCAGCAGCTCATGGGTGGATTCAAAACAGCGCAGATGGATCTGCTCGCTTTCGACAACGGCGGCATCCAGTACGCCGCTGACCAGCCGTTTCGATAGCGCATCGGCCACGCCGACGTCAAACAGCAGATTCGACTCTTTGCGGTAGTTGACGATGTCGAGCATCTCCTGGCTCAGGGTAAACATCCGGTCGGCGTAGCGAAAGACCAACTCCCCGAGCTCGCTCGGCTCCAGCCCTCTTCCCTTGCGCTTAAATAACTTTCCCTGCAGACGCTCCTCCAGCGCTTTGATCTGCCCGGTAATGGTTTGCGGCGTCAGAAACAGCGCCTCCGCCGCGCCCACGACAGACCCTTCTTTATAGACGTGCCAGAAGTAGTACAGATGGTTGTAGTTGATATGTGACATGCTTCTCTCCCTGATAATGTCCAGGAGAGCCTGGCAGGCCCTCCTGCAGAAAGGTTATACCGCGAGGCGAGTATCCGTTACGCGCTGACGCAGTATGAGGTAGCCGGTAACAGCTGATACCACCGATCCAATTAAGATGCCAAGCTTGGCCCAGTTGATTAACGCGGGATCGACATTGGCGAAGGCCAGCGTGGCGATAAAAATCGACATCGTAAAGCCAATCCCGCACAGAATGCCCACCGCCATAATCTGCCGGCAGGTGGTCCCCTCCGGTAGCGAGGCCCACTTCAGCTTCAGGGCCAGCCAGCAGAACAGGCTGATCCCCAGCGGCTTACCGATAAACAGGCCGGCCATGATACCCAGGGGCAGCAGCGACGTCAGTCCATCAAGCGTAACCCCCCGCAGCGAGACGCCCGCGTTGGCGAAGGCAAACAGCGGCAGGATCATAAACGCCACCCACGGATGCAGGACATGCTCAAGCACTTTAGCCGGTGACTGACCCTGCTTCTCCTGGAGCGGGATCATAAAGCCAACGATGACCCCGGCAAGCGTCGCGTGAACGCCGGACTTCAGCACCGCGGTCCACAGCACCGCACCGACCAGAATATAGATCCCGGTGCGTCGCACGCCGCTCAGATTCAGAACCACCAGCACCGCAATCGCCGCCGCCGCCACGCCCAGCGAGAGCATTGACAGGTCGTGGGTATAAAACAGCGCGATAATCACGATAGCCCCAAGGTCATCAATAATCGCCAGCGCCATCAGGAAAATCTTCAGCGCCGTCGGGACGCGGCTGCCTAACAGCGCCAGCACGCCGAGGGCAAAGGCAATATCCGTCGCCGCCGGGATCGCCCAACCCTCTCTGGCGACAGGATCCTGAGCGTTAAAGGCCAGATAGACCAGCGCCGGGACGATCATCCCGCCGAGCGCGGCAATCACCGGAAAGACCGCCTGACGGCGACTCGCCAGCGAGCCCTGAATCAGCTCGCGTTTAACCTCCAGGCCAATCAGCAAGAAGAACACCGCCATCAGGGCATCATTGATCCATAGCAGCATATTCTTGTTGATCTCCAGCGCCCCCACCCGCAGCTGTACAGGCGTATCAAGGAAGGAGTGATACAGACCGCTGGTCACGCTGGTATTGGCCATGACCATCGCCAGCGCCGCGGCGATGATTAAGACAATGCCGCCGGAAGCATCGCTACTGAAGAATCGTTGCAGATGTTTCACTTTTACTTTCATCCTGTTGGTGAATAACTCGATAAAAGTATAATACACAGACTGATAACTCGAAAAAATCAGATTTAAGTTGCGCTAATGCTCGATTTTTACGAGTTAAAGAGGAGGGATAAGACAATGATAGACTGGGCAGCAAAAGGCCAGGCGTTGACGAAAGCAGAATTAACCGCGCAGATCGTCCCACATTTTCTGTCTTTTATTATATTCATATTTCAGACAATCCAGCGTCACGGTCACGTTCGCCGGAGACAGGCGATTTAGCTGCGGCAAAAAAGGATGCGCGTGCAGGTATTGAATAAATTTCGTCGCGCCATTTAACGTGGCGTGCCGCAGATTGGCCGTTTTTTTATTGCCGGTTAGGTTACAAACCGCCATCGCATAGTCCCGTGTAGAGAAGGTCCGCCAGACATTGTTGCGGTTCCCTCCGCCCATAAACAGGCGCGGCGGGATATCATGCAGCGGCGGCGTCATGCCTCGCTCTCTGACAAATGAGATATGGCATCGCCCCTGTTGAACCTGCTGCAAATTCGCCATCAGGCAGCCACCCAATATAAAACATTCCTGATCGATGTAGTGTTGAATATTGAGGGAACGTGCATCTGTCAGTGTTTTGACTAATTCAAAATGGCGATAAGCCGGCAATACGGGTTTGACCAGCATCCCCGGATCGTTTTTGTATAACGCCGCCGGTCCGTAATCCACATCAAAAAGCGTTGCGCGCCGCATCGTTATCGCTTCTTTCCGTTGCACAAGATGTACCAGCGTACCGGGCGGCAGGCGCTCTTCGTAATAAGAGTGGTATTGATACTCCGTTTCAACGGGCTGGAGTGAATAATTGGTTGTTACGGATATAATCCGACCGGTAGTCTCCTCGGCGGTGACCAGCACATACAGAAAATTGTCACCGCCGTTAAATTTAACCCGAAAAGCGCGGGTGCTGAGGGTAATGTCGAAAGCGGGAAAGGCAAACTCACGTTCCGCCTGATTTGCCCTGCGGGATAACTTCTGTAATTCACGGCTTAGTCCGGTACTGTCTAACGCAAGGGCGGATCGGATATCCGCCAGCGAAGCCCCATCCTGGATGAGTGCGGCAAGATAATCCTGGCGCGGATCGGTTTTATATCTGACGGGATAAAGAAATGTTTTATGGCACTGCTGGCAGCAGACGCGTGGCTCCCCCTGCGCGGAAAAGCCATACTTTTTTAGTGAGACGCCGCCGCATCCGGGGCAGGATTTTATCAATCCTTTCCATACCCGATTTACCGACTGGCGAAAAAGATTCAGCGATCTTGCCGAAATCACAGGAAAAGGAAAACCACATGCCCTGCATAACACATTTTTCCCCTGGTTCTGGTAATCGGGGCTGTTCAACACGCCCAGGTTTTTGCAGCCTGGCGTTTTGCAACTATCGACATTAACCTGAGAAAACATGATTAACTCCCTGTGACGGTATGATTTTCAAACAAATATTGATTTTATCTCTGCCGGTGAAAAACCATTCTGATGGAGCGTTTTCATGGCGCTCATTATTACCGCGCTATGCGAAAAAAATGCCTTATAACCCGCGCACAAATAGTTGTGGTTTCTCTCGCCCGTCGCGGATAGCAAGAAGCGGTGCTTGGGGCAGCCGCCGTAGCAGGCAAATTGCCACTGACAAGAGCGACACTCCTGCGCCATTGAGTGGCTTTTATCATCACCAAACTGCTGGTTTTGCGCGCTATTATTCATCGCATGTAGCGTTGTATCCTGAATATTTCCCAGCCTGTACTGCGGATAAACAAAATGATCGCAGTTATAAACGTCGCCGTTCATCTCCATCGCAAACGCGCTGCCGCAGGTTGGCGCGAATACGCATACCTGGGGAGGCAACCCACACCAGGCGGCAAGCGTCTGTTCAAACATCTGTATGCCTATGTCGCCAATGTCTTCGCGGACCCATACATCAAAAATAGCGTTAAGAAAATGGCCAAACTGTAGCGGATCAACCGACCACGGCATCATTTTTGTTTGCCTGTCCTCAGGGTGCGCCAGCCCAAGGCCGCTCTTTTCGCTGCTTCTTTCCACCAAAGGGATAAATTGCATATAACGGCTGCCGATGCTCTTCAGATAGCGATATACCTGAAGCGGATGGCGCATATTGCTCTGATTAACAACCGTCAGCGTATTAAATTCAACGCCGTGGCGGTGCAGACATTGTATGGCCTGTTCAACTTTCGCATGCGTCGCTTTTCCCGAGCGCGTAACGCGCCATTCGTCATGCAAGGCTGCATCACCGTCAATGGAAATACCGACCAGGAATTGATTGGCCCGAAAAAACTCAGACCATTGGTCGTCGATCAAAATGCCGTTCGTCTGGAAGGTATTCACAATCGTTTTTCCCGCAGCATAACGCTGCTGGAGTTCGATCGCCCGGCGATAAAAAGGCAGCCCCATCAACGTCGGTTCTCCGCCCTGCCAGGCAAAAATCACCTCATCAACCTCTTGCGCGGCAATATGTTGTTTAATGAAGCGTTCCAGCATCTCGTCTGACATTCTGTAGTTGCGCTTTCGCTCCGGGTAGAGCTTTTCCTTTTCCAGATAGAAGCAGTACTTACAATCAAGATTGCATACTGAACCTGTCGGTTTAATCATGACCTGACAGCTCTTTCTTCGCATGATCGCTATGTCCATCCCAATAAAAAGAACCTGATTCAGTTTAAACACCGAATCAGGCGGGCATCGCCCTAAGTGGCATACTACGGTTTTATGGTTATTCGGTTAGCCCCAGGTGACCGGCGTCGGCTTATCGCCACGGGCTTTCATTAACGAATCGTTATCGATGTCTGCTTTATACTTCAGGAACTTATCGTACAGTTGTTTCTCAATATCCGGCCGTTTGCCAATCTGATTGAGCGTTTCGTAACGGTCGGTCTTCAGGTTGTAGAGATATTTCGGTTTATTTTCACGATCGATGATCATCTTCCAGTCGCCATCCCTGATCGCCCACTCATCGGTTGGATCGTCCTGGAATGGCATATCAACGCCGAAGATCAACGGCTTATTACGCTCCAGCGGCTTCTGTTCCAGCAGCGGAACCAAAGACTGGCCATCGTACGTGCGATCGTTCGGGAGTGTAAAATCCATCATCTTCGCCAGCGTCGGCATCCAGTCAAGACCGGAAACCGGCGTATCCGTCACCATCCCCTGCGGCAGATGTTTGCCATATTTAATAATCGCCGGAACGCGGATGCCGCCTTCCCACAGATTATCTTTACGGCCACGCAAACCATCGGTCTCACCCGCCAGGTTCAGCTCATACACCTTACGCGCCTCACGCGTTACCGGGCCATTGTCACTGGTGAAAATCACGATGGTGTTGTCTTCTTCGCCCATTGCCTTAATTTTATCCAGCACTTTACCGACCTGAGCATCCATGTAACTGATGTTCGCGTAGTACTCCCCCGTGCCACGCCACGGTTTATCAGCCCAGTCGCCATAAAACAGGTCTGGATGCTGTTTTTGGTACGCGCTCATATATTGCGAGTACATATCGAGATACTTCTTCGGCGAAGCCAGCGGGCTGTGCACCTCAGTAAACGCGACATATAAGAAGAACGGCTTATCATCTTTCTTATTATCCAGCCAGTTCACCACTTCAGAGCTGACAAATTCACCGCTCATTTTATCTGCGCGACCAATTCGTTGCCCATTGCGTAGCCATCCTGTCGGATGCACCACCCCGTAGCGAGGACGCTCTTTGGCATTATCCAGCGTGGAATCCGTGACAAATCCCGCCGGATTCACCAGACTGTAATCAAACCCCATATCTTTTGCCTGGGGTTGATCGGTACGATCTCCACCTGCATTCAGGTGCAGTTTGCCCATCATCGCCGTGTCATAGCCCTGCTGTTTCAACAGATTGGCGATGGTCAGTTCATTACGCCCTAATGCAACATCTTTGCCTTCCGGGATCCATGAGCGAATACCGGTACGAAATGGCATACGACCGGTTAACAGACCCGCACGGGAGGGAGAGCACAGCGGCGCAGGCGCATAATAATCGGTGAATTTCACCCCTTCCTGCGCCAGTTTGTCGATATTCGGGGTTTTGACAATGGGATGTCCATAAGTTGCAAGATCGCCATACCCTAAATCATCAGCCAGAATAATAACCAAATTAGGACGCTTTTCTGTTGCGGCATGTGCTGTTGACAGCGCGCTCCCGGCACATAGCGCCAGCCCAATCATACTGGCAACAACTGTTCTTTTCATTTTAACTCCTTTGACATTTTTTAAAATTCATACCCAACCATATAAATCATTTGATCGCCAAAGCCGTCATAACCTAATTTGTTTTTAAAATAACGCCAGGTTACCGTTGCCTTCCAGCGAGGATAAAATTTCCAGGCCAGCGTTAAACCGCCATTAATGCCATAATCACCGTGTTGCTGTTCCGCGTAGGCATCATTTCGCTCAAATTCAATTTCATTCCAGTCTGACAGAACAAATTTCTCGTCAAACAGTGTGAAGTTATAAGCTGCCGTCCAGCCCAGCACATACCCGTTCCAGCCGCTTGTTTGTCCATATTTTGGCGAAACATAATCACCCGACTCATTGTGGAGTCCGAGGTAAGGTTTAAAGAATCCCCATTTCCCGGACCATCCCAGATAACCAAGACCATAAAACATGTCCAGATCATCCCCCCACGTATTTTCCCACTGGCCATAAATCTTGCCAAAGAGCGTATAGTCAGAGCCAAAAAGGCGAACATGCGTCATCGCTGAAACCGTATGGTTACGTCCCGCGACAGAATGGTTGAGTACATTACTTTCAAAAAAAGAATAGAATTCAGCTTCTTTAAAATTGACGCCAAAATCAGCTGTGGCTTTCCAGACTTCACCACGACCAACATCGACAAAGCCGCTGTTCCAGTCAGCATAACCTGCATTAATCGATCCAAAAGAATATTGGTAGTCCAAAGATGCTTGTACGGAGTGACTAAAGCCCAAGGATGCTGCAAGTATCGTACAAGCCAATAGCGTATTTTTTATCCGAGGCATTGAAAGTATTTCCCAAAGTTATAATTCGTCCATAGCCATACACTACTTTTCTGCGGCGCTTATTGTTAGCGAAACACACCGTCAAAATAGTGATGAAAATCTCATATCAAAAGGGACGATGGGTATTATCAGGCATGTGTCAAAATATGTTGTTTTAGTGAGGGTAAGTTATTATTTATAAATATCCGGCACGATCATAACGCACTTGTCTGTTACCTATTTTTGTCATAACTGGCGAGCAAGGACGTTATTGATTTGAGCGACGTCCGACAATACCCATTTGGGCAACCACAGATGAAACGTTCGGGCTTTATCCTGGATGATTAAGACATAATGCCCCAGCAACATCGAAATGACCAGACCATCAATTATTCATGTTATAAATAATAAAGCCCTATTGAGATTAACTGCACATATATTAAATGCATGTAGGTTATGCCATAAGGGAAAAATAAATCAATGGGAAGAACGCTGTTAATACTCCTGATTCAATAAAATAAAGATTCTGAATCAAAGAGTTAAATTAATGGATGCATCAAGAACAAATAAAAAAGCCTGGGATTTCTCAATCTCAGGCTTTTTATCAGCAATGACGGAAATGATTAACGAGTCAAATCATCAAAAAACTTCTTCACACCGTCAAAGAAGCTTTTCGAACGCGGGCTGTTGTTTTCCCCGGTCGGGCCGCCGAAGCTTTCCTGCAGCTCTTTCAGCAGCTGCTTCTGCTTCTCGTTCAGCCCCACCGGCGTCTCCACCACCACCCGGCACAGCAGATCGCCCTGCGCGCCGCCGCGAACGGATTTCACGCCTTTCCCACGCATGCGGAACAGCTTGCCGGTCTGGGTTTCACCCGGAATTTTCAGGTTGACGCGACCGTCGAGCGTCGGAACCTCAATCTCACCGCCCAGCGCAGCCATGGTGAAGTTGATCGGCACTTCGCAGTACAGGTTATTACCTTCACGCTCAAAGATAGCGTGCTGCTTCACCTGAACCTGAACGTACAGATCCCCTGCCGGTGCGCCATGCTCGCCGGCTTCGCCTTCGCCCGCCAGACGGATCCGGTCGCCGGTATCCACGCCCGCCGGGATTTTAACCGACAGGGTTTTGGTCTTCTCAACGCGGCCGTGACCATGACATTTATTGCACGGATCTTTAATCAGCGTACCGCGTCCCTGACAGTGCGGACAGGTCTGCTGTACTGCAAAGAAACCCTGACGCATCTGTACCTGGCCCGCGCCATGACAGGTCGGACAGGTCTGCGGTTTGCTGCCTGCTTTGGCGCCGCTGCCGTGGCAGACGTCGCACTCTTCCAGCGTCGGAATACGGATCTCTTTGGTGACGCCACGAACCGCTTCTTCCAGCGTCAGCTCCATGTTGTAACGGAGATCGGCGCCGCGCGCCGCGCGCTGCCGGCCACGTCCGCCGCCAAAGATATCGCCGAAAACATCGCCAAAGATATCGCTGAAGTCCGCACCGCCGCCAAAACCGCCGCCGCCGCCCATGCCGCCCTGCTCAAAGGCCGCATGGCCGTACTGATCGTAGGCCGCACGCTTCTGGGCATCAGTCAGGATTTCATACGCTTCTTTGATTTCTTTAAATTTGGCTTCGGCCTCTTTATCACCCTGGTTGCGGTCCGGGTGATACTTCATGGCCAGGCGCTTATAAGCCTTTTTGATTTCACGCTCTTCCGCTGTTTTGGAGACGCCTAAAATCTCGTAGTAATCTTGCTTTGCCATCGGTGTTTTTCAGCCCCTTAACATGCGTGCACGGGCGGAGAGGAAACCTCTTCGCCCGTGCCAGTGTTTTACCCGTTCAAAGGGCGATTATTTTTTATCTTTCACTTCTTCGAACTCAGCGTCGACAACATCGTCGTCTTTCGCGTTGCTCGCCTGAGCGTCAGCGGAACCCGCCTGCTGCTGCGCATGCTGCTGCTGGGCGATTTCCATCAGCTTCTGGGAAACCTGCGCCAGCGCCTGCATTTTCGCTTCGATGTCCGCTTTGTCTTCACCTTTCAGCGAAGTTTCCAGCGCGGTCAGCGCAGACTCGATGGCAGTTTTGTCGTCAGCCGGCAGTTTATCGCCTGCTTCTTCAACCTGCTTGCGAGTGCTGTGCAGCAGATGGTCGCCCTGGTTACGGGTCTGTACCAGCTCTTCGAACTTACGGTCAGATTCGGCGTTAGCTTCCGCTTCGCGAACCATTTTCTGAATTTCTTCTTCATTCAGACCGGAAGACGCTTTGATGGTGATCTTCTGCTCTTTACCGCTGTTTTTGTCTTTCGCGGAGACGTGCAGGATACCGTCAGCATCGATGTCAAAGGTCACTTCGATCTGCGGCATGCCGCGCGGCGCCGGGTTAATGCCATCCAGGTTGAACTGACCCAGAGATTTGTTATCAGACGCGCGTTTACGCTCACCCTGCAGCACATGGATGGTAACCGCGGACTGGTTGTCTTCAGCGGTAGAGAACACCTGGCTGTGCTTGGTCGGGATAGTGGTGTTTTTGCTGATCAGCGCAGTCATCACGCCGCCCATGGTTTCGATACCCAGCGACAGCGGGGTCACGTCGAGCAGCAGAACGTCTTTCACATCACCGGTCAGTACACCGCCCTGAACGGCAGCACCGATCGCCACGGCTTCGTCCGGGTTAACGTCTTTACGCGGTTCTTTACCAAAGAACTCGGCCACTTTCTTCTGCACCATCGGCATACGAGTCTGACCACCAACGAGGATGACGTCGTTGATATCGGAAACGGACAGACCGGCATCCTGCAGGGCTACTTTCAGCGGCTCGATGGAACGGTTAACCAGGTCTTCTACCAGGCTTTCCAGTTTCGCACGCGTCACTTTGATGTTCATGTGTTTCGGACCGGTCGCGTCTGCCGTGATGTAAGGCAGGTTAACGTCGGTCTGCTGAGCAGAAGACAGTTCAATCTTCGCTTTCTCAGCGGCTTCTTTCAGGCGCTGCATCGCCAGCGGGTCGTTGCGCAGGTCAATGCCCTGATCTTTCTTAAATTCATCAACGAGGTAGTTGATCAGACGGGTATCGAAGTCTTCGCCGCCCAGGTGGGTATCACCGTTGGTCGCCAGTACTTCGAAGGTTTTTTCGCCATCAACTTCGTCGATTTCGATAATAGAGATATCGAAAGTACCACCACCGAGGTCGTAAACCGCGATCGTGCGGTTGCCAACTTCTTTATCCAGACCGTACGCCAGCGCGGCCGCGGTCGGTTCGTTGATGATACGTTTGACTTCCAGACCGGCGATACGGCCAGCATCTTTGGTTGCCTGACGCTGCGCATCGTTGAAGTAAGCCGGTACGGTGATAACCGCTTCAGTTACCGGTTCACCCAGGTAATCTTCAGCCGTTTTCTTCATTTTTTTCAGCACTTCAGCAGAGATCTGCGGCGGTGCAGTTTTGGTGCCCTTCACATCCAGCCATGCGTCGCCATTGTCTGCGGCAACAATTTTGTATGGCATGATAGAAACGTCACGCTGAACTTCTTCGTCCTGGAAGCGGCGGCCAATCAGGCGTTTAATCGCAAACAGGGTGTTTTGCGGGTTTGTCACTGCCTGACGTTTAGCCGGCTGACCAACCAGAGTTTCACCATCCTGGGTATAGGCAATGATAGAAGGCGTGGTGCGATCGCCTTCGGCGTTCTCCAGCACGCGTGCAGTAGTGCCATCCATAATCGCTACACAAGAGTTGGTAGTACCCAGGTCGATACCAATAATTTTACCCATCTAAACGTCTCCACTAAAAATTCGATCAACATGTGGTTGTGAACCTGTAATAAGGGCGAAACGTGCGGTTTCAACTGCCCAGACATCATTTTTTTTCAGGTTCTTCACTGCGGTTGACTACAAGATGGGGTCGCCCACCCCGGCATCAAGGGGCAAGCAGAAAAATTTTTTGTCGAAGGCCAGCCGACGCCCTCGCCCGCTGCCGTCGATGGCCTAGCAAACGATGTTGTCGGGCGGCAAAAAAGATGGCGAAACACCCATACAAGTAACGAATAAAAAAAACCGAATATATTCATAATATCATTGACATAAAACGCAATACTTGTGCGCTAAAAGCCCCGTTTTCGCAGTGATAAGATCCCCGCCCTCGCACTTTACTTATTCAGGGGACAGATTAATGAAATCACTATTCCGGCTTTCAGCCGGGCTTATCCTTAGCGTGTCAGTTATCACCTCGGCGGCCGCCAACGACCATAAGATCCTCGGCGTGATAGCCATGCCGCGCAATGAGACCAACGATCTGACGCTGAAGCTTCCCGTCTGCCGGGTGGTCAAACGTATTCAGCTCAGCGCCGAACGCGGCGATATTCAGCTCTCCGGAGCAACGGTCTACTTTAAGGCCAGCCACGGCGCCAGCCACACCCTGAACGTGCCCGCCGGGATCAAAGAGGGCCACACCACCGGCTGGATTTCCCTCAACAGCGATAACGACAACAAGCGCTGTGTGAAAAAAATCGCCTTCTCCGGCCACACGGTCAACTCCTCAGATATGGCCTCACTGAAAATTATCGGCGACGACTAACGTCGTCCCCTGCCCGAGAGAAAACGTTATGCATATTAACTATCTGGATGATGACGATCTCGCCTTTCTGCCTGAGTGCAGCGAGGCGCATCTGGAAGCGTTTACCCGTATTCTGACCCACGGGGAAAATGGCAAACCCCGTCTCTCCAGTACGCTGCTGCGCAACGAGACCTTTCTGTCTATGGAGGGCCACCCGGAGCGCTATCGCCGCAACTGGCAGTTGATCGCCGGCGAGCTACAGCATTTCGGCGGCGACAGCATCGCCAATACGCTGCGCCGCCATGGCAAATTTTATCGCGCCATCCTGCTGGATGTGTGTAAAAGGCTAAAGGCGAAGGTCGATAAACAGATGACGACGCCGCAGATCGAGCAACAGTTGTTGACGCATTTTCTGCAGCACAGCTGGAATAAGCTGGATGAGGAACAAAAAACGCAGTTTCTCGCCGCGGTGGAGTGCCGGAGTCATGAGCTGGAAAGCCTGCTGCCCCATCTGTTGAGGCGCCGCAAGCTGAGTGAAGGCGTTGCCCTGCTACTCGATGAGCGGTTAACCGCCATTCTGCGCACGCACGCCGCCGTGAGCGTCATCGGCCATGGCCTGGTACGCGGCGCCGGGCTGGGGGGGCCGCTTGGCGCCGCGCTGAACAGCGTGAAAGCGGTAAGCGGCAGCGCTTATCGGGTCACCATCCCCGCGGTTCTGCATATTGCCTGTTTACGACAAATGCTCCACTCGTCGTCGGGCGCAACTGAAATTGGTGAAAAATACCCCGCCAGATCATAGACAGCCTTTCCGCGCCTCATTATTATGCCGCGCCCCGCCGCCAAGTCGCGGGGTAATGCTTCCCTTTTAATGATAATTTTGAGGAATTATGGGCAACACTAAGTTGGCTAATCCGGCACCGCTGGGCCTTATGGGCTTCGGAATGACCACTATTCTGCTTAACCTGGCGAATAGCGGCCTGTTCGCATTCGATGTAGCTATCCTGGCGATGGGCATTTTTTACGGCGGCATTGCGCAAATTTTTGCCGGCCTGCTGGAATACAAAAAAGGCAACACCTTTGGCTTGACCGCTTTTACCTCCTACGGCAGCTTCTGGCTGACGCTGGTTGCTATTCTCCTGATGCCGAAAATGGGCCTGGCTGATGCGCCGAACGCGCACTTCCTCGGCATGTATCTCGGCCTGTGGGGTATTTTTACGTTGTTCATGTTCTTCGGTACGCTGAAAGCCGCACGCATGCTGCAGTTCGTGTTCCTGAGCCTGACGGTGCTGTTTGCGCTGCTGGCGATTGGTCATCTGGTGGATAACGAAGGCATCGTGAAAGTTGCTGGCTGGGTCGGCCTGGTTTGCGGCGCCAGCGCCATTTACCTGGCGATGGGCGAAGTGCTGAACGAGCAGTTCGGCCGCACCGTGCTGCCGATCGGCGAACCGCGTTAATCTTCCGCCGCCGCCCTGTGACAGGGCGGCGGCTGGTCATCATCGGCAAACCTGCTTAGCGCTGCAGCTCCCCTTCCGGCAACCTCGCCGCCGTCAGCCCCTGACGCAGCCAGATACCTAATCCCAGCCCCATCAGCGACAAGGCCAGCACATACCAGGCCGGGGCCATCGGCGACACCCCCATCAGCATCGTGACGGCAATTGGCGTCAGGCCGCCAAAAATCGCGTACGACAGATTGTAGGAAAAGGAGATGCCGGTGAAGCGCACTTCCGCCGGGAAGGCCCGCACCATAACATAAGGCACAGCCCCCACCACGCCCACACAGAGTCCCACCGTGCCGTAGAGCAGAAACAGCCGCTGCGGGCTGGCGCCAGACAGGTGGTAAAATGCCCAGCTGGCAACCGCCAGCAGCAGGCTGCCGACGATAAAGGTGCGGCTGGCGCCGAAGCGGTCCGCCGCCAGCCCGGCGAGCAGACAGCCGATGCACAACATAATCGTGGCAATGCTGTTGGCCTGCAGGGTTATCGCCGGGGCGAAGCCATAGTGTTTCTGCAGCCAGACCGGTGACATCAGGATCACCACCACCACGCCTGCCGACAGCAGCCAGGTCAGCAGCATAGAGACCGCCACCGCCTTCTGGTGCTTGAGGACGACCGCTTTTACCGGCAGCTCCTGCGCCAGCGCTTTGCGCTGCTGCATCTCAAGAAAAATAGGCGTCTCCTGCAGCCAGCGGCGCAGATACATCGCCACCAGACCAAATACGCCTCCCAGCAGGAAGGGGATCCGCCAGCCGCCGTCGTGGATCCCCTGCGGCGTCAGGCTGGTGTTGATAAGCGTCGCTACCACCGATCCCAGCAGGATGCCTACGGTCAGGCCGGCCGTCAGCGTGCCGCAGGCGATACCAATGCGTTTTTCCGGAACATGCTCGGCGACAAACACCCAGGCGCCAGGCACCTCGCCGCCGATCGCCGCCCCCTGCAGAATACGCATCAGCAGCAACAGCAGCGGCGCGACGATGCCCACCGAGCTGTAGGTCGGCAGCAGACCAATCGCCAGGGTCGGCAGCGCCATCAGCAGGATGCTGAGGGTAAACATTTTCTTGCGGCCTACCAGATCGCCAAAATGGGCCATGATGATCCCCCCCAGCGGACGCGCCAGGTAACCGGCGGCGAAAATGCCAAAGGTCTGTACCTGGCGAAGCCATTCCGGAATATCCGCGGGGAAGAAGAGCTCGCCGACGACGGCGGCAAAGAAAACGAAGATGATAAAGTCATAAAACTCCAGCGCGCCGCCAAGGGCGGCCAGCGTCAGCGTTTTATAATCCTGGCGGTTGAGCGGTCGGTTTGCATATGACATAACGCGATTTCATCCTGAGGCGTGCAGCGTATTTTATAGTGTGTAAAGTAAACAGCACTATATCGTAAATAAAACGGCACACCATCAGCGATGCATGTTATGTCACAAATGCATCAAATTCAGGATAAAGTTTCGCGTCGGGCACTTTTTGGACGAAATGCTTCTACCACACGGCCATCGGTTTCCACATAAGGCCCCTCCAGCAACTGTACACAATAAGGTACACTTGCGAAAATACCGTGCACCAGCACGTTGCCGTCAGCATCTTTCACCCCTTCCAGGGTCTCCTGAATCGCTTTCGGTTGTCCGGGAAGATTGAGGATCAGCGCCTGCTTGCGGATCACCCCGACCTGCCGGGAAAGGATCGCCGTCGGCACAAAGTGTAGGCTAACCTGGCGCATTTGCTCGCCGAAGCCCGGCATCTCGCGATCGGCAATCGCCAGCGTGGCGTCGGGCGTCACATCGCGACGCGCCGGGCCGGTGCCGCCGGTGGTCAGCACCAGATGGCACCCCATCTCGTCAACCAGTTCGCACAGCGTTTGCTCAATAATGACCTGCTCATCCGGGATCAGGCGAGTCTGCAGTTCAAAAGGGGTGGTAAGGGCACGCGCCAGCCACTCTTCCAGTGCCGGGATGCCTTTGTCCTGATAGACGCCGCTGGAGGCGCGATCGGAAATGGAAACTAAGCCGATTCGTAAGGTATTCATGGTTATTCCGTTCAAACTGTGGCGTTAAACGAAATGATACACTGCTGCTGGCGGGACAGACAGTGTAATGTGGCCGACGGACGTCGGCCACCTGCGGGATTACAGCAGTTCGCCGATCATTTTTTCCAGTTTTTCCTGGTCGATCGCAAACTTACGGATACCTTCCGCCAGTTTGTCTACCGCCATCGGATCCTGGTTATGCTGCCACAGGAACTCAGATTCGGTAATACGCTCCGGACGCGCTTTCACTTCACCGGTATACACCAGTTTACGCTCAACGGCGCCTTCGCTTTCGGACAGCTCTTTCAGCAGCGCCGGGGCGATGGTCAGGCGGTCACAGCCAGCCAGTTCCAGAATTTCGCCAACGTTACGGAAGCTGGCGCCCATCACCACGGTTTCATAACCGTGCTGCTTGTAGTACTCGTAGATTTCGCTGACGGAAACCACGCCCGGATCTTCTGCCGGCGCGTACTCTTTTTTATCGGTATTGGCTTTGTACCAGTCGAGGATACGGCCAACGAACGGCGAAATCAGGAAGACGCCCGCTTCGGCGCAAGCGCGAGCCTGAGCGAAGGAGAACAGCAGCGTCAGGTTGCAGTTGATGCCCTCTTTTTCCAGCTGTTCAGCGGCGCGAATGCCCTGCCAGGTGGAAGCCAGCTTAATCAGAATACGATCGTTGCTGATGCCCGCGTCGTTATACAGCTTGATGATGCGCTTGGCTTTAGCGATAGACGCTTCGGTGTCGTAGGAGAGACGCGCATCCACTTCGGTGGAGATACGGCCCGGGATCAGTTTCAGGATTTCGAGACCGATGTTCACCGCCAGCTTGTCGGAAGCATCGAGGATCTGCTGCGCGCGATCGCTGCTCTGGCTACGAGCCCAGGCCACAGCGTCGTCAATCAGCTTACGGTACTCAGGGATCTGAGCCGCGCCGAGGATCAGGGAAGGGTTGGTGGTGGCATCCTGAGGCTGATACAGCTTCATTGCCGCAATATCTCCGGTGTCAGCGACGACAGTGGTGTACTGACGCAGAGAAGTTAATTTATCCGTCATGATATATTTCTCTTAAACAGCAGTTAAGGGGATGTAACCGGTCTGCCCAGATGATAACACGCTGCCGGGTCAGCGCAACCGCCGACGAGAGAAGAGCGCAGAGTGTGATAAACTATGCAGATTAATTTGCTGAAAGCGCAAGGATTGTCACTTAATTGGTAACGCTTACACTGGCGTGCCGGCATGGACAAGAGGATGTTTAATGCCTGATTTTCTCTCATTTATCAATGAAATACTCTGGGGCTCAGTGATGATTTATCTGCTACTGGGCGCCGGTATCTGGTTTAGCTGGCAAACCCGGGGTATTCAGTTCCGTTACGTGCGCAAATTTGGCCGCAGCCTGAAAAAAAGCCTGCACCCGCAGCCGGGCGGTTTAACCTCCTTTCAGGCGCTCTGTACCAGCCTTGCTGCGCGAGTCGGCAGCGGCAATCTTGCCGGCGTCACGCTGGCTATCGCCGCCGGCGGGCCCGGAGCCGTATTCTGGATGTGGGTCTCCGCCCTGCTCGGCATGGCCAGCAGCTTCGCCGAATGTTCCCTTGCCCAGCTTTATAAAGAGCGCGATAGCCGCGGGCAGTTTCGCGGCGGTCCGGCCTGGTATATGGCGCGCGGGCTCGGCATGCGCTGGATGGGCGTTCTGTTTTCGATCCTCCTGCTGCTGGCCTATGGCTTTATCTTCAATACCGTACAGGCCAACTCCGTGGCCCATGCCCTGCGCTATGCGTTCGATCTGCCGGCGGCAGTCAGCGGCGGCGTGCTGGCCGTTGTCGTTCTGCTGGCCATCCTCCGTGGTTTACGCGGTGTGGCGCGCCTGATGCAGTGGATCGTCCCCATCATGGCGCTGCTGTGGATCGCCACCAGCCTGCTTATCGGCCTGTGGCATATCACCGCCCTGCCGACGATTTTCGCCACCATCTTTCGCTGCGCCTTCGGCTGGCAGGAAGCCGCCGCCGGCGCGGTGGGCTACACCATCAGCCAGGCGCTGACCAGCGGCTTTCAGCGCGGCATGTTCTCCAATGAAGCAGGAATGGGCTCTTCGCCTAACGCCGCCGCAGCCGCCGCCTCCTGGCCGCCGCACCCGGCGGCGCAGGGTATCGTGCAGATGATTGGCGTGTTTATCGATACCATCGTCATCTGTACCGCCAGCGCGATTATCGTCATGCTGGCGCCCCACCCCGACAATGAGTATACGCTCAACGGCATCCAGGCCCTGCAGCATGCGATGAGCATGCTGGTCGGGGGCTGGGGGGCGGGTTTTATCGCTTTCATCGTGCTGCTGTTCGCCTTTAGCTCTATCGTCGCCAACTACCTGTACGCGGAAAATAATCTGGTCTTTCTGCGCCTGGATAAGCCGCGCTATATCTGGGCGCTGCGGATACTTACCGTCCTGATGGTGCTGCTGGGAACCCTGGTTAGCCTGCCGGTCGTCTGGCAGAGCGCGGATATCATTATGGCGCTGATGGCGATGACCAACCTGACGGCCATCCTGTTGCTCTCCCCGACGGTGCGGATTATCGCCAGTGATTATCTGCGTCAGCGCCAGCTGGGCATTCAGCCCACTTTCGATGCGTCGCGCTATCCTGAGATTCACCAACAGCTGGCCCCGGGCGCGTGGAATGAACTGCCGCGCGAATAGCGCGGCAATCGCAGCTATCGATCCCACCATGCACTTTTTTTGTTAAAATTCGTCGAAATTACCTGCAAGGACTGGATATGCTGATTCTGATTTCACCTGCTAAAACGCTCGATTATCAAAGCCCGCTGGCAACGACTCGCTATACCCAGCCCGAACTCCTCGAGTATTCTCAACAGCTTATCAGCATCGCCCGTCAGCTGACCGCGCCGCAAATCGGCAAGCTGATGAGCATCAGCGACAAGCTGGCGGATCTGAACGCCACCCGTTTCCACGACTGGCACCCTGACTTTACGCCGCAAAATGCCCGCCAGGCGATCCTCGCCTTTAAGGGCGATGTCTACACCGGCCTGCAGGCAGAGACGCTCACGGAGGACGACTTTGACTTCGCCCAGCGACACCTGCGCATGCTCTCCGGCCTGTATGGCGTGCTGCGTCCGCTGGACCTGATGCAGCCCTACCGCCTGGAGATGGGGATCCGTCTGGAAAACCCCCGCGGCAAAGATCTGTACCAGTTCTGGGGCGAGACCATTACCGAGAAGCTGAATCAGGCGCTGCAGGCTCAGGGCGACGATATCGTCATCAACCTGGCTTCCGATGAATATTTTAAATCGGTGAAAACGCAAAAATTGCAGGGCCAGCTGATCAAGCCGGTATTCCTCGATGAGAAGAACGGCAAATTCAAAGTGATCAGCTTCTATGCCAAGAAGGCCCGTGGCCTGATGAGTCGCTACATTATTGAAAACCGCTTAACCCAGCCGGAACAGCTGAAATCCTTTAATAGCGAAGGCTATTTCTTTGATGCGGAGGCGTCGGAGAAAGGCGAACTGGTGTTTAAACGCCACGAGCAGTAAGTAAACGGTCCCCCTACGGCGTTCGACGCAACAGGGGGACGGTAAGGATTTAGCCCATCATCAGCTTACGCAGCGCGGCGAAATCCGCCGGCAGGTTGTGAGACAGCAGCGGCAGGTCGGCGCGGTCGGCCAGCTCTTTCGGCAGCGGCAGGGTCTCCTGCAGGATCTCCTCCACGCTCTCTTTGAACTTCGCCGGATGGGCGGTGCCGAGGAACAGACCGTACTCTCCCGGCTGCAGCTGATCGCGCAGCGCGCGCCAGGCAATCGCCGCGTGCGGCTCAGAGATGTAGCCGATGGCCTTCAGCTCGCGCATTGCCGCTTTGGTGGTCTCATCATCGACCGCGGCATAGCCCAGCTCGCTGAGACGCCAGATTTTACGGCGGAACAGCTCTTCGACACGCGGCCAGTTGTTCGGCTGGCTGACGTCCATGGCGTTGGACAGCGTCGCCTGGGTGGCTTTTGGCGCCCACTCGCCGCCCTGCAGATAGCGCGGAACGGTGTCGTTGGCATTGGTGGCGGCGATAAAGCGTTTGATCGGCAGACCCAGCGACTTCGCCAGCAGACCGGCGGTCAGATCGCCGAAGTTGCCGCTCGGCACGGAAATCACCAGCTGATTGCGGGCTTCCTGCGGCAGCTGCGCCGCCGCTTCGAAGTAGTAGCAGATCTGCGCCAGCAGGCGGCTGATGTTAATGGAGTTCGCCGAGTTGAGCCCCAGCGTCGCCTTCAGTTCTTCATCGTCAAACGCCTGCTTCACCAGCGCCTGGCAGGCGTCGAAGTCGCCGTCAATCGCCACGGTTTCAATGTTGCCGCCGAGAGTACAGAACAGCTTCTCCTGCAGCGGGCTGATCTTGCCGCGCGGGTAGAGGATCACTACCTTAACGTTCGGCAGTCCGTAGAAAGCATGCGCCACCGCCGCCCCGGTATCGCCAGAGGTCGCCGTGAGGATGGTGACCGGCTTATCGCCCGCGATGTGGGTCAGCATCTGCGCCATAAAGCGGCCGCCGAAATCCTTGAACGCCAGCGTGGGGCCATGGAACAGCTCCAGACAGCCGACATCCTCCTGAACCTTGCTCACCGGCGCCGGAAACGCAAACGCCGCGCGGACCCGCTGCTGCAGGACATCCTGCGGGATCTCATCGCCGATAAAGGCGGATAAAATTTTGGCGCTGCGGGTGACAAAATCCTGCGCCAGCATGTCGTCGATTTCAGTCAGGCTGAATTCCGGCAGATCGTGCGGAAAGAACAGGCCCTGATGCTTGCCAAGTCCCTGGGTAACGGCCTGCGCAAAGCTGACCTGCTCATTGTGATCTTTTAAGTTATACAGTTTCATTGGTTATCCCACTACGCGTGCGCCCGCCGTGTCCAGCCGGCAAATATGAACAAAGCCTTCCTGATTCTGCAGATAGTGCGCGCCAAGCCAGTCGGCGACGCGCTGTGCGGTGTCCGGCTTATCGCACAACGCAAACAGCGTTGGGCCAGAGCCGGAGATGCCGCAAGCCTGGGCGCCCATCTCCATGGCCGCCTGACGCGCTTCGCTAAAGCCCGGCAGCAGTTTGGTTCGGTACGGTTCGGCAATCACATCTTTCATCAATTTTGCCGCCAGCTGCGGCTGGCGGGTGTAGCAGGCGTGAATAAAGCCCGCGAGGTGGCGACCATGGGCGATACAATCCTGACGGCGGTACTGCGCCGGCAGAATCGCCCGCGCTTCGGCGGTGGATACTTTAATCCCCGGATAGGCCAGCACCCACAGCCACTCATCAAACCCGGGCACCTGCTGGCTGATAATCCCGTTCTCTTCGATCATCAACTGCATGCCGCCAAGATAGCACGGCGCCACGTTGTCGTAGTGAATGCTGCCGGAGATACGCCCTTCCATCTCCCCCATCAGCGCCAGCATGCGCGTCTCGTTCAGCGGCTTACCGCAAAACTCGTTCATCGCCACCAGCGCGGCAACCACCGAGCAGGCGCTGGAGCCCAGCCCGGAGCCAATCGGCATGTTTTTTTCCAGGGTCATCGCCACCGGCACCGTTTTACCGATCTCCCGGCAAAAGCTTTCCCAGCACTGGTAAACAATGTTCTCCTGCGGCGCCGCCGGCAGTTTGCTGGCGAAGCGTCCCAGATTCTGCAGGCTGAATTGCTCCGCCGCTTCGACAGTGACGTTGTCGCCAAGCAGCGTGCCATCGACCGGCGTGACCGCCGCGCCCAACACATCAAACCCGACGCTCATATTGGCACTGGAAGCCGGGGCATATACTTTGACCATCTTAAACTCCTAACTTCCAGGAAAGGGTGCGCAGCAGGTCGGCGAAAACACCGGCCGCCGTGACGTCGTTCCCGGCACCATAGCCGCGCAGCACCAGCGGCAATGGCTGATAATAGTGGCTGTAAAAGGCCAGCGCGTTCTCGCCATTTTTGACTTTGAACAGCGGATCGTTGCCGTCAACGGCGGCAATTTTCACCCGGCAGGTACCATCCTCTTCGATGTTACCGACATAGCGCAAGACTTTACCTTCATCGCGCGCCTTAGCGATCCGCGAGGCGAACGCATCATCCAGCGACGGCAGGCGGGCCATAAAGGTCTCAACATCACCGCTGGCGTCGAAGTCCGCCGGCAGCGCCGACTCGACGATAATGTCCGACAGCTCCAGTTCACGTCCAGTCTCACGGGCCAGAATCAGCAGCTTACGCGCGACATCCACCCCGGATAAATCGTCGCGCGGATCCGGCTCGGTATACCCCATCTCACGGGCCATCGCCGTCGCCGCCGAGAAACTCACGCCTTCATCCAGCTTGCCGAAGATAAACGACAGAGAGCCGGAGAGGATCCCGGAGAAATGGCGCAGTTCATCGCCGGCGTTGAGCAGGTTCTGCAGGTTCTCAATCACCGGCAGGCCAGCGCCAACGTTAGTGTCATAGAGGAACTTGCGGCGCGAGCTGCTCGCGGCGTGGCGCAGCTGATGATAATAATCCAGCGAAGAGGTATTGGCCTTTTTATTCGGCGTGACCACATGGAAACCTTCGCGCAGGAAGTCGGCGTACTGATCGGCGACCGCCTGGCTGGAGGTACAGTCGACGATCACCGGATTCAGCAGGTGGTACTCTTTTACCAGGCGGATCAGGCGACCGAGATTAAAGGGTTCTTTCGCCTCCGCCAGCGCCTCACTCCAGTTTTCCAGATTCAGACCATGCACGCTGGTCAGCAGCGCCTGAGAGTTGGCCACGCCGCAAACGCGCAGATCGATATGTTTGCTCTTCAGCCAACTCTGCTGGCGTTTGATTTGCTCCAGCAGCGCGCCGCCGACGCCGCCGACGCCGATGACGAACACTTCGATCACCTGGTCGGTGTTGAACAGCATCTGATGGGTCACGCGCACACCGGTGGTGGCGTCGTCATTGCTGACCACCACCGAAATGGAGCGCTCGGATGAACCCTGGGCAATCGCCACGATATTGATATTGGCGCGGGCCAGCGCGGCAAAAAACTTTGCCGAGATACCGCGCAGGGTGCGCATTCCGTCGCCCACCACCGAGATAATAGCCAGACGCTCCATAATGGCCAGCGGCTCCAGCAGCCCCTCTTTCAGCTCGAGATAAAACTCATCTTCCATCGCCCGTTTGGCACGCGCGCAGTCGCTCTGCGGCACGCAGAAACTGATGCTGTACTCGGAAGAGGATTGGGTGATCAGCACGACCGAGATGCCGGCGCGGGACATGGTGGCGAAGACGCGGGCCGCCATGCCGACCATGCCTTTCATCCCCGGCCCGGAGACGTTGAACATCGCCATGTTGTTGAGGTTAGAGATGCCTTTGACCGGCAGATCGTCCTCGTCGCGGCTGGCGCCGATGAGCGTTCCCGGCGCCTGCGGGTTGCCGGTATTTTTAATCAGACATGGGATTTGGAACTGGGCGATAGGAGCGATGGTGCGCGGGTGCAGCACTTTCGCGCCAAAGTAGGAGAGCTCCATCGCCTCCTGATAAGACATCGATTTCAGCAGACGCGCATCCGGCACCTGGCGCGGGTCGCAAGTGTACACGCCGTCGACATCGGTCCAGATTTCGCAGCAGTCGGCGCGCAGGCAGGCGGCCAGTACCGCAGCCGAATAGTCGGAGCCGTTGCGCCCCAGCACCACCAGCTCGCCCTTCTCATTGCCGGCGGTAAACCCGGCCATCAGGATCATATGGTCTGCCGGGATCTGGCTGGCGGCGATGCGGCGGGTGGATTCGGCGATATCGACCGTGGATTCCAGATAGTGGCCCACCGCGAGCAGTTTTTCCACCGGGTTAATCACACTGACTTTATGACCACGGGCTTCCAGCAGACCCGCCATGATGGCGATGGAGAGCTTTTCGCCTCGGCAGATCAGCGCGGCATTGACGCTGTCCGGGCACTGACCCAGCAGGCTGATACCGTGCAGGACATGCTTAATCTGAGCAAACTCCTGCTCAACAAAGGCTTTCAGCTGGGCGAGCGGGAAAGCGGGCTGGGCGTCGGCAAGGCCCTGAAGAAGTTCGGTAAAAATGCGTTCAGCGTCGGCAATATTGGGGAGGGCATCCTGGCCGCCAATGGTCTTTTCAATCATCGCTACCAGATGGTTGGTGATCTTCGCCGGGGCAGACAGGACGGTCGCTACCTGCCCCTGCCTGGCATTACTCTCCAGAATATCGGCAACCCGCAGAAACCGTTCCGCATTTGCCACTGATGTACCGCCGAACTTCAACACTCGCATGGTTCTTACCCCTTGATCTCTTGTCAAAAAAAAAGCCCGCACTGTTCAGGTGCGGGCTTTTTTCTGTGTTTCCTGTACGCGTCAGCCCGCACCGTTACCTGTGGTAATGGTGGTGGTGATAATGGTGGTAATCATGCCGATGCGATTCATGGATGTTGTGTACTCTGTATTTTTATCTGTCTGTGTGTCCTGCCTATATTGGTTAAAGTATCTGCCCTCTTAAGTCAATGAATTTCTCAATTAACCTCATTTCAGCGAGCTTACGTATTGCGCCACCCCGACAAGGAAAAACATCCAGATCGGCGGAACATTCCCCGCAAAAACAGCACATACAACCATAATTAAAATATATGACAGAGCTTTATTCTGGCAGGTTTTTTTCAATATCATGCAGCAAACGATGCAACATTGCCGTGTCGCGCTGCTGCAGCAGCCCCATTCGTTGCGACAGCCAGTCGGCCAGTTTGGCATCATCCTCCACGCCCAGACGCGAAAGCAAGGCCAGGGCGCGCAGGCGCAACGCCTGCAGCTGATGATGGTCTGCCGCGGCGGCGGCGGGCGCCGGTTGTTGCATAAGCGATGCTAATTGATAGCAGTAGACCATCACCGACTGACCGAGGTTTAGCGAAGGATAATCCGCGGCCATCGGCACGCCGGTCAGCACATCGGCCAGGGCCAGCTCCTCATTGGTCAATCCGGCGTCTTCACGGCCAAATACCAGCGCGGTATGGGTCATCCAGTTCGCCTTCTCCTCCAGCAGCGGCAACAGCTGCTGCGGCGTGGCGTAATAGTGAAACCGCGCGCGACTGCGGGCGGTGGTGGCGACGGTAAAATCGACGTCGTGCAGCGCCTCGGCAAGGGTGGAATAGGTGGTGATGCCATCGAGGATGTCGCCTGAGCCGTGCGCCACCCAGCGTGCCGCCGGCGCCAGATGGGCTTCACTGTCCACGATCCGCAGATCGCGAAATCCCATGGTTTTCATCGCCCTGGCGGCGGCGCCGACGTTCTCGGCCCGGGCAGGACCGACTAAAATAATCGTTAAACGCATTGCGGTTTTTTTCTCTCTCTCAGGCGTTGTCGAGGCGCGGAGCCCCCCATTTTACGCGGTGAAAATTTACAAATTTGCAACAAAAATCACTAAAATTGCGTTTTCTTACCCATAAAAAAATCTAAACTGTTCTCAGGAGGCCATGACAAGGAGTATGTTAACAGAACCCATTTATCCATATGATGGGCAATGAAATTTCACCTGACGCATCGTTCCAGGCATTGGATTCACTGTATTTATTAATTTATCCACGCAACTAGTTGAGCCGGGTAAAGATTGTGACTATAAAGAGCATGGCGATGCAATGATTTCACAAGACTGTTAACGTGCTACAATTGAACTTGATATATGTCAACGAAGCGTAGTTTTATTGGGTGTTCGGCCTCTCTTAGCCTGTTATGTTGCTGTTAAAATGGTTAGGATGTCAGCCGTTTTTGACACCGTCGGGTCCAGAGGGAAAGTACCCACGACCAAGCTAATGATGTTGTTGACGTTGATGGAAAGTGCATCAAGAACGCAATTACGTACTTTAGTCATGTTACGCCGCGCATGTTAATTTGCGACATGCAGCAGGCAGGTCAGGGACTTTGGTACTTCCTGTTTCGATTTAGTTGGCAATTTAGGTAGCAAACATGCAGACCCCGCACATTCTTATCGTTGAAGACGAGTTGGTAACACGCAACACGTTAAAAAGTATTTTCGAAGCAGAAGGTTACGATGTATTCGAAGCGACCGATGGCGCGGAAATGCATCAGATCCTGTCTGAAAATGATATCAACCTGGTGATCATGGATATCAACCTGCCGGGTAAAAATGGTCTTCTGCTGGCGCGCGAGCTACGCGAGCAGGCTGACGTCGCGCTGATGTTCTTAACCGGTCGCGACAACGAAGTGGATAAGATCCTTGGCCTCGAAATCGGCGCTGACGACTATATCACTAAACCGTTTAACCCGCGTGAACTGACTATCCGCGCGCGCAACCTGCTCTCCCGTACCATGAACCTCGGTACCGTGAGCGAAGAGCGTCGCAGCGTGGAAAGCTACAAGTTCAACGGCTGGGAACTCGATATCAACAGCCGTTCCCTGGTCAGCCCGAACGGCGAACAGTACAAGCTGCCGCGCAGTGAATTCCGCGCGATGCTGCACTTCTGCGAAAACCCGGGCAAAATTCAGTCTCGTGCCGAGCTGCTGAAGAAAATGACCGGTCGCGAGCTGAAGCCGCATGACCGTACCGTTGACGTGACCATTCGTCGGATTCGTAAACACTTCGAATCCACTCCGGATACCCCGGAGATCATCGCTACCATTCACGGTGAAGGTTACCGTTTCTGTGGCGATCTGCAGGAATAATGCGATTTATTCCGCAGCCATGATGTGAAAACGGCGCCCCGAGGGCGCCGTTTTTTTATGCCGTCACTCTTTCCAGAGGCGCAGTTTGTCGTCATCGGCAGACGGAGGCGGAGGCACACTGCCTTTCGGTAACGATAACGCATACCAGTCCACTCGCCGGGTCAAAAACATCAGAGTGCTTAGCGCCAGCACCAGCACCCCGGTACCCAAGAGCAGCGCACTGTCCTCGGAATGCAGCAGAAACCACATCACCCCGTCCAGCAGCAGCAGCGCCGCGACAAACAGCAGGCTGTTACGCCATCCCCTGAGCACCGCCTGGAGGTAGATCCCGTTCATCACCGCGCCGGACAGGCTGGCGGCCAGCCAGGCGGCGGTAAAGCCAATGTGCTCCGAAAGCGCCAGCAGCACCAGGTAAAACAGCACCAGCGATAAGCCCACCAGCAAATATTGCATCGGATGCAGGGAGCGATGGGTCAGGCTTTCGAAAGCGAAAAAGGCCATAAACGTCAGCCCGATTAACAGGATGGCATATTTTGTCGCCCGGTCGGTTAGCTGGTACTGGTCGGCAAGCGACATGACATCGGCACTGAACGCCGGCAGGCGCGACCACGGGATCTCCATATCATCCTTGAAATAGCTGCCCATATCGTTGGCGAACCAGCTGCTTTGCCAGTGGGCGCGATAGCCGGCAGTATTCACTTCGCGTTTCGTTGGCAGGAAGCTGCCGAGAAAGCCGGGATGCGGCCAGTTACTGGTCAGCTGCAGCTCGCTGTTGCGCCCGAGCGGCGCCAGTGAAAATGCGCCCGTCCCGTTCAGATCGAGCGAAAAAGCGATCTCAAGCGGCTTGTTGTCCTCCGCCAGCGCAGGCATCGGCATATGGATGCCCGCCCCATCGCCGCTGATCCCCAGCCCAGGCTCCACGCTTAATAGGCTGCCGTTAACCTCCGGGGCATGAATGGCGCCAATGCCGCGGGCATCGCCGACGCTCACCACCAGCCGCGGCTGGCCCAGGGAGATATTCGTTTTTCGCAATGACGCCAGACGCAGCGGATCGAAGGAGGCCTTGATCTGCAGGGCGTTATGCCAGACCTGTCCGCTGTAGATGCCCACCCTTCTCGACTCCACGGTCTGTTTGCCGGTGACCGCCAGCGACTCCGGCAGCCAGTAGTACTCCCAGCTCCGCTGATATTCGACCTCTTTTTGGTTCTCCCTGCGGGTCAGCGTCTCGGTTACCGGAATAGCGATCAGCGGCCCGGCGAGTTTTTGCGAGCCGCTGGTGCTCTGTTCAATGGCATCCACAACCTCGCTGCGATAATCAGCCCGCTCATTGATGAGCTCCCTGACTATCATCAAAGGCAGAGATAACAGCACAATACAGCCTATTAACGTGGTAATTTTCCAGAATAACGGTGATTTCAACATAGCTTTCTCCCTATCGTAATGGCCTCACAATAGGGCGGTTGTGTGGGGGGAATTTGAAGCTATGTGAAGGGACGGTGAAGTCTCAGCGTGGCGACCACGCCGCCTTCGGGCCGATTGTGTAGACGGATATCGCCGTGATGCAGGCGCGCGACTTCACGAACGAAGGCCAGCCCAAGGCCGCTGCTCTTGTGGCCGTCTTCACGCGGCAGCGAGTAGAACCGCTCAAAGATCCGCGTCAGGGCATACTCCGGAATACCGCATCCGTTATCCGTTACGCTCAGTCGCACCTCTGCATTTCGTTTCTCTACTGCCAGGGCGATCTCGCCCCCCTGGGGGGTAAAATCAATCGCGTTGTCGAGCAGATTGCCCAGCGCCTGGGACAGCAGTTCGCCATCGCCATTGACCAGCACCCCACTCTCCTGCCAGCGCAGGGTGATGGCTTTCGCCGCCAGGGCGATGTCGCGCTCTTCCGCCAGCCGTTGGTATAGCGCATCTATCGACACCGGCTGCGGCTTTATCTCCAGCCGGCTTTCCAGTCGCGCCTGCTGGAGCAACCGCTCCACCAACAGCTGCATGCGAGTATTTTGCGCGAGGATATTCTCAGTAAACCGCGCCGCCACCGCAGGCGGCGGCTCTTCGCGCAGGATCTCCGCCGCACCGCGGATGGCCGCCAGCGGACTTTTCAGCTCGTGAGTCAGGTCATAGACATAGTTTTCGATGGCGTTTTTGCCTTCGAGCTTCACCCGCATGCTCTCCAGCGCCTGGGCCAGCTTACGCAGTTCGCTGCTGCCGACCTCCGGCAGCGGCAGCGGGCGTTCAGCGGTCACCGAGTCCGCATAGCGCACCAGCTTGCCGATAGAGAAATTGATCCACCAGACGACGCCGCAACCAATCAACAGGGCAATACCCAGCAGGGCGCCGCCGGCCCAGAGGATCCGCCGCTCGCTGCGCTGAATGACCGGCGTCATCGCCAGGTTGGGTTTACCGACGCTCAGCACGCCGATAATCCGCCCCTTATCCATCACCGGCGCGGCGATATACATCACCGAGCTGGCTTCATCATGCGGATCGCTGCGCGTACTGCGCGCGCCGTACTGGCCGCGCAGGGTGAGCCAGACGTCGTTCCAGCGTGAATAGTCCTGCCCTGTCGCCTCTCCGCTCGAGTCAAACACCACCTTGCCCCGGGCATCGGTCAGATAGACGCGGTACTCATTCCGCACCTTTTTAATTCCGCCAATATTGGCGTTGAGCCGCTGCTGGTTGAGCTGGTGAAAGGCCTGCGCCAGCCTGCCCTGCTGCGGGTTTGCCGCCAGCAGGTCCTCACGCGCCAGCGCCGCCAGCAGGGTGGCGGTATCGTTGAGGGTTCCCTCCGTGGCCCGGCGCACGCCCGGCTTGACTTCCTGGACAAAGATCGACAGTACAAACCACGCGGCGATCGCGACGATAAGAAAATAGCCCAGCAGCAGGCGCATGCCGATGCGCATCAGCCGCGCCCCAGGCTGTAGCCCATCCCGCGATGGGTATTGATTGGCGCCACCTCAGGATTAACGACCCGCAGTTTAGCGCGCAGGGTTTTGATGTGGGTGTCGACGGTGCGGTCGAGGCTTTCCCAGGCATCGCTCCACACCAGCTCCATCAGCTGCTGGCGGGAGAAGACGCGACCGGGCGCGTGAAGCAGCGTTTTCAACAGCAGAAATTCATAGCGCGTCAGGTTCAGCGGCTGGCCGAACCAGCTTATCGACGCCGCCTGCTCGTCAAGCACAAACTCGCCGACGCGAACTACCGACGAAGGCGCGGCGAATTTTTGCAGCCGCCGCAGCACGCTGCGCACCCGCGCGCAGACTTCGCGCGGCGAAAACGGCTTGGCGATGTAATCGTCAGCGCCGATTTCCAGCCCCAGCAGCTTATCGACCTCGTCGCTCCGCGCCGTCAGAAACAGCACCGGCAGCGCCGGAAAGCGCGTCAGCAGGCGCCGACAGAGCTCGAAGCCGCTGATATCCGGCAAGCCGACGTCGAGGATGGCCACATCGGGCGCCTGATGCGCCGCCGCCTCCAGCGCGGGCAACCCGCGGTCAAAGACGGTGACCTGGAAGCCCTCCTGCTGGAGCATATAAACCAGGGTATCGGCGATACTCTGTTCATCCTCAACTAACCAAATCCGTGGCTGCTGCATGCGCGCTCCCGTTTATTTATTCCAGGGCATAATCGGCACGGCGCTGATGGCGTTCTTCGGCGAGCCATCAACCACTTTATCCGAATAGGTCAGGTAGACCAGCGCATTGCGTTTCGCATCATAGAAGCGAACGACCTGTAGCTTTTTAAACACCAGCGAGGTGCGCTTCTGGAACACCACGTCGCCCTGGCTTTTGCCATTTTTGATTTTGTCCGTCAGCTCAATCGGCCCGACCTGCTGGCAGGAGATGGCCGCGTCAGAGGTATCTTCCGCCAGCCCCAGCCCGCCTTTGATCCCGCCGGTCTTCGCCCGGCTGATATAGCAGGTCACGTTCTGCACATCCGGATCGTCAAAGGCTTCGACGACAATTTTGTGATCCGGCCCTAACCATTTGAAGACCGTATCCACGGAACCAATCTGCTCCGCCTGAGCGACCTGGCAGCCGGCCAGCAGCAGCAGGCCCATCGCAAACTTCTTGTATTTCATATTGTTACCATTCTTAAAAAATATAGCTGAGTGATTATCACGCACTTTGCGGAAAAGGTTTATAGATCACAGCTTTACAAAATTCTCGTTCAGATCCACGGACCTACCGCATTTAAAAGCAAAAAAAACACTGAATGCTAAAACATCAAAAAATGCTATTATCCGCTACTTTAATATCAGGCACCTGTGTTTAAGGATGGGGACATTTTATGGATCAAGCAGGGATTATTCGCGATCTCCTTAGCTGGCTGGAAGGTCACCTGGATCAGCCGCTTTCTCTGGACAATGTGGCGGCGAAGGCGGGTTATTCCAAGTGGCATTTGCAGCGAATGTTTAAGGATGTCACCGGCCATGCCATCGGTGCCTATATTCGCGCGCGCCGGTTGTCGAAATCAGCTGTCGCATTACGCCTTACCGCCCGTCCAATCCTTGATATTGCGCTGCAGTACCGTTTCGACTCCCAGCAGACCTTCACCCGGGCGTTTAAGAAGCAGTTCTCGCTGACGCCGGCGCTCTACCGCCGCTCGCCGGACTGGAGCTCGTTCGGTATGCGTCCGCCGCTGCGTCTTGGCGAGTTTACCCTGCCGAAACATGAATTTGTCGCCCTGCCCACGACTCAACTGCTGGGAGTAACCCAGAGCTATACCTGTAAGCTGGAGGAAATCTCCGACTTCCGCAACCAGATGCGGGTCCAGTTCTGGCGCGATTTCCTCGGCAACTCGCCGTCGATCCCCCCGGTGCTCTATGGGCTGCATGAACCGCGTCCGAGCATGGAGAAAGACGATGAACAGGAAGTGTTCTATACCACCGCGCTGACGCCGGAGATGGCTAACGGCCACCTGCAGAACGCCCATCCGGTGACGCTGGAGGGCGGCGAGTATGTCATGTTTACGTATGAAGGGCTGGGTACCGGCCTGCAGGAATTCATCCTGACGGTCTACGGCACCTGCATGCCGATGCTGAACCTGACGCGTCGCAAGGGGCTGGATATTGAACGCTTCTATCCTGAAGATGAAAGCCGGGATCAGGCCACGCCGATTCAGTTGCGCTGCGAATATCTGATCCCGATCCGCCGTTAACGCTGCAGCTCGTCCATCGCGGGGGCGTCAAGATGCGAGACGTCGCCCGCCGTTTCCACCACCCAGCCGGAAGCCAGCCACGGGCTCTGCTGATAATCGACGCGCGAGATAGAGCAATTGCGCAGGCGCAGACGACGCTCTGCGTACGCCGGCAGCCCTAAAATCGTGCTCACCAGGCAGCCCAGCGCGATACCATGACTCACCAGCAGCGGTCGACTACCGGCCGGTAATTCCAGACAGGCTGCCAGCGCCGCATGCATACGTTCGCTAAGCTCCTGCATCGATTCGCCCTGAGGAATACGACCATCCGGCGTGCCGTTGACCAGCTGGCGGCGCCAGCCCTCTTCTTCTTCGCTGAGCGAGTCGATATGGCGCTTCTCCAGCACCCCCATATCCAGCTCGCGCAGGCGCGCATCGGCGATCACGCTGCAGCCGCAGGCTTCGGCGATAATCTCTGCTGTGCGGCGGGTTCGTCCCAGATCGCTGGTAATGATATGGGTGATCCCCAGCGTTCTGGCGCGCTCGCCAACCTGCCAGGCCTGGCGCTCACCGTGTGCGGTCAGCGGGCTGTCGGACTGACCCTGAATACGTCGCTCGGCGTTCCACTGCGTTTCACCGTGGCGAACAAGGTATACCTGTAACATGCTTTTTTTCCGTTCTGAACTCGTTATCGACCGCTTTCGGGCATTACCGCCTGCCCTGGGGGTGATTTAGAGTATACTGCGATGACGTTAGTTTATTCTGAGTTGTTTTGATTATGCACCATGTTGTCTCAGCGACCACTAATCCCGCCAAAATTCAGGCAATTCTGCAGGCTTTTGACGAGATTTTCGGCGAAGGATCCTGCCACATTGAGTCCGTATCCGTCGAGAGCGGCGTGCCGGAACAGCCCTTCGGCAGCGAGGAAACGCGCGCTGGCGCACGAAATCGCGTCGCTAATGCGCGCCTCGCCCAGCCCCATGCCGATTTCTGGGTCGCCATCGAAGCCGGAATTGACGATGGCAGTACCTTTAGCTGGGTGGTCATCGAAAGCGCCAGCCAGCGCGGAGAAGCGCGCTCAGCCACGCTGCCGTTGCCTGACGTTATTCTTGAGCAGGTTCGCGCTGGCGAAGCCCTCGGGCCGGTCATGTCGCAGTATACCGGCATCGATCAGATCGGTCGTAAAGAGGGGGCGATTGGGGTTTTCACCGGCGGCAAATTAACCCGCAGCAGCGTTTACCATCAGGCGGTCGTGCTGGCGTTAAGCCCGTTCCACAACGCTATTTATCGCTAGCCAGCAGCGTCTGCTCCAGCCACTGGCGCAGCTCAACCGGCGCCGACTTCAGGCTGTTCGACCCGCGGGTAATGGTCGCAATGCCGGCGCCGAGCTCATTTTTCAGCTCGCGCTGGCTCATCTCGCCGCGCAGCAGCTCTTCGATAATGCGCACCCGGGTTCCCAGCGCTTCGCGCTCATCAGGGGTTAGCATTAGCTGCAGCAGCGGCAGATGCAGATCCTGCGCATAGGCCTGCTGTAGCAGCGCCACAAAGCGCAGCCACTCCTGATGACGTTGTTCGGCAACGGCCGCGGAATAGGGAGATTGTTGGGTCATATCGCGCCACCATATTGAGACGGGCAGCTTACGCTGCCCGTCGAATGTACTCTTCAACGAGTACAAAGCATAACATACTTCCCGGCGATCAGTAACGCTGCCGCCACTCCGCATCGCTGAAGAGCTTATCCTGCTGTCCCATAAAGTAGCGGTAGTAGGCGTCATAGGAGAGGACATTCTTCACGTAGCCGCGGGTTTCCGAGAACGGAATACTCTCGACAAACGCCACGGCGTCGATCCGTCCGGCGCTGTTCCCCTGCCAGGTGCGTACCCGACCCGGCCCGGCGTTATAGGCCGCCGAGGCGTAGATGCGGTTATTGCCGAACTGCTGGTAAACGTACTGCAGATAGCTGGTGCCGATGTTGATGTTGGTTTCCGGATCCAATAGCTGCGACGGGCCGCTGTAGCCGGGAATGCGGAACATGCTGACGGTATGCGTCGCGGTGCCCGGCATAATCTGCATCAGCCCGCTGGCGCCGACCGGCGAACGCACTTTCGGGTTCCAGGCGCTCTCCTGGCGGGCAATGGCCATCGCGTAGCTCTGCGGAATATCTTTACCGCTGATATAGCGGGCAAACAGATCGTTATAGGCCAGCGGGAAGCGCTCCTCCAGCTGATCCCACAGCTTGCCGGCGATCGTCGCCTGCACGCTCAGATCCCACCAGTGTTGATCGAAGGCATAGCGCGCCAGCTGCGCCTGCTGAGATTTCGTGCGGCTGGTAACCAGATTCGCCCATTCGGTGCGCGCGGTGTTATCCATATTCCAGTACATCAGCTCGCGTACCCGGGCCATCTCCGGACCGGAAGCCAGCGCCGGATCGAGCGTGCCAGTCGCTTTATCGATGCGGAAGGTATACTCCTCGCCGAGACGCTGCGCGGCGACCATCGGGTAGAAACCGCGCTGCTGCATCAACGACCGGAGGATCGCCTGCGCCTCCTCGTCCCTGCCGCGCTCCAGCAACAGATCCGCCTGCCAGTAGCGCCATTCGTCTTTCTCTTTCGCCTCCATCGGCAAGCGCGCCAGCCAGGTATTCAGGCCATGGCGATCGCCCGTCCCCAGCGCCATCCGCACCCGCCGCTCCACCAGCGGCGTGGACTGCGATCGCATAATCGCATCGTCGCGCCAGATGGCCTGCTCTTCGGTCACATCGTTCCCCATCAGGCGCCAGGCGACAATATCGCGTAGCTCCTGGGTCTGATCCTCATTGAGCTGCTGGGCCTGCACCAGCGAAGGGATCATCAAACGGGCATTTTCCACATCCTGACGGGCGACGCTGGCGAAGGCGACGGCGGCCATCTGGCGGGTAAAGTCCGTCGCCCCGGTGGTGCGGGCAAAGGTCAGGACGCTGTTAGGATCGTTAGCCAGAGCGACCACGGCGCTGGCGATGCTCTGGTAGTTGGCGGGCATCTGCTGGGCCAGCGATTTCACCAGCCCGATATTACCGGCCTTCATCGCCAGGCGGATCCGTTCAAGATAAGCCAGCGGATCCTGCTGGCCGGAGTCGCGCCAGGCGCTGAACAGCGGTTCACAGGCGCCGGGCTGGTTCTTGCCCGTCAGCCAGAGGTCTTTCGCTCCGCTCCAGGCCTCCTGCGACTGCCCCACGCTCAGTTTGGCGTAGTAGTAGTTGCACTGCGCCTCGGTGCTGGTCGGCTTATCGGGACTAAACGCCAGCAAGCCGCGCCAATCGCTGCGCCGGGCCAGTTCATTCACGAAGCGCGAACGTAATGAACGCGCGGGGGGCAGCGTCGGGTTGGCGTCAATAAAGTTTTTCACCACCAGCGCCGGCTGGTTCATCAGATCGTCGGTAATCTGCCGGTACTGCAAATAGGGATACAGGGGATAGGTGCTTAACGTGGGCATCAGCTGGTCAACCACATCCATCTGCCGGTTATCCCACGCCTGCTTAATTTGTGCGTAGCGGCTGCGCTGTTCATCCAGTGAATCCGCATGCGCCAGCTGACTCAACGCCAACAGACCAACGCTGGCAGCCAAAAGATGCCACGCCATTTTTTTGGCTTTTTCCACAAGCTCTTCCTCTTTCAGGTGCATTTTCGCAGCATCGTGCCGCTTAAAAGCCACTGCCGGTTCGGCAGGCGGCTTTACTTATGCTAATCAGACAACGCTAAACGCGCCATGTCCTGAACATTTTTTTACGCTTCTGTGAATCCTGTCGCCTCGCTGGGATTAGCGCGCGAAAAAGGCTACACTTCGGCTTTGAACTATCTATCAAAATAGAAAGAGGCGAAGTCCAACGTGGCTCAATTCGTTTATACCATGCATCGTGTCGGCAAAGTGGTTCCGCCGAAACGTCATATTTTGAAAAATATCTCCCTCAGCTTTTTCCCTGGCGCAAAAATCGGTGTGCTCGGTCTGAACGGCGCCGGTAAATCTACCCTGCTGCGCATCATGGCCGGTATCGACACCGAGATCGAAGGTGAAGCGCGTCCGCAGCCTGGCATTAAAATCGGCTACCTGCCGCAGGAGCCGCAGCTCAACCCGGAGCACACCGTGCGCGAGTCCGTTGAAGAAGCGGTCGCCGAAGTGGTTAACGCGCTGAAGGGTCTGGACGAAGTCTATGCCAAGTACGCCGAGCCGGATGCAGACTTCGATAAGCTTGCCGCACAGCAAGGCAAGTTCGAAGAAATTATCCAGGCGCACGACGGCCACAATCTGAACGTGCAGCTGGAGCGCGCGGCCGACGCCCTGCGCCTGCCGGACTGGGATGCGAAAATCGCCAATCTTTCCGGTGGTGAACGCCGCCGCGTCGCGCTGTGCCGCCTGCTGCTGGAAAAACCAGACATGCTGCTGCTCGACGAACCGACCAACCACCTGGACGCCGAGTCCGTCGCCTGGCTGGAACGCTTCCTGCACGACTTCGAAGGCACCGTGGTGGCAATTACCCACGACCGTTACTTCCTCGATAACGTCGCCGGTTGGATCCTCGAACTTGACCGCGGCGAAGGTATTCCGTGGGAAGGCAACTACTCCTCCTGGCTGGAGCAGAAAGATCAGCGTCTGGCGCAGGAAGCCTCTCAGGAAGCCGCGCGTCGCAAATCCATCGAGAAAGAGCTCGAGTGGGTTCGCCAGGGCGCGAAAGGCCGTCAGTCCAAGGGCAAAGCCCGTCTGGCGCGCTTTGAAGAGCTCAACAACGTTGAATACCAGAAACGTAACGAGACCAACGAACTGTTCATTCCGCCAGGCGCGCGTCTGGGCGATAAAGTTCTGGAAGTCAGCAACTTGCGTAAATCCTACGGCGACCGCGTGCTGATCGACGATCTGAGCTTCTCGGTACCGAAGGGCGCTATCGTCGGCATCATCGGCCCGAACGGCGCGGGTAAATCAACGCTGTTCCGCATGATGTCCGGCCAGGAACAGCCAGATTCCGGCACCATCACCCTGGGCGAAACCGTTAAGCTGGCCTCCGTCGATCAGTTCCGCGACGCGATGGACAACAGCAAGACCGTGTGGGAAGAGGTCTCCGGCGGCCTGGATATCATGAAGATCGGCAACACCGAGATGCCGAGCCGCGCCTACGTGGGCCGCTTTAACTTCAAAGGCGTAGACCAGGGCAAACGCGTTGGCGAGTTGTCCGGCGGTGAACGCGGTCGTCTGCACCTGGCGAAGCTGCTGCAGGTTGGCGGTAACGTACTGCTGCTCGATGAACCGACCAACGACCTGGATATCGAAACCCTGCGCGCGCTGGAAAACGCCCTGCTGGAGTTCCCGGGCTGCGCGATGGTTATCTCGCACGACCGTTGGTTCCTTGACCGTATCGCCACCCACATTCTGGATTACCAGGATGAAGGTAAGGTGGAGTTCTTTGAAGGTAACTTTACCGAGTACGAAGAGTACAAGAAACGCACCCTCGGCGCCGACGCGCTGGAGCCGAAGCGAATCAAGTACAAACGTATCTCAAAATAAAATGCAAAAAGGCAACGCAAGTTGCCTTTTTTAATGTTTGCTCCCTCTCCCACCGGGAGAGGGCCGGGGTGAGGGCATCAGCCCGCAGAGGATCTAGCCCTGCTCCCCCATCAGCTGCTTCACCAGCTCGACGCAGCGCAGGAAGCGCGTATCGTAGTCCGACTCCTTAACATGGACGAACTCGATCTCATTCTCTTTCAGCAGCGACACCAGCAGCGACTGAAACTCTTTACGATCCACCGAACTCCCAAGGCTGCGTAACCCATCGGCCACCCACGGGGTATTGTTCTCCAGCAGGATCACCAGATCGAAGCGGTATTCATCAATCAGCGCCTGCACGAACGGGTGCTCTCGCCCCTCGTACTTCAGGCAGAACGCCTGAGTGCTGACGAAGTCGGTATCGATAAACGCCACCTTGTTGGCATATTTCACTGCGAAATCAATATACTGGGCGTGCCCGAGGGCTATTTTATCGTAATCCGAATACTGGAGCGCCATCTCATCGCCGCCGAGATGCGAAAAGACATAATCCCGGCCATATTCCCAGGCGCTGGTGGTATTGAAGATATTGGCGAGCTTATTGACCAGCGTTGATTTCCCGCTCGACTCGCCGCCGAGGATCGCCACCGTCCGCACAAAGAACGGTTTCACTTCCGTCGGAATATATTCCCAGTAACGGAACGGGTTCTCGCGGATCTGGCCGCCGCTAATATTCATAAAGGTCCGCTTAGGATCGATAAGCACCGTCTCGATCCCCAGATGCTCAAGGTACTGCGGCGCATCGGCCTCTTCCGAGGTATAGATCCGGTTCGGTTCGATCCCTTTTTCGCTCATAAAAGCGCGGATCCCATGACTCCACACATCCCAGCCGTGCGGATAGGGTTCCATCCCCTCTTCATTGAAGGCGTGGATGCGAATATTCTTCTGATATTTAAAGGTTTGTAGCAGCCAGCGCAGGCGGTCAGGCACCGTCGGCTGCTGCGACATGGCGCTCTCTTCAAACAGCTCGCGGTCGCGAGTGTCGTCATAGCCCATGATGATATGCAGCTCATCGACCTGGCTACAGGCGCGTTGAATCAAATAGATGTGCCCGGTATGCAGCGGGTAAAATTTACCAAACACCACGCCGACGCTTTTCTGTCGGCGGGGAAACTCCAGCCCGAGGAAACGATGCAGCGCTTCTAGCTTCTGCGCGCTCGGGCTTTTGATTTTGGCATTCAACAGTTGGCTGAGATACCCTTTGGTCATCCCGCTGGCTTCCGCCACCTGCTGCAGGGTACAGCCTTTCTGCTTTATGGCGCTTTTTAAATAGTCAAATGACGACATCGCTAATCTCCTTTTAACTTATTATAAGTCGTCAAAAACGCTTAGCGCGTCTGAAAGCTTTTTCACACCAGAGATTTGCATGCCTTCCGGCACTTTTTTCGGCACATTGGCCGCCGGGACGATGGCGCGGCGGAAGCCATGCTTCGCCGCTTCGGAGATACGCTCCTGTCCGCTCGGCACCGGGCGAATTTCGCCAGCCAACCCCACTTCGCCAAAGACCACCAGGTCCTGCGGCAGCGGGCGATCGCGCAAGCTGGAGACCATCGCCAGCAGCAGCGCCAGATCGGCGCTGGTTTCCGTGACCTTCACCCCACCGACCACGTTGACGAAAACGTCCTGATCGGCCATCTGCAGGCCGCCGTGGCGATGCAGCACCGCCAGCAGGATCGCCAGACGGTTCTGTTCCAGCCCCACCGCCACGCGGCGCGGGTTGGACATCATCGAGTGATCCACCAGCGCCTGGATCTCAACCAGCAGCGGGCGGGTCCCTTCCCAGACCACCATCACCGAGCTGCCGGAGGTGATTTCATCTCCCCGGCTGAGGAAGATAGCGGATGGGTTGCTCACTTCGCGCAGCCCCTGCTCGGTCATAGCGAAGACGCCCAGCTCGTTCACCGCGCCAAAGCGGTTTTTGTGGCTGCGCAGAGTGCGGAAGCGGGAGTCGGCATCGCCGTCCAGCAGCACCGAGCAGTCAATACAGTGCTCCAGCACCTTCGGGCCGGCCAGCGAACCGTCTTTGGTGACGTGGCCGACCATGACGATCGCCACGCCGCGTGTTTTGGCAAAGCGCGTCAGGTAGGCCGCCGTTTCACGTACCTGGGCGACGCTGCCCGGCGACGACTGAACGTCGGCCATATGCATCACCTGGATAGAGTCGATCACCATCAGCTGCGGTTTTTCTTCCTCGGCAATCTGACAGATCTGCTCAATGCTGGTTTCCGACAGCATGTTCAGGTTCGCCGTCGGCAGCCCAAGGCGATGGGCGCGCATCGCCACCTGCTGAAGGGACTCCTCCCCGGTGACGTACAGGGTTTTCATCCCTTCCGCCAGCTTGCACAACGTCTGCAGCAGCAGCGTCGATTTCCCCGCGCCGGGGTTACCGCCAATCAGGATCGCGCTGCCCGGCACCACGCCGCCGCCGAGTACGCGGTCGAACTCTTTAAAACCGGTGGAGAAACGCGGCAGCGCTTCCAGGCTGATGTCTGACAGCTTCTGCACCTTCGAGACGCCGGCGTGACCGGCGTAGCCTGACAAACGCTCGTTTCTCGCCACCTGCGGCGACGCGGCGATGCGCATCTCGGTGATGGTATTCCAGGCATGGCAGGCGCTGCACTGCCCCTGCCAGCGCGGGTAATCCGCACCACATTCATTACAGACAAATGCGCGTTTTGGAGCTTTCGCCACGTTTACCTCTTACTTTTGGTTCATGCTGCCCGAGAGAATACAGAATACCCCCATCAGGTCAGCGTGGCGGATAGTCACTTCCGCCTGTTCATTCACTTTAGGCTTCGCATGATACGCGATACCAAGCCCGGCAGCCTTAATCATCGGCAGGTCGTTGGCGCCATCGCCGATGGCCACGGTCTGCGCCGTTGGGATCGCATACTTTTCCGCCAGCTTGCGCAGCGTATTGGCTTTGTATTTGGCATCGACGATATCGCCGAGCACGTTGCCGGTGAGCTTGCCGTCGCGGATCTCCAGTTCGTTGGCGAACACCGCGTCGAGATGCAGCTTATCGCGCAGATACTCGGCGAAGAAGGTGAAGCCGCCGGAGGCGATCGCTACCTTCCAGCCCAGCGTTTCCAGCTTGAGCACCAGCTGCGCCAGGCCCGGCATCAGCGGCAGCGCGTCGCGAACCTGCAGCAGAATGCTGGCATCGGCGTCTTTCAGCGTCGCCACGCGCTGGCGCAGGCTGGCGGTGAAGTCCAGCTCCCCGCGCATCGCTCGCTCGGTCACTTCCGACACCAGCTCGCCGGTGCCGGCCAGTTTCGCGATCTCATCGATGCATTCGATCTGGATCGCCGTGGAGTCCATATCCATCACCAGCAGTCCCGGGGTGCGCAGATGAGGGATTTTACCCAATGGCGCGACGTCCAGCCCCGCCTCATGCGCCAGTCGCGTCGCACGGGGGGTCAGCGAACCGGCCAGGCGGATCACCTGGTAATCCTCGACCACCCAGGAGGCGACGATCACTAACGCGGCGCCCAGCTCACGCTGCCAGTCCGTCAGACGGCGTTTATCCAGCCCACGCCCGTACAGCAGCCAGCCGCTGCGCCCGGCGTGATAATCCAGCGGCATGACCTCGTCACCGCTCAGGGAAAGCGGCAACCCAGGCCACAGGGAAACGTCTTCAGGCAGGTCGCACCAGGTCAAACTGTTAGGCATTACGGCTCCACATCTCTTCATTCATGCGAGGAAAATAACGCATGAGGCTACCTTGTAACCAGCGCTTCTGGCAACATTAAGCTGCAAATTTTCAAAGGTGGAATATGGTTCGCGCAAAACTGAAATTCCGGCTGCATCGTGCGGTCATTGTCCTTATCTGTCTCGCCCTGCTCGTCGCGCTGATGCAGGGCGCCTCGTGGTTCAGTCAGAACAGTCAGAAACAACGCAATCCGCAGCTGGAAGAGCTGGCCCGCACGCTGGCGCAGCAGGTGGTGCTGAATCTCGCGCCGCTGATGCGCAGCGAGACGCCGGACGAAAAGCGCATCAATCAGCTGTTGACGCAGCTCACCCACAACAGCCGCGTACTGGACGCCGGGGTATATGACGACCAGGGCGACCTGGTGGCGCGCTCTGGCGAAAGCGTCGAGGTTCGCGACCGGCTGGCGCTGGATGGTAAGAAAGCCGGCGGCTACTTCAACCAGCAGATTGTCGAGCCGGTACCGGGAAAAAACGGTCCGTTGGGCTACCTGCGTCTGACCCTCGATACCCATACGCTGGCGACCGAGGCGAAGCAGGTGGATAATACCACCAATATCTTACGCCTGATGCTGTTGCTGTCCCTGGCCATCGGCGTGGTACTGACCCGCACGCTGCTGCAGGGCAAACGCACCCGCTGGCAGCAATCGCCCTTCCTGCTCACCGCCAACAAGCCGGTTGAGGATGAAGACGATGAAAAGAAAGGAAATCTATAATGTCCACACTGCGCCTCCTGCTTTCTGACTCTTACGACCCGTGGTTCAACCTGGCGGTCGAGGAGTGCATTTTCCGCCAGATGCCCGCCACCCAGCGGGTGCTGTTCCTGTGGCGCAATGCCGATACCGTGGTCATCGGCCGCGCGCAGAACCCGTGGAAGGAGTGTAATACCCGCCGCATGGAGGAAGATCATGTGCGGCTGGCCCGTCGCAGCAGCGGCGGCGGCGCGGTATTCCACGACCTCGGCAATACCTGCTTTACCTTTATGGCAGGCAAACCGGAGTACGACAAAACTGTCTCCACCGCTATTGTGCTGGCGGCGCTCAATTCACTTGGCGTAACCGCCGACGCCTCCGGGCGCAACGATCTGGTGGTCAAAACCGACAGCGGCGACCGCAAAGTCTCCGGCTCAGCCTATCGTGAAACCATGGACCGCGGTTTTCACCACGGCACCCTGCTGCTCAACGCCGATCTAAGCCGTCTCGCCAACTACCTCAACCCGGACCAGAAAAAGCTGCAGGCTAAAGGCATTACCTCGGTGCGCGGGCGGGTGGCGAACCTGGTTGAGCTGCTGCCGGGCATTACCCATCAGCAAGTTTGCGAGGCGATCCAGGAGGCGTTCTTCAGCCATTACGGCGAACGGGTAGACGCCGAGGTGATCTCCCCGGACAACACGCCGGACCTGCCGAACTTTGCCGACACTTTCGCTCGCCAGAGCAGCTGGGAGTGGAACTTCGGCCAGGCGCCCGCCTTTTCCCACCTGCTGGACGAGCGCTTCCCCTGGGGCGGCGTCGAGCTGCATTTTGACGTTGAGAAGGGCCATATCACCCGCGCGCAGGCCTTTACCGATAGCCTGAATCCGGCGCCGCTGGAGGCGCTGGCGGAACGCTTAATCGGCTGTCAGTATCGGGCTGAGGTTTTGCAGCAGCAGTGTGAGGCGCTGATGGAGGACTTCCCGGAGCAGGAAGCGGAACTCAAAGCGCTGTCGGTGTGGATTGCCGGCGCGGTACGCTAAAAAAAGCCCGCTGACGTAGCGCTTAGCGGGCCTGGAAAACCGCAGGCCGGGTCAGGCGAAGCCGCCGCCCGGCACAACAGCTTTTACTCTTTATCGCCCAGCAGCACGGATTCCAGCGCGATTTTAATCATGTCGTTGAACGTGGTCTGACGCTCCGCGGCAGTGGTCTGCTCGTGGGTACGAATATGGTCAGACACGGTGCAGATGGTCAGCGCTTTCGCCCCGAATTCCGCCGCCACGCCGTAGATACCCGCCGCTTCCATTTCCACGCCCAGGATGCCGTATTTTTCCATCACGTCGAACATGGACGGGTCCGGGGTATAGAACAGGTCTGCAGAGAAGATGTTGCCGACGCGCGCGTCAACACCCAGCGCTTTCGCCGCGTCTACCGCGTTACGCACCATGCCGAAATCGGCAATCGCCGCGAAGTCGTGGTCTTTAAAACGCAGACGGTTCACTTTGGAGTCGGTGCAGGCGCCCATACCGATCACCACGTCGCGCAGTTTGACGTCTTCGCGCACCGCGCCGCAGGAGCCGACGCGGATGATTTTCTTGACGCCGAAATCGGTGATCAGCTCTTTGGTGTAGATAGAGCAGGACGGAATACCCATCCCGTGGCCCATGACGGAGATTTTGCGGCCTTTATAGGTGCCGGTGAAGCCCAGCATGCCGCGCACGTTGTTCACTTCACGCACGTCTTCGAGAAAGGTTTCTGCAATGTGCTTGGCGCGCAGCGGGTCGCCCGGCATCAAGACTACGTCAGCGAAATCGCCCATTTCTGCGTTAATGTGAGGAGTTGCCATCTTCAGTTCCTTTTACATTGTTGTTTTTGCCGGGCGGCTACGCCTGACCCGGCCGACAAAACCGTAGGCCCGGATCGCTGAGCGCCACCGGGCAATTGCATCACAGCATGTTTTTACCGTACGCCATTGGCGAGGTACCAAAGTATGTCGCCAGCGTCTGGCCGATGTCCGCGAAAGTTTCGCGGTGGCCTAACGATCCTGGTTTCACTTTCGGGCCGTACACCAGCACCGGAATATGCTCGCGGGTGTGGTCGGTACCGGTCCAGGTCGGGTCGCAGCCGTGGTCGGCGGTGAGGATCAGGATGTCGTCTTCCCCTACCAGCTCCATCAGCTCCGGCAGACGGCGGTCAAACAGTTCCAGACCCGCCGCGTAGCCGGCGACATCGCGACGGTGGCCCCAGGAGGAGTCAAAGTCGACGAAGTTGGTGAAGACGATAGTCTCGTCGCCGGCTTCCTTCATCTCTTTGATGGTCGCGTCGAACAGCGCGTCCAGCCCGGTGGCTTTCACTTTTTTGGTGATGCCGCAGTTTGCGTAGATGTCCGCTATCTTACCGACAGACACCACGTGGCCGTTCTTCTCGTCAACCAGCTTCTGCAGCACGGTCGGCGCCGGCGGTTCGACCGCCAGATCGTGACGGTTGCCGGTACGCTGGAAGTTACCGGCTTTATCGCCGATAAACGGACGAGCGATGACGCGGCCAATGTTGTAGCCGCCTTCGGTCAGCTCTTCACGGGCGATTTCGCACAGCTCATACAGCTTGTCGAGGCCAAAGGTCTCTTCGTGACAGGCGATCTGGAACACGGAGTCAGCGGAGGTATAGAAAATCGGTTTCCCGGTTTTCATATGCTCTTCGCCGAGCTGATCGAGGATCACCGTCCCGGAAGAGTGGCAGTTGCCGAGGTAGCCCGGCAGGTTGGCGCGTTTCACCAGCTTATCCAGCAGCTCCTGCGGGAAGCTGTTTTCATGATCGCTGAAGTAGCCCCAGTCAAACAGCACCGGCACGCCGGCGATTTCCCAGTGGCCGGACGGCGTATCTTTACCAGAAGAGAGTTCATGCGCCCAGGCCCAGGCGCCAATCACTTCGGCATTGCCATCCATTCCGGCGGCAATTTTACCGGTAGAGCCTTCATGCGCTTTCACCAGCCCCAGACGGGTCAGGTTCGGTAAATTCAGCGGGCCTTTGCGGCCGTGGTCAGCCTCGCCTTTGGCGCAGGCTTCCGCAATGTGTCCCAGGGTATCGGCGCCGACGTCGCCAAAGCGGTCTGCGTCTTCCGTTGCGCCAATCCCAAAGGAGTCCAGCACCATGATAAATGCACGTTTCATCTTGTTCTCCATACATCTTGCGCTGCAAAAAAGCGATCAGATCAGTATATCGCTATTCGGTGATACGGCGATAGACTGTCGGTGTAATTTCCGGAGCTTTATCGTCCAGTTTAATGGCCGCTTTGACCGCTTTCGCGGCCTCCTGCCAGCTGTTCTCGTCTTTGGCATGGATCACCGCCAGCGGACGCTGTCCGTCCACGCGGTCACCCAGACGCGCCATCTCGGTAAAGCCAACGCTATAGTCAATGGTGTCTGATGCCTGACGGCGGCCGCCGCCCATAGAAACCACTGCCATACCCAGCGCGCGAGTATCCATCGCGCTGACAAAACCTTCGGTATCAGCATAGACTGCTTTGCTCAGCATCGCCGTCGGCAGATAATGATCATAATTCTCGACAAAGTCGCTCGGTCCTTTCTGCGCCGCGACCATACGGCCAAAGACTTCCGCCGCTTTACCATTATCCAGTACCGCCTGCAGCTTCGCGCGCGCGTCGGCATCGTCCGCCGCCAGCTTGCCGGAAATCAGCATCTCCACACACAGCGCCATCGTCACGTCGAACAGACGCGGATTGCGGTATTCGCCGGTCAGGAACTGGACCGCTTCGCGAACTTCAACGGCGTTCCCGGCGCTGGAAGCCAGCACCTGGTTCATATCGGTCAGCAGCGCGGTGGTGCGCACGCCGGCGCCGTTGGCGACCCCGACGATCGCTTCCGCCAGCGCGGCGGAAAGTTCATAAGTCGGCATAAACGCGCCGCTGCCGACTTTGACGTCCATCACCAGCGCATCCAGCCCTTCCGCCAGCTTCTTGGCAAGGATCGAGGCGGTGATCAGCGGGATGGAGTCCACCGTCGCGGTAATATCGCGGGTGGCATAGAAACGTTTGTCCGCCGGAGCGAGGGAGCTGGTCTGCCCGATAATCGCCACGCCGACATCTTTAATAATCTCGCGGAAGCGGTTGTCGTCCGGGAAGATATCGAAGCCCGGGATCGCTTCCAGTTTATCCAGGGTACCGCCGGTATGGCCGAGTCCGCGGCCGGAAATCATCGGCACATAACCGCCGCAGGCGGCCACCATCGGCCCCAGCATCAGCGAAGTGACATCCCCGACGCCGCCGGTGGAGTGTTTATCGACGATCGGGCCGTTAAGGTTGAGGCTTTTCCAGTCCAGAACGGTACCGGAATCCCGCATCGCCATGGTCAGCGAAACGCGCTCCGGCATAGACATATCGTGGAAGAAGATGGTCATCGCCAGCGCGGCGATCTGCCCTTCTGAGATAGTATTGTCGCGGATGCCGTTGATGAAAAAGCGGATCTCTTCATCGCTTAATGCCTGACCATCACGTTTTTTACGAATAATTTCTTGTGCGAGAAACACGGTAACCCCCATGAGGAATCGGGTGAATGGTGGCGGGTGGCGCTACGCTTACCCGCCCTACGATCCTGTAGGCCGGATAAGCGAAGCGTCATCCGGCAATGTCTGACAATCAGTAGCTGCTGGCGCTCTTGCCGTCGCCGTGACCCAGGGCTTTCAACAGGCTGGCCAGCAGGCTGGAGGCACCAAAGCGGTAATGACGGGCATCGGCCCAGTCGGCGCCAAACAGCTCATCGGCGATCGCCAGGAACTGCTGCGCATCTTCCGCGCTGCGCACGCCGCCCGCCGGTTTGAAACCAACGGTTTTCTCAACGCCCATATCGCGGATGACTTCCATCATGATGCGCGCGCTTTCCGGCGTGGCATTCACCGGCACTTTACCGGTCGAGGTTTTGATGAAATCGGCCCCGGCTTTGATAGAGATTTCAGACGCTTTACGGATCAGCGCTTCTTCTTTCAGCTCACCGGTTTCGATGATCACTTTCAGCAGCACGTTGGCCGCCGCGCAGGCCTCTTTACAGGCTTTCACCAGCTCGAAGCCGACCTGCTCGTTACCGGCAATCAGCGCGCGGTACGGGAACACCACGTCCACTTCATCGGCGCCGTAAGCGATCGCCGCGCGGGTTTCCGCCAGCGCAATGTCGATATCGTCATTACCGTGCGGGAAGTTGGTGACCGTAGCGATGCGGATCTCCGGCGTTCCCTGCTCGTTCAGCGTTTTACGGGCAATCGGGATGAAGCGCGGATAGATGCAGACCGCCGCGGTGTTACCCACCGGGGTTTTCGCCTGATGACACAGGGCAATCACCTTTTCATTGGTGTCGTCGTCGTTCAGGGTGGTCAGGTCCATCAGTTTTAACGCGCGCAGGCTGCTTGCTTTTAAATCAGTCATTTCATACTCCGCCGGCGCAGTGCCGGTTCAATAGTTTGTTCACCTTGCGAGTCTGTTACTATTGTAACATTCACTCGCCGCTACACTTCGACATTCATCACAGTTAATGAAAACTACTTACTAATTTGCATTACTGTAATGTGACTTTAATCACAAAATATCAGCGCATACCGCGGCAATTATCCTCACGCCCCTCTTAAGCATAATCGAAACTCCGCACCCAATGAGGATGTGACAATTATAACACACAATGACAGAGACTCTCGACACCGTGGCGCACATTTTGCCCACCAAGCCGGTGATGAAATTATTATGTTTTGAAATATAAGCTATTTTTCCAAAAGCCAGAAATGATGGGATTTTCACAAATTCAATAAAACCAGCGACGCGGCGGCCGCTGGTTGAGGGAACTGGCTTAGAGGGCGAGGAAAACCCCGGCGATGGTGGCGCTCATCAGGTTAGATAGCGTCCCCGCCGCCACCGCACGCAGCCCAAGCTGGGCGATATCCTGACGCCGGTTGGGCGCCATCCCCCCGAGGCCGCCAATCAGGATGGCGATCGATGACAGGTTAGCGAATCCGCACAGCGCGAAAGAGATAATGGCTTTGGTGTGATCTGAAATAACCTGCAGCCCGGCCGCCGCCACCTCGGCGTCCGCCTTCAGATACTCGCCAAAGTTCATATAGGCCACGAACTCGTTAATGATCAGCTTCTGGCCGATAAACGACCCCGCTACCGTCGCTTCGTGCCACGGCACGCCGATCACCCACGCCAGCGGTGAGAAGACCCAGCCGAGGATCATCTGCAGCGACAGCTCCGGATGGTTAAACCAGCCGCCGACGCCGGACAGAATGCCGTTCAGCAGGGCGATCAGCGCAATAAACGCCAGCAGCATCGCGCCGACGTTGAGCGCCAGCTGCATACCAGACGCGGCGCCGGAGGCGGCGGCGTCCAGCACGTTGGCCGGTTTATCCGCGTCTGCGCTCTGGCGGTCATGAGCCGGGTTATCGTCCGGCGTTTCCGTTTCCGGTACGATAATTTTGGCAAACAGCAATCCACCCGGCGCCGCCATAAACGACGCGGCAATCAGGTACTCCAGCGGAACGCCCATCTGCGCATAGCCCGCCAGCACGGAACCTGCCACCGAGGCCAGGCCGCCGCACATGACCGCAAACAGCTCCGAGCGGGTCATAGTGGCGATATAAGGACGCACCACCAGCGGCGCTTCGGTCTGACCAACGAAGATGTTCGCCGTGGCCGACAGCGATTCGGTACGCGAGGTCTTCAGTACCGCCCGCAGCGCGCCGCCGAGAATGCGAATGACCAGCTGCATAATGCCCAGGTAATAAAGCACGGCAATCAGCGACGAGAAGAAGACGATCACCGGCAGCACGCGCAGGGCAAAGACAAAGCCGCCGCCGCCAAACACCTCGAACATTTTATCGGAGACCAGCCCGCCGAAGATGAAACCGATCCCTTCATTGCCATAGGCAATTACGCGGGCGACGCCGTTCGACATCGCTAACAGCGCCGAGCGCCCGGCCGGTACATACAATATCAACGCGCCGATACCCACCTGGATTATCCAGGCGCCGAGCACAGTACGCAGGTTAATGGCTTTTCGATTATTGGAGAGCAGCACAGCAATGGCCAACAGCGCCACCATGCCGATAAGTCCCATGAGGATTTGCATACAGATTCCCTGTGTTTTGATAGTCCAGCACTAACGGCGTGATTATATCGGCATGAAACTATCCTGCCTGCCAGGCTTCACACATTTTACGCAAATCAATGATATGGATGAACAATTATGAGAATTCGATCACCATACAGTGGCGGAGGGCAGGGAAAACAAGGCGAGCGTGTTGCGCATTATCCCTTCGGCTATGGCTGCCGGCGGCTCCGACCGCAGTTCGCACAGGGCGTCAAATACCCGCGCAGCTTGCTCCGGGCGATTGGGCTGTCCCTGGAAGCCATTGAGCGGCATATCCGGGGCATCGGTCTCCAGCAGCAGGGCTGAAAGCGGCAGACGCGCCATCACCTCGCGGGTTTTGCTGGCGCGGGGATAGGTAATGGTGCCGCCAACGCCGATCTTATAGCCAAGCTGCACGAAACGCTCGGCCTGCTGCAGGCTGCCGGCGAAGCCATGTACCACCCCGGTACGCGGTAGGGCATGTTTTTTCAGCAGCATCGCCAGCTTATCGTGGGTGCGTCGGGAGTGGAGGATCACCGGCAGATCGTAACGCTTCGCCAGACGCAGCTGCGCTTCCAGCAGCGCCTGCTGACGATCGAACTGCGGCTCGTCGCGATAGAGATCGAGACCAATCTCCCCCACCGCCACCAGTTTTGGCGGGCGCTGCGCCAGCGACGCCTCCAGTTGCGCCAGCCCCTCATCGGTGTGCTGCTCGATGACAATCGGATGCAGGCCCAGCGCGGCATACAGCGCCTCGTGCTGCGCCGCCAGCGCCAGCACGCGGCTAAAACGCTCAGCGGAGATGGCCGGAACGATAATTCGCCCGACGCCGGCCTGCGCCGCACGCGCCAGGCTGGCGACCTCATCTTCCGCGAAGGGAGGAAAATCGAAGTGGCAGTGGGTATCGATAAAACGGTGCGTCACGCCAGATCCTCATGATTAAAGCTTGCGTCATTGGCCTGCGGCGCAGCGATGATGGTCGCCTGCGGCGCTTCATTGGCCACCGGCACCGGCGGCACCACCACCGGCGCAGGCCGGGCGATACGCGGCGCGTGGCGCAACAGCGGCGGCCGGTCGGCCAGCAGTTTACCCACGGTGGCCAGGAAATAACGGCCGCACTGGCGTCCGGTTTTGTAGTCCTCCAGCAGCGCCGGCAGTCGGCTGCCAAGCGCCATGCTGCGCAGCGGCCGCTGGGGATAGATTTCGAAGATCCGCAGTTTGCCGGGCGGTTTTTCGATGAACTGCTGGATGGCGCGATAGGTGGTTTCGTGATGATGCACCAGATTGACCAGCGGCTGCAGGCTGCTCTCCCCCAGCCAGCGCTCCATCCGCTTAAACCACTCCGGGGTGTAAAACATCTGCGAAGGGACAGTGCGGATCACCACGATGGTCTGAGCGCCGCGGCGGGCCGCCTCCTGTACCGGTATCGCATCGCTGACGCCGCCGTCAAGGTAGCTAACGCCGTCAAGCAGCACGCCGCTGCGGTAAAACCCGGGGATGGCGCTGGAGGCGCGGATCAGATCCAGCCAGGTTTGCGGCGTCGGTGAAAAATAGCTGGCGGAGTAATCGTCGCCGCGACAGGCGCACATCCACAGCTCTTTGCCCAACGCGAACTGCGTTTCGGCATAGTTCATGGCCAGCGGCATCTGCTGCGAGGTGGCCTCCACCAGCCAGTCGAGATCGATAAGGTTGCCGCCGCGCACAAAGCGCATCGGATCGAAAAACTGGCGTGAGGTGGTGTAGCGTGTGATGACTTTGCGGGCATAGCCTTGCTGATTACACATGTAAGCGGAGAGGTTTTGCGCCCCCGCTGAGGTCCCCAGCATCAGGTCAAAGGGGTTAAATCCGGCGCGCATGAATTCGTCCAGAACCCCGGCGGTGAAAATCCCTCGCTGTCCCCCGCCTTCACACACCAGCGCCAGCTTGCCTGGTCGGAAGGGTTTAACCGCCAGCGGGGCGATATTGCCCAGCGTAACGGGAATGCGTTGCCCCACCCTGCTTTCCTGTTCGATTAGTCTTCTCCTGACAAGGTAACGCAATTTGCCCATCGCTTAAACCGCGAAAGCCAGTCCGCAGGACTGGCTTTGTGTAAGACGACGTGTCAGTAAAAACGCTCAGGCTTCAGCATCGCCCGGATTGTTGTCCCTCTACGGACGTCTGCGTCCTGTAAACAGGCTCACCAGGAACAGGATGATCCCGACGACAAAGACGATTTTCGCGGCGCCAGCGGCAGTACCCGCCAGACCACCAAAGCCCAGGGCCGCAGCAATTAATGCAATGACCAGAAAAATAATTCCCCATCGAAACATACTTTTCTCCTTACCATAATGGACGGTGAACAGCGGTTTGCGCACCCTTTCTGGAAAGCTCATCGCTCAGTGGGTGCTGCTATTCGTTCGGCAACCTTGGCCAGACAACACTTTTGTTAATAACTCGATTTACTTCACGCTAAGATCGTTGCGGACGCTTTTCACACCGGAAACCGCTTTCGCAATCTCTGCGGCGCGTTCAGCCTGCGCCGCGGAAGCCACCGTACCGGTCAGATGCACTGCGCCGGCGTTAGTTTCGACTTTCACATTGCGCGAAGGGACAATGTCATCCGCCAGCAGCTTAGCCTTCACTTCGCTGGTAATAGCGGTGTCCCCGGCATAGCCTTTCAGCGTCGCCGTCTCACTCGACGATTTGTGCTGCACCGTCAGCTTGTCGTTGACCTGAGAGACGCCTTCGACCGCTTTTGCCACGCTCAGCGCCTGACTTTTCTGTTCAGCACTGGTGACGTCGCCGCTGAGGGTGACCACTTTGTTTTCCGTTTTCACCGAAATATCGCCGGAGTTAATATCTTTATGGTCGATCAGCGCCGCCTTTACCCGTGCGGTAATGGTGCTGTCGTCCATAAAATCGCCGACTTTATTAATCGAATTGTCTACCGCCTCTCCCGCATTGCTGGCAGCAGACTTCGCACTGTCTACCGTTGTTTTTTCCGTCTCTGCCGAGGCGTTCAACGCGGCTAAGCCTAAGAAGAGCGCCAGCAACATATTGGCATTCTTTAGTCTGGTCATCGTGATGTCCTCGTTTTTTCACCAGCGCTGGCGTCTTATCGCAGTGAATTACGCCAGCATTTTTAAAAACACGAATTAAATATAGTAGACAGGCGAAGGGGTTGCGGAGGATATGGATAAAAAACAGACGAATTAGCGGCGTTTTAAGAACTTTCCAGAAGGAGGGAAGCGCGGGCGGAAGAAGAAAAAAGCGCGGCCTGCGCCGCGCTTCGTCAGGGATTAGTGCTCGCGCGTTTTGCGGAACACCACGTCAGGATAACGCTCCTGCGTCAGGTTCAGGTTGACCATCGTCGGGGCGATGTAGGTCAGGTTATCGCCGCCATCCAGCGCCAGCTGAACTTCGTTTTTACGTTTGAACTCTTCGAATTTCTTCACGTCAGTGGATTCAACCCAGCGCGCGGTGGCCACGTTGACCGATTCGTAAATCGCTTCCACGTTGTATTCGCTTTTCAGGCGCGCCACGACGACGTCAAACTGCAGCACACCCACGGCGCCGACGATCAGATCGTTATTGGCGATCGGACGGAAGACCTGCACCGCGCCCTCTTCAGAGAGCTGAACCAGCCCTTTCAGCAGCTGTTTCTGCTTCAGCGGATCCTTCAGGCGAATACGACGGAACAGTTCCGGTGCGAAGTTCGGAATACCGGTGAACTTCATCATCTCGCCCTGGGTGAAGGTATCGCCAATCTGAATGGTGCCGTGGTTATGCAGGCCGATGATATCCCCAGGATAGGCTTCTTCAACGTGCGAACGGTCGCCGGCCATAAAGGTCAGCGCGTCGGAGATCACCACGTCTTTACCGATGCGCACCTGACGCAGCTTCATGCCTTTCTCATATTTACCTGACACCACGCGCATGAAAGCCACGCGGTCGCGGTGTTTCGGGTCCATATTGGCCTGAATTTTAAACACGAAGCCGGTGAACTTCTCTTCCGTCGCGGTGACTTCACGGGTGTCGGTGTTACGCGGCATCGGCGCCGGCGCCCACTCCACCAGGCCATCCAGCATATGGTCAACGCCGAAGTTACCTAACGCGGTTCCGAAGAACACCGGGGTGATTTCCCCGGCCAGGAACAGATCTTTATCGAACTCGTTCGACGCGCCCTGCACCAGCTCCAGCTCGTCGCGCAGCTGCTGCGCCAGATCTTCCCCCACCGCCGCGTCGAGATCCGGGTTGTTGAGCCCCTTCACGATGCGCACTTCCTGGATGGTATGGCCTTTACCGGTCTGATACAGGTAGGTTTCATCTTTGTAGAGATGATAGACGCCCTTGAACAGCTTACCGCAGCCGATAGGCCAGGTAATCGGCGCGCAGCCGATTTTCAGCTCGTTCTCCACTTCATCCAGCAGCTCCATCGGATCGCGGATATCACGGTCGAGTTTGTTCATAAAGGTGAGGATCGGCGTATCGCGCAGACGGGTGACTTCCATCAGCTTACGGGTCCGATCTTCGACGCCTTTTGCCGCGTCAATCACCATCAGGCAGCAGTCCACCGCCGTCAGGGTACGGTAGGTATCTTCCGAGAAGTCTTCGTGCCCCGGGGTATCCAGCAGGTTCACCAGACAGTCATGATAGGGGAACTGCATCACCGAGGTGGTGATCGAGATACCACGCTGCTTTTCCATTTCCATCCAGTCGGATTTCGCGTGCTGGCTGGAGCCACGACCTTTTACGGTACCGGCGGTCTGAATCGCCTGTCCGAACAGCAGCACCTTTTCGGTGATGGTGGTCTTACCGGCATCCGGGTGAGAAATAATGGCAAAAGTGCGGCGTTTGGCCACCTCTTGCAGATAAGGAGACAACGTCATAATTAATCTTCTAAGTAAACGCGGCCATGAGCCACGCATGTGGAATACGAAAAATTGCGGCTATTTTACCCATCAACGGGGGGGAGGCAATCAGTGTTTACACAGGAGCTGCTCCAGTTCGCTTAACGAGGTCACCGTCCAGTCCGGCTCGAGGTCCGCCGGCAGCTCGCGCTGATGCGCATTGAGCCAGCAGGTCGCCAGTCCGGCATTCACGCCGCCGCGAATATCCGACTCGGCGGTATCGCCGACCATCAGCACCCGCGAGCGCGGTGGGTTACCCGCCTGCGCCAGCGCGTAATCGAAAATGCGCGCGTCCGGTTTGGCGACGCCCACTTCTTCAGAAATAATCAGCAAATCAAAGTGATCGCGTAAACCGGTCCGCTCCAGACGAGTCTGCTGCAGCGAGGTAAAGCCGTTGGTGATGATGCCCATCTTGACCTTGCCCTGCAGCGCGTTGAGCAGAGAGACCGCGCCCGGCAGCGGCGCACAGATTTCCGCCATCGCATTCATAAACGCGTCGTTGAGTTCCCCCGGCGGCACATTCAAACGTTCCGCCCAGCTGTCAAAGCGCTGGTGCTGCAGCTGCAGCGAGGTGATGGCGCCGTTCTGGTAATCCACCCATAGCGGCTTATTCACGGCCTGATAGTCCTGAAAATCTTCGGCGGTAAAGGTCACGCTGTAGTCGAGAAACATCCGCTGCAAGCCGCTGAAAGAATCAAACGTAAACAGCGTTTCATCGGCATCAAAGAAAATCCAGTCCCATTTCATCGTATCACCTTGTCTTACATACTGATTGGCAGAGCCATAATAATGGCGTCTTCGCGCCCGTCGGCCGTCGGGTAGTAGTTGCGGCGAATCGTCGCCTCATTGAAGCCTAAGCTTTCATACAGCGCGATAGCGGCAACGTTGGAGGCGCGTACCTCCAGCCATAGCGTGACGACGCCGAGCCTTTCGACTTCGTCAATGACGTGTTCCAGCAGCGCTCGCCCCAGGCCACGGCGCTGGTAAGCGGGATCGACCGCGATATTGAACAACGTCGCCTCATCCAGCACCACTTGCGTAATGGCGAACGCCGCCATTTCGCCATCCACCGACAGCTGATAGTTGCGATAGCGTTCCCCCTGGTTACTGGCCAGGGTCTGTTCGCTCCACGGGAAAGCGTGGGCGCGGGTTTCGATTTGCCAGGCTCGGGTTAAATCAGCCGTGCTGAGGGTAGAAATCGTGTTCATGTGCGCAGATTTGTTGCCAGAGCGCCCTGCGAGCCGGCGCGCTGGTCTGAAGTTCATCAAAAGCGGGGGTGGACACCTGGGCGCCCGCCAGCGGCAGCGACGCCTCTGTGCCCAACCGCCAGCTGTTGCAGCGGCTGTCCTGCGGCAGCATCGCCACCCGCTCCGGGGTCAGCTGCAGGACCTGATCTGGCGTCACGGCCAGCGCGCGCAATACGTCGCCAATCAGCGGCTCTGTCAGCGACGGCGGGGTTTCCGCCACCATCACCAGACGAATATGTTCAGGAAGCGAGATAGCGATTTCGCCCTGCAACGCCCCCGGTCGGCGCAGCGACCACTGGGTAATGCCCAGCTGCTGTAGTTGCCAGTCTCGTCGGGATGTCATAGCGAAACACTCCTGTTAAACAAGCGCGCAATATAGCAAATCCGTCGTATCTGCGCCAACAAACTACTATAATCGGCGCCAGTCTTAATGAAGGAGTGTTTCATGTCCGCTTTTACCCCGGCAAGTGAAGTCTTGCTGCGCCACAGTGATGATTTCGAGTCCGCCCGCGTTCTGTTTGCCGGTGACCTGCAGGATGACCTGCCTGCGCGTCTGGATACCGCGGCCAGCCGCGCCCACACCCAACAGTTCCACCACTGGCAGGTCCTCAACCGCCAGATGGGAGACACCGTCCGTTTTAGCTTAGTGGCTGAGGCCGCTGACGTCGCCGAATGCGACACCCTGATCTACTACTGGCCAAAAAATAAACCAGAGGCACAGTTCCAGCTGATGAACCTGCTCTCTCTGCTGCCGGTGGGAAGCGACATTTTCGTCGTCGGTGAAAACCGCAGCGGCGTCCGCAGCGCGGAGCAGATGCTGGCTGAATACGCGCCATTAAACAAAGTGGATAGCGCCCGCCGCTGTGGCCTCTATCATGGCCGACTGGAAAAGCAGCCCGCCTTCGACGCCGATGCCTTCTGGGGCGAATACACACTGGATATTCTGACGATTAAAACCCTGCCTGGCGTCTTTAGTCGCGACGGGCTGGACGTCGGCAGCCAGCTGCTGCTCTCCACCCTCGAGCCGCATACCAAAGGGAAAGTGCTGGACGTCGGCTGCGGCGCAGGCGTGCTGGCCGCCGCGCTGGCCAGCCATTCGCCGAAAGTGCGCCTGACCCTGTGCGACGTCAGCGCCCCTGCGGTCGAAGCCAGCCGCGCGACGCTTGCCGCCAACGGCCTGGCTGGCGATGTGTTTGCCAGCAACGTCTTCTCCGAGGTCAATGGTCGCTTCGACATGATCATCTCCAACCCGCCATTCCATGACGGGCTGCAGACCAGCCTCGAAGCCGCCCAGGCGCTGATCCGCGGCGCGGTTCGCCATCTGAACAGCGGCGGCGAGCTGCGCATTGTCGCCAACGCCTTCCTGCCGTATCCCCAGGTGCTGGATGAGACGTTCGGCTTCCATGAGGTGATCGCCCAGACCGGACGTTTTAAGGTCTATCGCACCATCATGACCCGTCAGGCGAAAAAATAGTCGCCTTCTCACGCCGGCGGCCCGTTTCTGGTACCGCTGGCGCTTCCTGCGGGCAAATCCGCCCATTTTTGCAGCAATCGATACAACCTGCATAATTAACTATTGACGTGTCGCCGAAAACCACTAGAATGCGCCTCCGTGGTAACGATACTTTCATAGTGTCGATGGTATGCGAAGGTGGCGGAATTGGTAGACGCGCTAGCTTCAGGTGTTAGTGTCCTTACGGACGTGGGGGTTCAAGTCCCCCCCCTCGCACCATAATCCACGAAGATATTGCTCGCACTGGGCGAAGGTGGCGGAATTGGTAGACGCGCTAGCTTCAGGTGTTAGTGTCCTTACGGACGTGGGGGTTCAAGTCCCCCCCCTCGCACCAATATTCTTCCCTCTCCCGGCGTTACCCCCTCAGTTTGATATCCACAAGCATCAGCATTATTCCACCAATCAGTGCAACGCACGATGGCAGCAGAATAAAATGGCGCAGTTGACGATGCCATATCATCGCCGCGGACATCAGCATGCCCACCGCGACCAGCGTCCGCCATACGTCAGCCGACACCCCGGCATACCCGAGAGCGACAATCAGCGCGCCGGGAACGATGACTCCCCAACCGCTTCCTAATGCTCGCTGCAGCATGGTTTCACCTCTCACAACGATAATGATAACCAATATCATATGATAACTTTTATCATTTGTCATTTGCGATGTGCTCTGCGCCTTATTCTTTACGTTCGCGGTAATGACATACATTCATGAAGGTGATAAATTAAGCGGATTATCGATATATATTAAATATTTTTCTTATTTTGCAAATAACCTTTTTTTGCACATTGTTATCAGACTCTTCATTTTTGGCTTTCATCATTTTGAAATTTAACGACTAATAATGATTCTTCCGATATGACTGCACAAACCTGGCGAGCACACTACGCACAAAAATATCAATATTCCTTACGGCTTTTTTTACTGCTTAATTTCATTTCATCCTCTCTGTCGCTGGTCACCCCCCTATTTACGGTAGTTCGTTTTACGCTGCCTTGCGCCCTGATCGTGGCCTGCAGCGGGTTGCTGCTGCTCTGGCACTGGAAATGGCCGCAATCGAAAATAAATATTCCCGCTATCTCGTTGTTATTTGGCATGCTATGGGCATGGCACGTAGCGACAAAGGCGATGCTATTGACACCGCCGCATTTTAACTATCTGGTGATCGCCCTATTAAGCATTCTGTTTATCGGCACCATCGCTTTTTCCAATAATATCACTGCCTTTACCCTCCACTCTTTACCGACTTTCCTTGCCTGCCTGATAATGGCGGAGGGGGAACAATGGTTGCGCATGACTTACTGTTTTATGCTGCCTATTGCCGGTATTACCCTGCAAAATATTATCCAGAAGCGCAGCGATGCCTTCACACAAGGATTAATGGATAAACTCATGCAGGAACGCAACACCCTCAACGATCTCAGTATGCTGGATCCTCTGACCGGTTTGTATAACCGCCGCGGACTGCAGAATCGCCTCGATACCCTGCTGGCGCTGGACGGCGACAACCACTTCGTGCTGCTCCTCGATATCGATCATTTCAAAGCCTATAACGATCACTATGGTCATATGATGGGCGACCAGGCGCTCATTCGCGTCTCTGCTGCTATTCGCAACGCCGTACGCTCGCGCGATATTGTCGCCCGCTTTGGCGGAGAGGAGTTTATGGTGCTGCTGACCAACAGCAGCGAAGAAACGGCCTGGCAGGCTGCCGAACGTATTCGGCAGCGGGTCTATGACCTGAAAATCCCGCATATGTTTAATGAAAGCGTCGCCACCAACGTGACCATCAGTATTGGCCTGACGCCGCTCATTGATGACAATATTGAGCAAGCGCTGGCGCGCGCCGACGGCGCACTCTATGACGCTAAGAATAAAGGCCGCAACATTATTCTGGCCAGTTAACCTGCGCGCGCCGCGGCATCGTGGCGCCGACAAAATTCTTGCCATGCCGCCTGCAAACAACTAATATCAGGAATCATTATCATTTAGATTTGTATCTGGAAATCGAATGGCCTGGCGTTCCCTTCCTCTCAGCGATGAACTTATCTGGCGGGCCCCTTTGCCGACGGCTGAGCGCGCCCTGGCGGAGAGTATTCGGGAAAAAATCGCCACCCTTCGCCCCCATCTGCTCGATTTCCTGCGCCTGGATGAATCCGCTCCAGGGCACGCTTTGACGCTTGCCGAGTGGTCGCAACCCACCGCCTTACGCTCTCTGCTGGCCACTTATTCCGATCATATCTATCGTCATCAGCCAACGCTGACACGGGAAGCAAAACCTCTGCTCTCGCTCTGGGCGCAATGGTATATCGGTCTGCTGGTGCCGCCGCTGATGCTGGCGTTGCTCAATGAACCACAGGGTCTCAGCCTGGCGCCGGAACATTTCCACGTCGAATTTCACGAAAGCGGCAGGGCGGCCTGTTTCTGGATTGATGTCCATAGCGATGCCGGTATTGAGAGACTGTCACCGCTGTCGCGAATGGATGCCCTGGTGACGCGCACCCTGCAGCCGGTTATTGAGGCGCTGGAAGCCACGGGCGAGATCAATGGCAAACTTATCTGGAGCAATACTGGCTATCTGATTAACTGGTATCTTGGGGAAATGCGCGCGCTGTTGGGGGATGAGCAGCTTGCCGCCCTGCGCCAGCACTGTTTCTTCGAAAAACAACTCGCCGATGGTCAGGATAACCCACTATGGCGAACGGTTGTGCTGCGTGAAGGACAGTTAGTCCGACGCACCTGCTGCCAGCGCTATCGCCTGCCGGACGTCCAACAGTGCGGCGACTGCACGTTAAAATAACGCCCTGTCTACAATAAGCAACGGGCGGCCTGTGGCCGCCCGGTCACTATTTATGCGGTCTGCTGACTCTCCTGCTCCGCCCGTTCAGCCTCTTCCGCTTCCTGAGCAAGCAGTTGCTTCTCATATACCTTAAAGAACGGGAAGTAGATAATCGCCGACACGCAGGCCAGAACGATGACCAGAATCGCCGCCCGGAAATCCCAGCCCAGCGCCCAGGCACCGCCAATCGGCGCCGGCGCCGTCCACGGTACCACGGAGATGACGCGGCCAATCAGATCCAGCTTCATTGCCGCCCAGGCCAACACCGCATTCACCATCGGCGCCAGCAGGAACGGAATAAAGAACACCGGGTTCATGACGATAGGCGTCCCAAATATGACCGGCTCGTTAATGTTAAACAGGCTTGGCACCACGCTTAAACGCCCAATGGAGCGCAAATGCGCTGAGCGGCTGCGCAGATAGCAGAACACCAGCCCCATGGTGGCACCGGAACCTCCGACCACGATAAAGAAGGTCCAGAACGCCTCCATAAAAATATGCGGCAGAGGCGCGCCCTGGGCCAGCGCCTGCTGATTCATACCGAGGTTGGTCAGCCAGAACATCTGCAGCATCCCGGAAACGATCGCCGCACCGTGGATCCCGGCAAACCACAGCAGGTGGCCGATGAGGACCGCCAGCAGGATCGCCGGCAGGGAATCGGCTGCCGAAACCAGCGGTTTAAAAATTGCCATAATGGCCTGCGGGATCAGCATGTCAAAATGGTGCTGAATAAACAGGCTCAGCGGATAGAGCGTCAGCACAACCACCAGCACCGGGATCAACAGATCAAAGGAATTTTTGATCATCGGTGGGACCTGATCCGGTAGACGGATACCGATATTATGCGCCTTGAGAAAACGCATCATCTCCACACAGTAGATCGCCACCAGAATGGCGGTAAAGATCCCTGTTCCGCCAAGGCTGTCCACCGGCAGCGTGCCATTCGTCTTCGGCGCGGCAATCAGTAAAAAGGCCATGATCGACAGCATCGCGCACATAAAGGGATCGAGCTGATTGGATTTCTCGTAGTGCTTACCGAGGTTGTAAGAGATTGCCGCGCAGATGTAGATCGACATGATCCCCATCGTCATATCAAAGGGGGTCAGAATGCGCCCCTCAAACTCTTTTGCCAGATCCAGCCAGGCGCGGGCAAAACCCCAGGTGGTGTCCGGGGAGAAAGGAGGATAAGCAAACACCAGCAGGAACGATCCGACGATCATAAACGGCATCGCGGAGATAAAACCGTCACGGATAGCCATGACGTGACGCTGCGATGAGATCCGCCCTGCTATGGGGCTTATGTAATTTTCTACAAAGCGAAATATCAAATTAAACGCAGCATGGTTAGCAGACATAGTAGCCCTCCTGACAGGCTATTGATACTGGCCCAACAACGATTACCCTGCCGTTACGATGACCGCTTATTGATGCAGCAGGCCGCGGGTGGATTACCGGCTATACTGCCCATAACACAACGATTCATACACGGCTCTTTTGTTATAAATAAAAGGAGAAGTGACTGTTCCAGTATTCATCTCAATGCAGATAACCGCAACCGGTTACTGTAACCGGTTACGGTGAATGTGAAGGAGATCGACAAAATAGAAAGAATCTGGATTGTCCGCGCTGATATTTACACTCCGCCAGGCTTGTGACAGATTTAACCAGCCTTAAATCAGGAGAATCCAATGAGTCTGCAGTCTGTACGGCAGTTTTTTGCCGAACACGCCCCCGATATCGAAATTATTGAGTTAAACCAGAGTACCGCCACTGTGGCGCTTGCCGCTGCCGCGCACAACGTTGAGCCGGGACAAATAGCCAAAACGCTGTCGCTCAAGATCAAAGATAAGATTGTACTGATCGTCGCCAGGGGCGATGCGCGGCTGGATAATAAAAAGCTGAAAGAGACCTTTGGCGCAAAAGCGCGTATGTTGAGCAGCGACGAGGTGGTAACCTGGACCGGCCATCCGGTTGGCGGCGTGTGCCCGTTTGGTCTGGAAAATCCGCTGGCCGTCTTCTGTGACGTCTCGCTCAGGCACTATCAGGAGGTGCTACCCGCAGCGGGAGCTATTCACAGCGCCGTTCGCATTGAACCAGAACGAATGGCGCAGCTCACCGATGCAACATGGGTAGACGTATGCATATAGCCGCGTTATGCCACCTGTTTAACGGCGCTGGTCGGGCCGCTTATCGGTAAATGCAGCAAGATATCCGCCGCGTTTAATAAACCAATGTCAGAGCGAACCCCGAGCTTGGTCATGGCGTTGAATTTATGCGCGCGGATGGTTTTAATGTTCCGGTTCAGCTGCACCGCAATTTCCGCAAGCGAATATCCCCACGACATATACCGAAGAATGGCGTGCTCCGTTGGGCTTAGCGGATCGTTGCATGCCTCTCTGCCGCAAAAGTGCTCTTTGCCGGCGAGGGAATGATTATCCAGCAGCTGTAACAAATGCTCCTGCAATCCGCGTCGCGGCGCGGATTTATTTAATATACCCTGCAGGCAGGCCGGCATTAAATGGCCGATCAGACGCATTTCGCTTTCATTATTAGCCAGAATAATCGTTTGTACTTCCGGTCGGATCCTCGCCATTTCGTGAAGAAAAAGCAGGCTCTCGGCTCTGGACGAACGACTCCCCGAAAGTGAAAAGATGATTGCTGACCATGGGAACGACGTTTCCATCGCCCTGAGCAAATTGATATTTTTAAAAAAATGAATGCGGTATTGGCTGCTCTCTTCACGGCTAAAGGTATAGCGCCAGGCCATTTCCGTCATCACACATTTTTCTACGATGGCGACATGACGGGTTGTGCTATTTTTTTCCATTCCATTTGTTCCCCGTAAGCTGAATTGATATTCAGCTCTTGCATTCCCTGCGCACTGTTGATCCAGGCATACATTTCAGCGTTGCTGCGTAGCGATAAACGACGCATTGCGCTATTTTTCTGCGCGCTAATCGTCTTATTACTCTTTTTCAACAGCGCGGCGATCTGGTTAATTCCCCATCCCTTCGCCAGAAGGCGCAGAACTTTCCGCTCTGACAGGGTCAGCATCGCCGCTGAGTGGTAGCTAGCGAAATCGCTGTCCACATCCCCGGTAAACAACGTACGGCTAATCTGCTCAGCCGCACGGCTACCGGCGCAAATCACCTCAATCAGCCGGTCAACCGGCTCGTTCTCTGAGATCAGCGAGCTTTCGGGACGAATTAAAAGCTCAACGGCTAATGGATAGAGGCTGTCGCTGACCATAAAAACCCAGTGAATATCTCGATACTGGGTCATGAGGGAGTAATAACGCTCGCAGACGGCCCGGGGCTGCGCAATCTCGCCGGAGATATCCGCAACGACCAGCACCGCTCGCCGCAGTTGTAAAAGGGTGAGCTCATCATGAGTGCGGCAAAAACTGAGTTCGTAATCCGGGAGGTTCTCATTGAAGATCACCTTTAACCCTGACTGCATGACGGGGATTTTACTAATAACGACGCCAAACTTACCTTGTCCTGGTAACATAACACCTCCGCTTCCTGTCGAAGTTTCTTCGCTTGCCCGCAAACGATCGGCGAGTGACTCGATCGCCATACCATTTACTGGATGAATATTAAAAGCATATTCATGGCCCGCGTACACGATATACTGCATGACCGAACCGTGGTCATATCAAGTAAATATTATTCCTGTGTATACTTGCGATGAATATTAGCACAGACGCCCTGCGCTAATAAATTAGAAAAGATAAAACCATTATTTAGCAAAAATAATTTCAGGCATGAACATTATGAAGCATTCTCTTTAATTGCTTCTCTAAATGCTTTAGGCGACATACCGCTATAGCGGCGGAAAAAGCGAGAAAAATAGGCGGCGTCGCTAAAGCCCAAATAATCAGAGAGTTGCGTTATCGTCATGCGGGTGTATTGCAGATTACGCCGCGCCTCAAGCATCAGTCGCTGATGCAATACCCCAAGGGCGCTACAGCCATAGAACTCGCGACATAAATAGTTTAAATGCGTGACCGACAGCCCAATCAACTTCGCATACTCCGCCAGCGGGAGGTGCTGCCGGTAGTGGCTCTCAATAAGCCGGGAAAAATGACGCATCATACTGCGCTTTCGCTCCGCTTTATCTTCCGCGGGCGGTGCGGGGCGGCACTGCCGGTTCAGCCAGGCCAGCAGCGTCCCCAGCAGCGAATAAAGCATCATTTCCCGGGCATCATGATCGGCACTGTACTCCTCGCGAAGCGCTGAAAACAGCGTATGCATACGCCCCCGGGAACGCCCCACCGGCAGACACTGCGCAACGCTAAGCACATCCAGCGGTCGGCCGAACTGATTTTCAAAACGGCTCAGCAGCGGCAGCGCCAGGGAGAGCACAAATCCGTGCGTTCCGGGTGAGAAATGAAAGCCATGAATGCAGAGGGCGGGCACCACCTGGATGCAGGACTCCGTCATCACCGAGGTGGTGCCTTCAATTTCGATCTCCGCCCGACCTTTGTGCAGATAGAGGAGCTGGACCATTTCGGCATGCTGGTGGACGCGAATATGCCACTGATACAGGCTGCTGCGCTGCAAAATCGACTCGCAGTGCAGCAGGTCCGGCGTCGGCCAGCCGCGCTCCTCGCCATACAGCTTAAATACCGGAACAGTTTGGACGGGGGGCATAGTGACTCCTGTTCAGTCAGACGACACGCTCCATGGGCAGGCCCACGTAGTTTTCCGCGATAGTGGTCAGCCCGGCGCGCGAGCCCAGATAGTAGCGGCGATCGGCCGCCTGCATTTTGGCGTCGAACTCGCTCTGCTGCGGAAAATCGTGCAGCAGGCGGGTCATGAACCAGCTAAAGCGTTCCCCTTTCCAGACCCGATCCAGCGCCAGTCGCGAATAGGTCGCCAGCAGATCGCTCCGGCCGTGATGGTAGTATTCACGCAGGATCCGCCACAGATAGTTCACGTCCGATGCCGCCAGGTTCAACCCTTTAGCGCCGGTCGGCGGTACGATATGCGCGGCATCCCCCACCAGGAACAATCGCCCATATTGCATTGGCTCGACGACGAAGCTGCGCAAGGGAGCGATGCTTTTCTCAAGTGAGTGACCAGTCACTAACTTTGATGACAGATCCTCCGGCAATCGGCATTTCAACTCCTGCCAGAAGCGTTCATCCGACCAGTCCTCCACCTTATCGCTCAGCGGAACCTGCAGATAGTAGCGGCTGCGAGTAAGTGAGCGCTGACTACATAAAACGAATCCCCGCTGATGATGCGCATAGATCAGCTCCGGATTGACCGGCGGCGTATCCGCCAGCAAGCCTAACCAGCCGAACGGCCAGATGCTCTCGTAAGTCTTGAGGATGTCAGCGGGAATACTTTGCCGCGACACGCCATGGAACCCGTCGCAACCGGCGATAAAGTCACACTCCAGGCGGCAGAATTCACCTTCGCTAAGATAGGTGATCGTCGGCCGGTCGCTTTTTGCGTCATGGATAGTCACTTCGCTGACGCCGTACACGATCGGCGCGTCGCTGGCGGCCCGGGCAGCCATCAGATCGCGGGTCACTTCAGTCTGGCCGTAAACCATCACGCTCTTGCCGTCGGTCAGCTCGCTCAGTGAGACGGGCACCCGCTGGCCGTCAAAGAGAAACTCCACCCCATGATGCACCAGGCCTTCGACATCCATCCGCTGCGCCACGCCCGCTTCACGGAGCAGATCGACGGTACCGCTTTCCAGAATTCCCGCACGGATGCGCCCCAGCACATACTGCGGCGTTTGACGCTCAAGAATGACCGTGTGGATCCCGGCGTTGTGCAGTAGCTGCCCCAGCAGCAGCCCGGAAGGGCCAGCGCCAATAATCGCGACCTGTGTTTTCATAGGATTGTCTCACTTTTGCAGGGTTAATTATTTGTATAATTTTTGTTTAATAAAAGTGCTTTCCTGCATTTTTGATAAGTCAGACGGGAAAAAGAAGGGATGAATGGCGACAAAAATTGCACTTTTCACCAAACTGGCAAAAGTGTGGGACGATTCAAATTCCGCCACCCCGGCGGACGGGAGATTTTTGCACATTATTTGATCCCACCCCCCTCAGCCGCCCCGGCGCTTCAGGTTAAAGTATCGGCAGATACCAGGCGTCGCGGACAGCAGAGGAAATATGCAGGTTGATCGGGCACAGCAGCGGGCAATCACACGATTATGCATCCAGTGTGGTCTTTTTTTGTTACAGCACGGCGCCGAAAGCGCGCTGGTGGAAGAGCTTTCAACGCGTCTCGGGCTGGCGCTGGGGATGGACAGCGTCGAAAGCGCCATCTCCTCCAACGCTATCGTCCTGACCACCATTAAGGATGGCGAATGTCTTACCTCAACGCGTAAGAATGTCGACCGCGGCATTAATATGCATGTGGTGACGGAAGTGCAGCATATCGTGATCCTCGCCGAGCATAAGCTGCTGGACTATCGCGACGTCGAGAAGCGCTTCGCGCAGATTAGGCCCCTGCGCTATCCCCGCTGGTTGCTGGTGATCATGGTGGGCCTCTCCTGCGCTTGTTTCTGTAAACTGAATAACGGCGGCTGGGATGGAGCGCTGGTCAGCTTCTGCGCCAGCACGGTGGCCATGTACATTCGCCAGGTGCTGACCCACCGTTCTATGCATCCGCAGATCAACTTCTGCATCACCGCCTTTGTGGCCACCACGATCTCCGGGCTACTGCTGCGCCTCCCGACCTTTGCCAGCACCCCGACCATTGCCATGGCCGCCAGCGTCCTGCTGCTGGTCCCGGGCTTTCCGCTGATCAATGCCGTCGCCGATATGTTTAAAGGGCATATAAATACTGGCCTCGCCCGCTGGGCGATCGCCAGCCTGTTAACCCTTGCCACCTGCATTGGCGTAGTGATGGCAATGACCGTATGGGGGCTGCGGGGATGGGCATAATTTCGTTTATTTTCGCGCTGGCGGAAGACATGCTGCTGGCGGCGATCCCTGCCGTCGGGTTTGCGATGGTCTTTAATGTCCCGCAGCGCGCCCTGCGCTGGTGCGCGCTGCTGGGAGCCATCGGCCATGGTTCGCGCATGGTCATGATGAGCGCTGGTTTTAACATTGAATGGGCCACGTTTCTCGCCGCCCTGCTGGTGGGCTGCATCGGCATCCAGTGGTCGCGCTGGTATCTGGCGCATCCGAAGATTTTTACCGTCGCCGCCGTGATCCCGATGTTTCCCGGTATTTCCGCTTACACCGCGATGATCTCCGCGGTAAAAATCAGCCATTTTGGCTATTCTGAAGAGATGATGATTTTGCTGCTGAGCAATTTTTTAAAGGCCTCTTCGATCGTGGGCGCCCTCTCCATTGGCCTGTCGATACCCGGTCTGTGGCTGTATCGTAAGCGCCCCCGCGTCTAACCCCGGCGTCGCGGCAGAGCCG
>NZ_JBEAKW010000049.1:0-98153 GCF_040065795.1 Klebsiella sp. JB_Kp004 | reverse complement strand
GACGGGTACGCGGTCGGAACACCTTGCCGGGCGGCGCGGCGCTTGCCCGGCCTACTGAGCTTGCACCGACCTGCCGTACCCCAGGCCCGGTAAGGCGCAGCCGCCACCGGGCATCATGACGAGTATGCGGTCGGAACGCTTTGCCGGGCGGCGCTGCGCTTGCACCGGCCTACTGAGCTTGCACCGGCCTGCCGTACCCCAGGCCCGGTAAGGCGCAGCCGCCACCGGGCATCAGGACGGGTACGCGGTCGGAACACCTTGCCGGGCGGCGCGGCGCTTGCCCGGCCTACAACGCCCGAGGCCCCAGTACCGTAGGCCCGGTAAGGCGTAGCCGCCACCGGGCAATCACACCGTACTCAGCTTTCGTTGACTATTTCCGGGCGCTGGAAACGGCGCAGCTCGCGTAGCAGCCCCACCAGCAGCACGCCGACGAGGGCCAGCGCCCAGCCGCTGGCGCTGGCGGAAGCGACCGGCGTCATCACCGCCCCTAACCCGCCGAGCAGCGCCGCGCCGATGGCGTCGCCGGTAACGTTTTGCGCGGTCCACAGACCGTTAATTCGCCCGAGCATATGTTCCGGCGTCTGGGTCTGGATCAGGGTGTACTGCAGCAGCGAGCTAATAGCGCTCAGCCAGCCAAACAGCGCCAGGCACAGCGCGCCCAACGCCCAGTGCGGCATCAGGCTGAACAGCGCAATGGCGACAAAGGAGCACACCGTCGTCGCCAGCATCAGCGCACCCGGCCGCACGGTCTGGGCCAGCTGGCCGCTGGTCAACGCCCCCAGCGCCGCGCCGAGCGGGATCGCGGCGTACAGCAGGCCAATCTGCCCTGCCGACATCTGCCAACTCCCGGCCAGCGCCGGATAGAGGACCCGCACCGCGCTGGCCATGGTCAGCAGGCCGCCGAGCAGCGCAATCCCGCCGATAAGCGGACTCTGGCAGAGGAAGGTCAGCCCTGCCAGCAGGGAACGCAGCGGATGCTCGCGCGGCTGCGGAGGCGGCGGCAGCTGTGGCAGACGCAGCAGGGTTAAGGTGGTGATAAAGGTCCCCGCCGCCGCCAGGCCGAAATTCCAGGCCACGCCGCCGGAGGCCAGCAGCAGGCCGCCGATCATCGGCGAAATCACCGAGCCCAGGCGCACCGTGAGCATAGTGATGGCCCCGGCCTGCATCAGATTTTCCCGCCCCACCAGCGCCGGCGTCGCCGCCAGCAGCGCGGTCACCCCCAACGAGGCGAAGAACCCATCCCAGATCCCCAGCAGGTAGATCGCCGCCAGCGACGGCTCCGGCAGCAGGGCGTTCAGACACAGGCCGACAAAGCCCACGCCGCAGGTGCCGCGCGCCAGCAGGATCAGGCGTTTGCGCTCATAGCGGTCGGCCAGTACCCCCCCCACCATCAGGCCAATAAACATCGACGCGCCGGTCAGCGTCACCGACAACCCGACCTGCCAGGTCGAATGGGTCATCATCTGGATCTGCACCGGAATCGCCACGCCCAGCAGGCCAAGCGACAGAATAGAGATAAAGCGAGCGATAAAAACGGCGCGAAACGCCGGGTGAGTTTTCAGCAGGCTGAGGTTGAGCAGCCAGGATTGTCGGTTCATTACAGCGCCTTGTCGTTATTTTTAATACCCTTTTTACTGTGGGTCATGCTACCATAGCTGAATAAAATCGATAACGATAATTACTATCATTATCATATCAGGGATGTCAGTTATGTCGTTTTCTACGACCGCGGTACGCTCTGTCGCCGTGCCCGGATTGTTGCTGTTACTCGCCTTAGCCGCCGCGCTTAGCCTGACCATCGGCGCCAAATCGTTGCCGATCGGCACGGTATTCACCGCCTTTAGCGGAACCTGTCAAAGCGCCGACTGCACCATCGTGCTGGACGCGCGCCTGCCGCGCACCCTGGCCGGTCTGCTGGCCGGCGTCGCCCTCGGCCTCGCCGGCGCGCTGATGCAAACGCTCACCCGTAACCCGCTGGCCGACCCCGGCCTGCTGGGGGTCAACTCCGGCGCCAGCTTCGCCATCGTCCTCGGCGCGGCGCTGTTCGGGATCACCTCCCCGCAGGAGCAGCTGCTGCTGGCGTTTTGCGGCGCGCTCTGCGCCTCGCTGCTGGTGGCCTTCACCGGCAGCCAGGGTGGCGGCCAGCTGAGCCCGGTGCGCCTCACCCTCGCCGGGGTCGCCCTTGCGGCGGTACTGGAGGGGCTGTCCAACGGCATCGCCCTGCTCAACCCGGACGTCTACGATCAGCTGCGCTTCTGGCAGGCCGGTTCGCTGGATATCCGCACCCTGCAGACGCTGAAAATTGTCCTGCTGCCGGTGGCGATGGCGGGGATCGCCGCCCTGCTGCTGAGCCGGGCGCTTAACAGCCTGAGCCTCGGCAACGATACCGCCACCGCCCTCGGCAGCCGCGTCGCCCGCACCCAGTTGATCGGCCTGATCGTTATCACCGTCCTGTGCGGCAGCGCCACCGCCGTGGTCGGGCCGATCGCCTTTATCGGTCTGATGATGCCGCATATGGCGCGCTGGCTGGTGGGGGCCGATCATCGCTGGTCGCTGCCGGTCACCCTGCTCGCCACCCCGGCGCTGCTGCTGTTTGCCGACGTGATTGGCCGCCTGCTGGTGCCCGGCGAACTGCGGGTATCGGTGGTGAGCGCCTTTCTCGGCGCGCCGGTGCTGATCTGGCTGGTGCGGCGCCAGCCGCGCGGAGGTGGCCTGTGATTGCCCCGTCCCGCCGCCTGATAGCCAGCTGTCTGCTGCTGTTGGCCGCCAGCCTGTTGATTTCCCTGCTCGGGCTGGCGCAAGGCCCGGTGCCGCTAACGATTGACCAGGTCTTCTCCGCCCTGTTCGGCGACGCGCCGCGCAACGTCGCGATGGTGGTGAACGAATGGCGGCTGCCGCGGGTGTTAATGGCGCTGCTCATCGGCGCCGCGCTCGGCGTCAGCGGCGCCATTTTCCAGTCGCTGACCCGTAACCCGCTCGGCAGCCCGGACGTGATGGGCTTTAACACCGGCGCCTGGAGCGGCGTGCTGGTGGCGATGGTTCTCTTCGGCCAGAACCTGACGGCGATTGCCCTGGCGGCGATGGCCGGCGGGGTACTCACCTCGCTGGTGGTCTGGCTGCTGGCCTGGCGCAACGGGATCGAGACCTTTCGCCTGATTATTATCGGCATCGGCGTACGCGCCATGCTGGTAGCCTTCAACACCTGGCTGCTGCTGCGCGCCTCGCTGGAGACCGCCCTTTCTGCGGGCCTGTGGAACGCCGGATCGCTTAACGGCCTGACCTGGGGTAAAACCTGGCCGTCGGCGCCGCTGATCCTGCTGATGCTGGTGGGCAGCGCCCTGCTGGTTCGTCGGATGCGGCTGCTGGAGATGGGCGACGATACCGCCTGCGCGCTGGGCGTGCAGGTTGAGCGTTCGCGCCTGCTGCTGATGCTGGTGGCGGTGGTGCTCACCGCCGCCTCGACGGCGCTGGCCGGGCCCATCTCATTTATCGCGCTGGTGGCGCCGCACATCGCCCGCCGCCTGAGCGGCACGGCCCGCTGGGGATTGAGCCAGTCGGCCCTGTGCGGCGCGCTGCTGCTGGCGCTGGCCGATTACGGCGCCCAGCGGCTGTTTATGCCCTGGCAGCTGCCGGTGGGCGTACTAACCGTCAGCCTCGGCGGTATTTACCTTATTGCATTGTTGATTCAGGAGTCCCGCAAAAAATGAGTGCTGTCCCCTCCCGTTTGCGCGGCGAGCAGTTAACCCTGGCCTACGGGAACAAGACCATCGCCGAGTCGCTGAACGTGACCATCCCTGACGGCCACTTCACCGCCATTATCGGCCCCAACGGCTGCGGCAAGTCGACGCTGCTGCGCACCCTCAGCCGTCTGATGACGCCGGCCAGCGGCCATGTCTGGCTCGACGGCGCGCAGATCCAGCAGTACGCCAGTAAAGAGGTCGCCCGCCGCATCGGCTTGCTGGCGCAAAATGCCACCACTCCTGGCGATATTACGGTGCAGGAGCTGGTGGCCCGCGGGCGCTACCCGCACCAGCCGCTGTTCACCCGCTGGCGCAAAGAAGATGAAGCGGCGGTGAATAATGCGATGCGGGCCACCGGGATCAGCGACCTGGCGCTGCAGAGCGTCGATACGCTTTCCGGCGGCCAGCGGCAGCGGGCGTGGATTGCGATGGTGCTGGCCCAGGAGACGGCGATTATGCTGCTGGATGAGCCGACCACCTGGCTGGACATCAGCCATCAGATCGACCTGCTGGAGCTGTTGAGCGAGCTGAATCGCGAGAAGGGCTATACCCTGGCGGCGGTGCTGCACGATCTTAACCAGGCCTGCCGCTACGCCACCCACCTGATCGCCCTGCGCGACGGTAAGATCGTCGCCGAGGGGGCGCCGAAGGAGATCGTCACGGCGGATCTGATTGAACGGATTTACGGTCTGCGCTGCACGATCATTGAGGATCCGGTGGCGCATACGCCGCTGGTGGTGCCGCTGGGCCGCCGGTAATTTCCCCTTTCCCCGGCTTGCGCGACGCTGAGCCGGGCTACCTGCTGTAGCCCGAACTCAACCGTTATCCCAGAATCTCCCTGACCACCGGGCCGATGGCTTCAAAGGCCTGCGGGGAGATAATGTCGACGTGGGCGCAGTTCTGGCTGAACACCTCCAGCTCGCCCACCCACGGGCCCCATACGACCTGCGGATCCATCCCCGCCTGCCGCGTCTTCTCCGCCACGAACAGCGTTGCCTTGCCGTCAAACTTCGCGCTGTGCGCGGTGGTTAACAGCCGCACCGCGTCGGCATAGTTGCCTTCGATGGCGCTGAACAGCTCGCCGGAGGCTTGCCCCTGCTGGGCGGCGAGGAACGCTTCGCGCTCGCGGGCAATTTCCGCCAACACCGCCGGATCCAGCCCGTTCGCCTCTTTCTCCGCCCAGTTTTGCGTCTCCGGCGGCCAGGTATCCAGCAGGCCGAGGAAGGCCACCGCTTCGCCGCGCTGGCGCAAGCGGGCGGCAATGCCCTGGGCTAAGGTACCGCCGAGCGAATAGCCGAACAGGTAATAAGGACCGTGCGGCTGCTGCGCCAACAGCGTTTGCAGATGATGCTCGCACACCTCGTCGAGGCTGGCGGCGCCGGCCATCGGCCCCTGCGGGCGCGGCGACTGAATACCGGTAATCGACCAGCGCGGGCTGAGATAGCGCGCGAGCACGCTGAACTGCCAGGCGAAGCCGGAGGCCGGATGGAAACAGAACAGCGTTGGGCCGTCGCTCTCGCGCAGCGGCAGAAGCGCATCCAGCCCCAGGCGCTGAGCCTGCTCATCGCTGAGATCGGCGGCCAGCAGCGCGCTCAGTTTGCCCACCGTCGAGGCCACCATCACCTGCCCCGGGGTCACCTGCCGCGCCAGCTGGCGGCTGAGCTGCGCCGCCAGGCGCATCGCCAGCAGCGAATGGCCGCCGAGGGCGAAGAAATCGGCGTCGATATCATTCACCTCGCAGCCCAGCAACTGACTGAAGGCGGCGGCGACAACGGTTTCCATCCCGGGCTCCGGCGGCCGGCCGCTGCGCTCGCCGCCGAGGGTCGGCAGCGGCAGCGCTTTGCGGTCCAGTTTGCCATTGGCGCTGAGCGGCAGGTCGGGGAGCTGCATCAGCACCACCGGGACCATATGCGGCGGCAGCTGTTCCGCCAGCCGCGCTTTCAGCGCCGCGGTATCCAGCGGCAGGCCGGAGTCAGAGACCAGATAGCCCACCAGCTGCCGGGCATCGCCGCCGGTCGCCGCCGCCTGGTTGAAGACACAGGCGTGACTCACCGCCTGCGCCACGTCCGGCAGGGCCGACATCACCCGGTCAATCTCGCCAAGCTCGATGCGCTGCCCGCGGATCTTCAGCTGATCGTCGCTGCGGCCAAGATACTCCACCGCGCCGTTCGCCAGCCAGCGCGCCACGTCGCCGGTGCGATACATCCGCTCGCCGGGGGCAAACGGGTCGGCGATAAAGCGGCTGGCGGTGAGGTCCGGACGCCCCAGATAGCCCTGCGCCAGCTGAATGCCGGTGAGATAGAGATCCCCGGCCACCCCCGGCGGCACCGGGCGCATCGCGGCATCAAGAATGCGCAGCCCGGTGTTCCATACCGGCCAGCCAATCGGCACGCTGCTGCCAGTCACCTCCGCCAGCTCAGGCCCGCAGGCCGGATACCAGCTGACGTCCACCGCCGCTTCCGTCGGGCCGTACAGGTTATGCAGCGGCGCGCCGGTCAAGCGCTCCCATTCGCGGCACAATTCTGTCGGCAGCGCTTCGCCGCTGCAGAATACCCGCCGCAGCGTGCGGCAGGCGGCCACGCTGTCGGCATCCAGCGAGGCGACAAACGCCGCCAGCATCGACGGCACAAAGTGGGTGGTGGTCACGCCGTAGTGGGCGAAGAACTGCTGCATCGCCTGCGGGTCGCGGTGCGCCTCCGGCTCGGCCATCACCAGCTGCGCGCCGGCGATAAACGGCCACCAGAACTCCCACACCGAAACGTCAAAACTGCACGGCGTTTTCTGCGCCACCACGTCGTCGGCAGATAACGTATAACGATCCAGCATCCACAGCAGGCGGTTGACGATGGCGGTCTGGCCGACCATCACCCCTTTTGGCCGCCCGGTGGAGCCAGAGGTAAAGATGATATAGGCGGTATGCTCCGGTTTTGACAGCGCCAGCGGCGCGTCATCCGCAACGGCCAGCGGCTGCTGGTAGCAGAGGCTCTCCAGCCCGGGGATATCGCTGAAGCGGGCCAGCTGATCCTCCGTGGCGATCAGCAGCGACGGCCGGGCGTCTTCCAGCATCATCCGCAGGCGGTCGTCCGGGTAGCCAGTGTCCAGCGGCAGCCAGGCGGCTCCCGCTTCGACAATGCCATGCAGCGCCAGGGTCAGGAACACCGAGCGCGGCAGGGCCACCGCCACGCTGTCGCCCGGCTTCACGCCTCGCTGACGCAGCAGCTGCGCGAGCGCCACCACCTGCTGACGCATCTCACGATAGCTGAACTGCCAGTTAGCATCCGCCAGCGCCGGGGCATCCGGGGTCTTCCGCGCCTGGTCGGCCACCAGCGCGCTGAGGGTGGTGGCGGGCAGCGGCATAGCGGTATCGTTGACCGCCGCCAGCCGGGCCTGCTCGTCGGCGGAGAGCATCTCCGCTTCGCCGCAGCGTAGCGTCGGATCGGCGGCAAACTGCGCCAGCAGCGCGGTCAGTCGCGCCATGTGGCGACGCAGCTCGGCTTCATCGTACCGGGCCTTGTTAGCGAGGATCTCCAGCGACAGCCCGCCGGTCTCATCCGGGAACAGCGCCAGCTCGAGATCGTTGACCGGGCCGGTGGCGAGGGTGTGAGTCACCGCCTCGACGCCGTCGATATCCACCTGGTAATCAAAGACTTTGACGTTCAGCACCGGGCCGAACAGCGGTTCGTCCCCGGCCGCTTTGCCGCTGTCGCGGACGATCTGCTCGGCGTCATAGCGCTGATGGCGGCGCATCTTTTTCAGCTGCGCGGCGAGGCGCATCGCCAGGTCCGCCAGCGTCTCCTGGGCGTCAATATGCACCGCCAGAGGCAGGACGTTGAGCACCGGCCCCGTCGAGGTCAGCGCCGCTGAGCCCATCCGGCGCATAAAGATAAAGCCCGCCGCGTAGTCCATCCGGTTGCACAGGCGGCCCAGCCACAGCGTGGTGAGCGCCAGCGCCAGGTCAGCGGGCTGACACTGCGGCGCATGGCCGGCCAGGCGGCGGAAGGCGTCGGCGTTCATCGCCAGCTTCATCCGCCAGATATCGCTCCCGGCGGCGCGCCCGCCCAGCGGGGCGGCAGAGAGCGAGGCGGGAGCCGGTAACGCCTGGCGCTGGGCCTGCCAGAAGGCTTTATCCCTCTGCCAGGCCTCGCTGCCGGCGTAGCGCTGGTACTCGTCCACCACTTCGGCAAAGGGGGTGAAAGGCGATTCCGGGGTGGTTTCTCCACGCTGCCAGGCGCGGTAAATGGCGGCGATCTGTCGGGTAATCGCCGGGAAACTGAAGCCATCCACCAGCAAGTGGTGATAGCGCTGATACCAGTACCAGTGGTCGTCGCCGACGCGCAGCAGCTGATGGCACACCAGCGGGTTGCCGCCATCGACGCGCAGATCCTGCGCCAGATCCGCCTGCATCCGCTCCGTGGCGGCGCGGTGCGGATCCGGCGCCGTACGCAGGTCAACGATCGGCGGTTCGCCAAAGGTGCGTTCCGCCGCCAGCCACTGCCAGACTTCCCCTTCCTCTTCCTCAAAGCGCAGGCTGAGGGTATCCGCCTGCTGCAGCCCGGCGACAATCGCCTTACCCAGCAGCGCCGGGTCGAGCGCGCCGCGCAGTTCAACATAGTGGGCCACGCTCCAGGCGCCAGGCAGAGTGGAGAGGCGCTCGGCCATCCAGATCCCCGGCTGCGCGGCAACCAGCGGTAAACGAGTGGTCATGGTCAGCTCCTTATGCCGCATGATGGGCGGGGGTCAGTGTCGGCCAGTTGGCCGCCAGCCAGGCGTTGCACGCCTCGACCGACTGCGGAGGGCACACCACCGTCCAGCCGGCAGGCAGCGCGCAATGCCCCGGCCACAGGCTGAACTGCCGCTGGTCATTGCGCAGAATGTAAAACTGCCCTTGCGGATTGTCGAAGGGGTTACTGAATTGCATATCAAACTCCTGTCGTAAAGCGCTGTGCTAAGGGGGCGACAGCAGAGGCTGCCAGAGCTGGATCAGCCCCGCCGTCAGCCCGCCGCGCCAGCAAAGCGCATCATGCCCGCCGTCAACCTGACGCCAGAAAATCGTCTGCTGCGTTGTGGTAAGTTGCGCCAGCAGCGCCTGGTTGGCGCGAAAAATAATCGGTTCACGCTGGCCCGCCTCCAGCCAGATGCGCAGCCCGGCCGAGGACGCCTCGCCCTGGCGGAGACGTTCGCCGATAAAGCCCGTCCCGCTGCCATCGCGATGCGGCCACCAGTAGGAGCCTGACTGGCTGAGCACGCAGCCAAAGCGCTGCGGCCAGTTGAGGGCGGCGAACATTGCCGCCAGGCCGCCGAAGCTTTGCCCGGCCACCACCGTCCGCTCCGGGCGGTCGCTGAACGGGACGTGACCGCGGACCAGCGGCAGGAGCTCCTCCTGCACCGCCAGCCAGAAATCGCGATGACAGGGCAGCTCAACCCCGCGGCGCTGGTTGTCGATCGCGTCGATCAGCAGGTAGACCGCCGGCGGCAGCCTCCCCTCGCGGGTCAGCGCGGCCAGCGGCGACCACACCGGCATGCTTTCGGCCCAGAACTGGCCGTCAAGCAGGATCGCCAGGGGCCGCGTTTGCGGGTCGACGGCCTCGCCGGGGGTGTAGATCCAGACCCGGCGATGGTTGCCCAGACGCGCGCTGCGCCACTCAAGGCAACGGGCGGGAGGATGCGCCTCATTAAGCTGATCCCAGCCGGGCTGCGCCGGCGCCTGCGGCATCTCCAGGGCGGAGACGCCATGGCCGCGTCCGCCCCGCCAGCTGTGCGGGTTCAGCGGATCGGCTATCGCCCGCGGCAGCAGTTTGCGCCAGCCTTCGCGCAGCAGCGCGCGGTCCGGCTTATCGGCGCTGAACACCTCAGGGGAAAAATCATCGTCACGGTCGGAGGGAATAAAGCAGTAGCTGCCGCGCCAGGTCGGCGACAGCGTGGTTCGCCAGCACCAGGCGTCGGTCCCGGGCAGACGTTGCAGCGATTGCGGTCGCGCATTTTGATGGTGGTCGGTCACGCCGGTGATATAGAGCCATACCCGACGGCGTGGAGAACGCGTTTCATCCCCCGCCGGATCCCGCCACCAGAACGTCACCTCGATGGCGTCATCCACCGCCCGGGACTGCGGTCCCTGCAGAGTTCGCCACCACTCCTCGCTTCCTGTCGTTAACATTCAGTCATTAACCCTATGTATCGCGTGACTTTTTTAATTAATTGTCATTCTTTATTGATAATATTATTGATAACTATTTGCATTTGCAATAGCGTATTAGCGCGCCGTGGGAAGCGCGTCTTTCACAACACATGTCGAAGAGAGCTTATTCAGCTAGCAACGGAGTGCCTTTGCCCTCTTCCGGCAACATTTATGCCGCCTCCCCTCCCGGTGGGAAGGGGCGTTTGGGGAACGTGGCGACAAAAAAGCAGGAATAACAATGAATAACAGGATCAAATCCCTGGCCTTGCTGGTCAATCTGGGAATTTACGGGGTTGCTTTTCCGTTAAGCGCAGCGGAAACCGCCACCGACGATAAAAACAGCGCCGCGGAAGAGACCATGGTGGTCACCGCCGCCGAGCAGAACCTGCAGGCGCCGGGCGTCTCCACCATCACCGCCGATGAGATCCGCAAACGTCCGCCGGCGCGCGACGTCTCGGAGATCATTCGCACCATGCCGGGGGTCAACCTGACCGGCAACTCCACCAGCGGCCAGCGCGGGAATAACCGCCAGATTGATATCCGCGGCATGGGCCCGGAAAATACCCTGATCCTGATCGACGGCAAGCCGGTCACCAGCCGCAACTCCGTGCGTCTCGGCTGGCGCGGCGAGCGCGACACCCGCGGCGACACCAGCTGGGTGCCGCCGGAGATGATCGAACGCATCGAAGTGATTCGCGGCCCGGCCGCCGCCCGCTATGGCAACGGCGCCGCCGGCGGCGTGGTGAATATCATCACTAAAAAAACCGGCGATGAGTGGCACGGCTCCTGGAACACCTATATGAACGCCCCGGAGCACAAAGACGAAGGCTCCACCAAGCGCACCAACTTCAGCCTCAGCGGCCCGCTGGGCGGCGATTTCAGCTTCCGCCTGTTCGGTAACCTCGACAAAACCCAGGCCGACGCCTGGGACATCAACCAGGGCCATCAGTCCGAACGTACCGGGATCTATGCCGACACCCTGCCGGCCGGGCGCGAAGGGGTAAAAAATAAAAACATCGATGGTCTGGTGCGCTGGGAATTCGCCCCGATGCAGTCGCTGGAGTTTGAGGCCGGCTACAGCCGCCAAGGCAACCTCTATGCAGGCGACACCCAGAACACCAACTCCAACGACCTGGTAAAAGAGAACTACGGCAAAGAGACCAACCGTCTGTACCGCAACACCTACTCGGTCACCTGGAACGGCGCCTGGGACAACGGGGTGACCACCAGCAACTGGGCGCAGTACGAACGTACCCGCAACTCGCGCAAAGGCGAAGGCCTCGCCGGGGGGACCGAGGGGATCTTCAACAGCAACCAGTTTACGGATATCGATCTGGCGGATGTGATGCTGCACAGCGAAGTCAGCATCCCGTTCGACTATCTGGTTAATCAGAACCTGACGCTGGGCAGCGAGTGGAACCAGCAGCGCATGAAGGATAAGGCCTCCAACACCCAGGCGCTGTCGGGGGGAGAAATTCCGGGCTACGACAGCACCGGCCGCAGCCCCTACTCGAAGGCGGAGATCTTCTCCCTGTTCGCTGAGAACAACATGGAGCTGACCGACACCACCATGCTGACCCCGGCGCTGCGTTTCGATCATCACAGCATCGTCGGCAACAACTGGAGCCCGTCCCTCAATCTGTCTCAGGGCCTGTGGGACGACTTCACGCTGAAGATGGGTATCGCCCGTGCCTATAAAGCGCCGAGCCTGTATCAGACCAACCCGAACTACATTCTCTACAGCAAAGGCCAGGGCTGCTACGCCAGTAAAGACGGCTGCTATCTGCAGGGGAATGAAGATTTAAAAGCCGAGACCAGCATCAACAAAGAGATTGGCCTCGAGTTTAAACGCGACGGCTGGCTGGCGGGCGTCACGTGGTTCCGCAACGACTATCGCAACAAAATTGAAGCGGGCTACGCCCCGGTTTATCAAAATAATAAAGGCACCGACCTCTACCAATGGGAAAACGTGCCGAAAGCGGTGGTGGAAGGCCTGGAAGGTACGCTGAACGTCCCGGTGAGCGAGACCGTGAACTGGACCAACAACATCACCTACATGCTGCAGAGTAAGAATAAAGAGACCGGCGATCGGCTGTCGATTATCCCGGAATACACGCTGAACTCCACGCTGAGCTGGCAGGTACGCGATGACGTTTCGCTGCAGTCGACCTTTACCTGGTACGGCAAACAGGAGCCGAAGAAGTACAACTATAAGGGTCAACCGGTCACCGGCAGCGAGAAGAACGAGGTCAGCCCCTACAGCATCCTCGGCCTGAGCGCGACCTGGGACGTGACCAAATACGTTAGTCTGACCGGCGGCGTGGATAACGTCTTCGACAAGCGCCACTGGCGCGCGGGCAACGCCCAGACCACCGGGGGCGCCACCGGCACGATGTACGGCGCCGGCGCCGAGACCTACAACGAATCGGGCCGCACCTGGTATATGAGCGTCAACACCCACTTCTGATAGCGGGTTCTCCCTGCCCCGCCCTTGCAGGATAAAGGGCGGGGACAACCACGGTATTCTTGCCCTATGCGCATACATCACGCCCCCCTGCCGCTGGCCGGCTATACGCTGCAGCAGATCGATTTCGACCCGGCGACTTTCCAGCCTGAAGATCTGTTGTGGCTGCCCTACCACGCCAGCCTGAGCGGCTGGGGCCGCAAGCGGCAGGCGGAGCACCTGGCCGGGCGCATCGCCGCGGTGTACGCCCTGCGCGAGGTGGGAGAAAAACAGCCTCCCGCGATTGGCGATCGGCGCCAGCCGCTGTGGCCCGCGCCCTGGTTCGGTAGTATCAGCCACTGCGGCCAGCGCGCGCTGGCGGTGGTCGCTGACCGGCCGGTGGGCGTCGACATCGAGCGCCGGTTTACTCCACAGCTGGCGGCGGAGCTGGAGAGCAGCATTATCAACGAGGCGGAAAAAAAGGTGCTATTGCACAGCGGCCTGCCCTTCCCGCTGGCGCTGACGCTGGCCTTTTCGGCGAAAGAGAGTGGGTTTAAGGCGACGCCGACGGCAGGCCAGCGCGCGCTGGGGTTCACCGATTTTCAGATCGTGGAAATAACGGCAAGCACCTTAGCGCTTCGGTTTGCGGGGCAACGCTATCCGCTGTACTGGACAGCGTCGGAGGAGCAGGTCGTCACGCTTTGCGCATTGCAGCAGTAAACGCCCGCGCTTCACGCGACGGGCGTTCAGACCATCAGCCCCTGTTTTGCACCCGGGCGACGATGGCGGCGGCATCAAACCCGTGGTGTTGGCGCATCCAGCCGCGATCGGCGGCGGCGGCGTACTCCCCGTCCGGGATCCCCAACCGCTGCAGGGCAATGCCCACGCCCGCTTCCGCCAGCACCTCGGCCACCAGGCTGCCCAGCCCGCCGTTGACGTTATGCTCTTCGACGGTGATCACCGCTTTGCACGGCTTCAGCGCCGCCAGCAGCGCGGCGGTATCGCAGGGGCGGATCGACGGCACGCTGACCACTTTCGCCTGAACGCCGAGGTCGGCAAGCTGCTGCGCCGCCTCCACTACCTCATGCACCGTCGAACCGGTGGCTACCAGTGCGACGTCCTCTCCTTCGCGCAGAGTCAGCACGGCGCCGGGTACAAAGCGATACGACTCGTCAAGCAGCTCCGGCAGCGCCTTACCATCGAGGCGAATATAGACCGGCCCCTGATAAGCAAGGGCATAGTCGATAATCTGCCGACATTCGCGCGGCGTGGAGGGGGCGAAGATCTGGATATTGCCGAAGCCGCGCATCACCGCCAGATCGTCAATCGCATGGTGGGTGCTGGCCAGCGGACCGTAGCTGGCCCCGGCGTTAAGGCCAAACAGCTTCACGTTGGTGTTGTTGTAACAAACATCCACTTTGATTTGCTCATTGGCCCGCGAAATAAGAAACGGCGCGGCGTTACAGGTCACCGCCACTTTGCCGCCCAGCGCCAGACCGGCGGCGGTGCCGACCATACTCTGCTCAGCGATGCCGACGTTCACCAGCCGGCCGGGAAATTGCTTAATAAAGGGGGCGATTTTGGCCGTCGACGTGGAGTCGGCCACCACCGGCACCAGATCGACACCGCTTTCCACGGCGGCGATAAAGGCCTCGACCATGACGTTAGCCAGGTGTTCTGCATTACTCATCTTTCAGTTCCTCCAGCGCCAGAGCGATCTCTTCACCTTTCGGCACCCGGTGGTGCCACTCCGGGCGCCCCTGGATAAAGGAGATCCCCGCGCCTTTCGTGGTGTTGGCAATAATGACGTTTGGTTTACCCTTCTGCTGCAGCCCCTCGATGGCCGCGACCACCGAGGCCATATCGTTACCCTGGCATTCGCTGACCTCCATGCCGAAGGCGCGCCATTTGTCGGCCAGCGGATCGGTATTCATGATTTCGCGCGTCGGCCCGGCCAGCTGGAGGTTGTTCTTATCATTAATAATGACCAGGTTATCCAGCCCGTAGTGCGCCGCCGCCAGGGCGGCTTCCCAGTTACTGCCTTCCGCCAGTTCACCATCGCCGGTGATCAAAAAAATGCGGCGGGTGCTGTTGCTTTTCTTCGCGGCCAGCGCCAGCCCCACCGCAACAGGCAAACCGTGGCCCAGCGCGCCGGTGTTCAGCTCAATACCCGGCGTTTTCTGCCGCACCGGGTGGCCAGGGAGATGGGAATTGGCATGCTGGTAAGTCTCCAGCCACTCCACCGGGAAGAAGCCGGCTTCCGCCAGGACGCAGTAGTAGCAGCCCACTGCGTGGCCTTTCGACTGGATGTAGATATCGCGCTGCGGGTCGTCGAGCCGATCCGCCGCCACGTTGAGGACCCGGAAATAGAGCGCGGTTAACAGTTCGACCTGCGAAAGGTCGGCCCCGGTGTGGCCGCCGGCCGGACTATTGGCGTTTAAGCGCACAATGTGGCGCCGCACCGCGCGGGCTTTACGCTCCAGCGTCTGAATATCAAATCTGTAGGGATTCATTTCACACCTCTGAATTTATTTTCAGCATGGAATATTTATTCCAGCAAGAACTAAAAAAACCAGATATCCCTATGCCGGGTGGTAAGCCTTCTGCCACAGCGCCCTACTCAGGAACATTCTGCCTCCCGCTCCGGACTTAGCCCGGAGAAACACATTGACTTGAAATCTCCTTGAATATATATTCAATGATGATTCTTTATTCGATTATGACCTGGCTGTTTTGTTTTTGTCCATAGTCGATTTTGAGGATTGGCAAAAGTTAGACGCCTGTCACACTTAAGTGTGATTTTTTTTCGCGTATGATAGAAGCCTCTATACCCTAAATAAAATGGCTGCCGCTAAGCGCCTGAACACAGGCGATAAATGATTTTCGAGGATTAATATGGCTAAGCAGGATGAACAACGGCTATTGGTTAAGATTGCCACGCTTTACTACCTGGAAGGACGAAAGCAGTCTGATATCGCCCAACTTCTCTCGCTCTCACAGTCATTTGTCTCCCGCGCCATCACCCGCTGCCAGAAAGAGGGCGTCGTCAAGATCAGCGTCGTACAGCCGTCAAACATTTTTCTGAAGCTCGAAAAAGGGCTTGAGGATCGCTACGGTCTTAAGCAGGCGGTGGTGGTGGATACCGAAGAAGAGGCCAGCGATCACACCATTAAGCGGGCGATTGGCTCCGCCGCCGCCCACTATCTGGAAACCCGTCTGCGGCCAAAAGATCTGATTGGCGTCTCCTCCTGGAGCTCAACCATTCGCGCGATGGTCGATGAAGTTCATGCGCAGAACCTGAAGGCCAGCGGCGTGATCCAGCTGCTCGGCGGCGTCGGGCCCAACGGTAACGTGCAGGCGACGATTCTTACCCAGACCCTCGCCCAGCGCCTGAACTGCGACGCCTGGCTGCTGCCGTCGCAGAGCATTGAGGGATCCATGGAGGAGCGCAACCGGCTGCTGGCCAGCAAGGACGTCGCGGACGTGGTGTCGCGCTTTGACGAGGTGGATATCGCCATCGTCGGCATCGGCATTCTCGAACCCTCCCAGCTGCTGAAAACCTCCGGGAACTACTATCACGAAGATATGCTGCAGGTGCTGGCGGCGCGCGGCGCGGTGGGCGATATCTGCCTGCACTACTACGACAAAAACGGCCATCCGGTGTTACGCGATGATGAAGATCCGGTGATCGGCATGGCGCTGGAAAAGGTCAAAAAATGCCCGAACGTCGTCGCGCTGGCCGGTGGCACTGACAAAGTCGCGGCCATCAAAGGCGCCCTTACCGGCGGCTACATTGACGTTTTAATCACCGATTATCCTACCGCCCGCATGCTGGTCAGCGACTAACCTGCCGCGCTGTTTTTCCTCTCTGCCGCCCTGACGTGCTTTTTTAACCTCAGGGCTGGCTCTGTTAATACGTTTAAATTCAATAATTTAGTCAACCAACCCAGCCGCCTGCCGCCGCTTTTGCCGATCGGCGAAATGTGATTGCCAGCACAATTGATGATTTTTCCGGTAGCCCGTCACCGGGTTTGTGGCTTAAGGTATCAAATAAATAATCACTATCGAATATATATTCAGTGATTAAAAAGATGATAACGAAATGTCACATCATGGCCTGCGTAGACGCATGAGACGGTGGAAAAGATCCCGTCTCCGCTGTTCCAGGACACCGGGTGACCGAGGAGAGCACGATGCAGGCGACAGCAAAAGAGTTCATCATTGCCCTGGATGAAGGCACCACCAACGCCAAAGCGGTGGTGCTGGATAGCCGGGGTAAGGTTATCGTCAAATTCTCGCAGCCGCTGGCGATCCAAACGCCGCGCGACGGCTGGGTGGAGCAGTCGGGCGAGGCGCTGGTGGCCGCCTCGCTGGCGGTGATCGCCAGTGCGATAGCCCACGTCGGCGCGGAAAACGTCGCCGCGCTGGCCATCAGCAACCAGCGGGAAACCGCCATCGGCTGGTATCGCGACAGCGGCGAACCGATTAACGCGGCCATCACCTGGCAATGCACCCGCAGCGCCGCGTTCTGCGACACGCTGCGTCACGATCGTCAGGAACAGCGGATTAAACAGGCCACTGGCCTGCCGATCGCCCCGCTGTTCTCGGCCTCCAAAATGCGCTGGCTGCTGGATGCGACTGCCGATGGCCACCTGCGCGCCGAACGCGGCGAGATTTGCCTCGGCACCATCGACAGCTGGCTGCTGTGGAATCTGACCGCCGGAGACGCCTTCTGCTGCGACTACTCCAATGCCGCCCGCACCCAGTTGTTGAATCTGCACCGCGGCGAGTGGGACGACGAGATGCTGGCGCTGTTCGGCATTCCGCGCGCGGCGTTACCAGAAATTAAACCGTCGAGCGGCCTCTTCGGCCATACCAAAGGGCTGGCCGCCATTCCGGACGGTATTCCCATTATGGCGATGATCGGCGACTCCCACGCGGCGCTGTTCGGCCACGCGCTCGGCGAAGCGGGCTGCGTGAAAGCCACTTACGGCACCGGTTCATCGGTGATGGCGCCAGTCAAATCGGCGCAGTGCGATATCGAGGCGCTGGCGACCACTGTCGCCTGGCACGATGGCGACCAGCTGGTGTGGGGTCTGGAAGGTAATATTCCCCACACCGGCGATGCCGTCGCCTGGATGGCGGACAGCACTGGCCTGAGCGAGCTCTCTGCCGCCGAGCTGGCCCATGAGCTGAACACCCTTCCCGCCTCCGTTGATTCGACCCTCGGGGTGTACTTCGTGCCGGCGCTGACCGGCCTCGGCGCCCCCTGGTGGGACGACAGCGCCCGCGGCGTGATCTGCGGCCTGAGTCGCGGGGTGAAACGCGCGCATCTGATCCGCGCGGCGCTGGAATCCATCACCTATCAGATTGCCGACGTGGTGGTGGCGATGCGGCAACATGAAGAGTTTACCCTGACGGCGCTGATGGTGGACGGCGGGCCGACCAACAATGACTGGCTGATGCAATACCAGGCCGATCTGCTCGGCTGCCCGGTGATGCGCAGCGACGTACCGGAGCTGTCCGCCATCGGCGCAGCGTTGCTGGCGCGCAAAGCGCTCCATCCGGGGTCGACCGCCGACCTGCAGGCCTTCTTAACCGAACACAGCACCTTTCAGCCCGACATGGCCCGCCACCAGCGCTTGCAAACTCGCTGGCAGGAGTGGCGCCATGCGGTCGACCGAACATTATGGAAACCGGACTCGCCAGCCTGACCGCCGGACTGCGCGACGACATGCATTCACTTATTACAGGAGAAACCCGGCCCATAACGATATCGCTATCCCTGAATGTATTCAGGGGAAATTTCAGACCGTAAAAGCCTGCCCGCTCAGGGGCTCATTTGTTCGAATATAAAAATACAGGAACAGAGTCATGAAATTACGTAAAACCCTTTTAACCGCTGCTACCCTGACCGCCTTATCCTTTGCCGCGCACGCCGCGGAGAAAGGCACCATTATGATCATGGTCAACTCGCTGGATAACCCGTATTACGCCTCGGAAGCCAAAGGCGCCAGTGAAAAAGCGCAAGCTCTCGGCTATAAAACCACCGTGCTGTCCCATGGCGAAGATGTCAAAAAGCAGAATGAGCTTATCGACACCGCCATTGGTAAAAAGGTGCAGGGCATTATTCTTGATAACGCCGACTCCACCGCCAGCGTCGCCGCCATTGAAAAGGCCAAAAAAGCCGGCATTCCGGTGGTCTTAATTAACCGTGAAATTCCGGTTGATGATGTGGCGCTGGAACAAATTACCCACAATAACTTCCAGGCCGGCTCCGAGGTCGCCAACGTCTTCGTCGAGAAAATGGCGGAGAAAGGCAAATACGCCGAGCTGACCTGCAACCTCGCCGATAATAACTGTGTCACCCGTTCTAAATCTTTCCATCAGGTCATTGACCAGTATCCGGATATGGTCAGCGTAGCCAAACAGGATGCCAAAGGCACCCTGATCGACGGCAAGCGCATCATGGACAGCATTCTGCAGGCTCACCCGGACGTGAAAGGCGTGATCTGCGGCAACGGGCCGGTGGCCCTCGGCGCGATTGCGGCGCTGAAGGCGGCCAACCGCAGCGATGTGATCGTCGTCGGCATCGACGGCAGCAACGATGAGCGCGACGCCGTGAAGGCCGGCACCCTGCAGGCGACCGTGATGCTGCAGGCGCAGGCCATCGCCGCTCAGGGCGTCACCGATCTGGATAATTACCTGCAAAAAGGCGAAAAGCCGGCTAAACAGCGCGTGATGTTCCGCGGCATCCTGATTACTCAGGATAACGCCGATAAAGTCCAGGATTTCAACATTAAGTCCTGAGTTCGGGTGGTTGCGCCCCTGCGGGGGCGCAGAGGAGAGCATTATGTTTAAGAAAACCTGTCTGACGCTGGCCGTGCTGGCGCTTGGGGGCTGTCGCATCGTCTCGCAGCAGGAGCTGGCAGACCTGAAATCGCCGCCCAACCCGCATATGGCAAATATGGATAAAACCTGGCAGCAGAGCATCGTACCGCAGGTGGTGACGAAAGCGCGCCCGGCGGCGGAATTGATGAGCGCGCTCAAGGCGGCAAAAGACATTGATAGCGCCTGCAAAACCCTCGGCTACCGCGCGCAGGACGAAAACCCCTGCATCTTCTACGTCAAGGTTTCAGGTACTGTCAGCAAACTCGATACCGCCTCGCGCAGCGGCAAGATGACCCTGTCCGACCCCAGCGTCGGCAAGGTGACGGTGCAGATTGGCCCCACCCTGCGCGGCACCCAGCTGCGCGACGGCTACAGCGGCGCCAGCTATCAGGACTTTAATGACCAGGTGCTGTTCGGCGAGTACAGCAAGAATATCAACAGCCAGGCAGTCAAAATGATTCAGACCGCCAACCTCAAAACCGGCGACAGCGTGGAGGTCTACGGCGTCTTCTCGGCCTGGGATATTCCGCCAACTCTCCCGGAAATTACCCCGGCGAAAATCGTTCACGCGGGGGGGCAATAATATGGCGCCGCAAGAACTCGTCGCTCCCCAGCCCGCTGAGTCCGAAGTGATTATCGAAACCCGCGGCCTGTCACGCGTCTATCCCGGCGTGACCGCCCTGGATAATGTCAATTACCGGGTCTATCGAAATAAGGTCAACGTGCTGATCGGAGAAAATGGTGCGGGTAAATCCACCATGATGAAAATGCTTGCCGGTGTGGAAACGCCCTCCTCCGGGCAAATTATTCTCGATGGCGAAGCGGTTTCATTACATTCGACTCATCAGGCAGAAAAACTCGGCATCAGCATTATTTTCCAGGAGCTGAATTTATTTCCCAATATGAATGTGATGGACAACATCTTCATGGCAAATGAATTCTTTCAGAAAGGACGCATCAACGAAAAATACCAGTACGCGCTGGCCAAATCGCTGCTGGAGCGACTGGAGCTGGATGTCGATCCCTACACCCCGCTGGGCGAACTCGGTATCGGCCACCAGCAGTTAGTCGAGATTGCCCGCGCGCTGTCGAAAGACACCCGGGTGCTGATCATGGACGAACCCACCTCGGCGCTCAGCCAGTCTGAGGTGAAAGTTCTGTTCAAGGTGATCGCGCAGCTTAAGCGCCGCGGGGTGACCATTATTTATATCTCTCATCGCCTCGAAGAGCTGATGGAGATCGGCGACAACATCACCATTTTCCGCGACGGTCGCTTTATCAGCGAGCGTCACGTCAGCGACGCCAGCGTGCCGTGGATAATTGAGCAGATGGTCGGCGATAAGAAAAAACACTTTGATTATCAACCGGCGCCAAAAGGCAACGCGGTGCTTGACGTCAAGGGGCTGACCGCGCTGCATCCCAGCGGCGGCTACAAGCTCAATGACGTTACCTTCACTCTTAGCAAAGGCGAAGTGATCGGCATTTACGGCCTGCTGGGGGCCGGACGCACCGAGCTGTTTAAAGGTCTGGTGGGGCTGATGCCCTGCCAGCGCGGCGAGGTGCATCTCAACGGCGAAAGCATCGGCAAATCACGCTTTCAGCAGCGTCTGAAAAAGGGGCTGGCGCTGGTGCCGGAGGACCGCCAGGGCGAAGGCGTGGTGCAGATGATGTCGATTCAGGCCAACATGACGCTCTCTGATTTCAGCCTGCAGGGGTTTCGCCGCGCCTGGCGCTGGTTGAATCCGCAAAAAGAAGAGACCTGCGTGAAAACGATGATCCAGCAGCTGGCGATCAAGGTCAGCGACGCCAATTTGCCCATCACCTCGCTGAGCGGCGGTAATCAACAAAAAGTGGTGCTGGGTAAAGCGCTGATGACCCAGCCGCAGGTGGTGTTCCTCGACGAACCGACGCGCGGCATTGACGTCGGCGCGAAAACCGACGTCTATCACCTGATCGGCAAAATGGCCCAGCAGGGGCTGGCGGTGATGTTTTCATCTTCAGAGCTGGATGAGGTGATGGCCCTGGCCGACCGCATCCTGGTGATGGCCGATGGCCGCATTACCGCCGATCTACCGCGTCATGCGGTGACCCGCGAACAGTTAATCGCGGCTTCAACACCTCAAGATTAATCAGGCTGGAATCCATCATGAACCAGAAATATATGATTTATATGTACCTGCTGAAGGCCCGCACCTTTATCGCCCTGCTGCTGGTGATCGCATTCTTCAGCGTGATGGTACCCAACTTCCTGACCGCCTCTAACCTGCTGATCATGACCCAGCACGTGGCGATCACCGGCCTGCTGGCCATCGGCATGACGCTGGTCATTCTCACCGGCGGCATTGATTTGTCCGTCGGCGCGGTGGCGGGGATCTGCGGCATGGTGGCGGGCGCGCTGCTGACCAACGGCCTGCCGCTGTGGAACGGCGACATCCTCTTCTTTAACGTCCCGGAAGTGATCCTCTGCGTGGCGATCTTCGGCGTACTGGTCGGCCTGGTGAACGGCGCGGTGATCACCCGCTTCGGCGTGGCGCCGTTTATCTGCACCTTAGGCATGATGTACGTCGCCCGCGGCTCCGCGCTGCTGTTTAACGACGGGAGCACCTACCCGAATCTCAACGGTATGGAAGCGCTGGGCAACACCGGTTTCGCCACCCTCGGCTCCGGCACTCTGCTCGGCGTCTATCTTCCCATCTGGCTGATGATCGGCTTCCTGGTGCTGGGCTACTGGCTGACCACCAAAACGCCGCTTGGCCGCTACATCTACGCCATCGGCGGCAATGAGTCCGCCGCCCGCCTTGCCGGCGTGCCGATTGTGAAAGCGAAAATATTCGTCTATGCCTTCTCCGGCCTGTGCGCGGCCTTTGTCGGCCTGATCGTCGCATCACAGCTGCAAACCGCGCACCCGATGACCGGCAACATGTTTGAGATGGACGCCATCGGCGCCACCGTGCTCGGCGGCACCGCGCTGGCCGGCGGCCGTGGTCGGGTGACCGGCTCGATTATCGGCGCCTTCGTGATCGTCTTCCTTGCCGACGGCATGGTGATGATGGGCGTCAGCGACTTCTGGCAGATGGTGATCAAAGGCGTGGTGATCGTTACCGCCGTGGTCGTCGACCAGTTCCAGCAGAAGCTGCAGAGCAAGGTCATCCTGATGCGCCGCCATGAGGAGAAACTGGCCGCCCTCCCCCCCAACGGCGCCACCTCCAGCTAACCGGCAACGATTCACATCTTCCGCCGGGCCTGGTGCCCGGCTCAGCGAAAGGGAAAAAATATGCAACGAGATTTCCAGAACAAAACGGTGGTGATCACCGGCGCCTGCCGCGGCATTGGCGCGGGTATTGCCGAGCGCTTCGCCCGCGACGGCGCAAACCTGGTGATGGTCTCCAACGCCGAGCGCGTTCATGAGACCGCCGAAACCCTGCGTCAGCGCTATCAGGCGGATATTTTATCGCTGCAGGTCGATGTCACCGACGAAGCCCAGGTGCAGGGGCTGTATGAGCAGGCCGCCGCCCGCTTCGGCACCATTGACGTCTCGATTCAGAACGCCGGGGTCATCACCATTGATTACTACGATCGGATGCCAAAAGCCGATTTCGAGAAAGTGCTGGCGGTCAATACCACCGGCGTCTGGCTATGCTGCCGCGAGGCGGCCAAATATATGGTGAAACAGAACCACGGCAGCCTGATCAACACCTCATCCGGCCAGGGGCGTCAGGGCTTCATCTACACCCCTCACTATGCCGCCAGCAAGATGGGCGTGATCGGCATTACCCAAAGCCTGGCCCACGAGCTGGCGCCGTGGAATATCACCGTCAACGCCTTCTGCCCGGGCATTATTGAAAGCGAAATGTGGGATTACAACGACCGCGTGTGGGGCGAAATTCTCAGCACCGAGCAGAAGCGCTACGGCAAAGGCGAGCTGATGGCGGAGTGGGTCGAGGGCATTCCAATGAAGCGCGCCGGCAAGCCGGAAGATGTCGCCGGCCTGGTGGCGTTTCTCGCCTCCGACGACGCCCGCTATCTCACCGGACAGACCATTAATATCGATGGCGGTTTGATTATGTCCTGAGCACGGTAGCCCGGATTAGGCGCGACGCGCCGCTATCCGGGACGTCAGGCTCCCGACGTTCGACACTCTATTGAAGAGAATAATCATTATGATCGGTAAAGACTTTGCACAACAGCTGTTTAGCCTGCAGGATCGCGTCGCCTTCGTTACCGGCGCCGGCAGCGGCATTGGCCAGACTATCGCCTGCAGTCTCGCCAGCGCCGGCGCGCGGGTGGTCTGTTTTGATCTTCGCGACGACGGCGGGCTGGCGGAAACGGTCAGTCATATTGAATCTATAGGCGGCCAGGCCTGCGCCTACACCGGCGACGTCCGCCAGCTGGCCGACCTGCGCGCCGCCGTCGCGCTGGCCAAAAGCCGCTTTGGCCGCCTCGACATCGCCGTCAACGCCGCCGGGATCGCCAACGCCAATCCGGCGCTGGCGATGGAGAGCGAGCAATGGCAGCGGGTGATCGATATCAATCTCACCGGGGTGTGGAATTCCTGCAAAGCGGAAGCGGAACTGATGCTGGAGTCCGGCGGCGGGTCGATTATCAACATCGCCTCGATGTCGGGGATTATCGTTAACCGCGGCCTCGACCAGGCGCATTACAACTGCTCCAAAGCCGGCGTGATCCATCTGTCGAAAAGCCTGGCGATGGAGTGGGTGGACAAAGGGATCCGCGTCAATTCCATCAGCCCGGGATATACCGCCACGCCGATGAATACCCGCCCGGAGATGGTGCACCAGACCCGCGAGTTTGAAAGCCAGACGCCGATGCAGCGGATGGCGAAGGTGGAAGAGATGGCCGGCCCGGCGCTGTTCCTCGCCAGCGACGCCGCCTCGTTCTGCACCGGCGTAGACCTGGTGGTCGACGGCGGGTTTGTCTGCTGGTGATCCTCTCCTGCTTCAGGGCGCCACGCTGCGGCGCCCCTCGCCATCCCCGCCGTTAACTCAGGGGATACTGTTGAAACGCCGGCAGCGCCTCTCCTTTCTCCGCCAGTGCGCGGATATGCGGAAACGCCGTTGCCGGCACCACCGTCGGGATCATCAACTGGATAAAGGACCAGACCACCGTGCTGGTGACCAACACCTGGTCCGGCTGCGCGGCGGCAACGCGGTCTGCCAGCCGGGCGTCCCATTCCCGACAGGCGGCGAGCAGTTGACCGGTCACCCGGGCTATCCACGGCTGATGCTGCTTCTCCTCCGGCCGCAGACGGTGCTCATAAACATGCTGGACCGCTTTTTCACTGGCGGCGAGGATCACCCCCAGCAGGTGCAGGTCGCGGGCCAGCGCCTCGGGATGCGCGGGAAGCAGCCGGCGTCCGCCGGGATGGGTCGTTTCGAAATAGTGGAGGATCAGCGTGGAGTCCATCAGCTGTGTCCCGTCATCGAGAACCACCGTCGGCGCCTTGACCACCGGATTAATACGGAAGAATTCATCAAAGCCGCTAAAGACCGACAGCGGCAGGCTCTCAAATTCCACGCCATAGAGCGCCAGAGAAACCGCCACGCGTCTTACATAAGGTGAATCCATCATACCAATGAGTTTCATCGTCACTCCTGCCTGCGATAAAGGGGTTGCTGGCTTACCTTACTGGAAAACCCGCCCCGCGAATATCAGGGGATGCTTACCGCAAAGGTTAGAAAAACTAACAAATTGGCGCCACGGGATAGTCCGCCGGTCTCCCCTGTGCTATACCGACTGAGAGCGCCTGAAGCCCGTCCACTGTCTGATCGCGGCGGCTTTAAAACCCGCTAACCCGGTAGTAACGTTAACGTATTGACGCCCTGACAAGAGAGATCACCATGGCAGATTTTCCCACAGTCGCCAGCCTGCGCAGCTTTGAGGCGGTGGCGCGCCTCGGCAGCGTGACGCAGGCCGCCCACGAGATGAGCGTGACCCATTCGGCGGTCAGCCAGCACATCAAACAGCTGGAAGCCCTGGTCGGCGTCACACTGTTTGTCCGCCACGGCCGCGGGGTGCGCATCACGGAAGAGGGGCGGCTCTATGCCCTGCAAATCCGCGAGGCGTTACAGCACATCGCCGACGCCACGCGGATGGTGCAGATCAAACCCCGCACGATGGAACTGACCCTGGCGACGCTCCCCTCCTTTGGCTGCCACTGGCTGCTGCCGCGGCTGGCGCGCTTTCAGGCGCGGCATCCGCAGATCGCGGTGCGCCTGCTGACCAGCCTGGCGGTGGTCAACCTGCAGCAGGAGGGTATCGATCTGGCCATTCGCATGGGGCAAGGCGACTGGGAGGGGATGGAAAGCCGGCATCTGTTTGCCGATGAACAGCTGGTGGTGGCCGCGCCGCACTATCGCGGCGGCGACCTGCCGACCACCCCGCAGGCGATCGCCGCCAGCGATATCGTTTTTTCCATGGAGTCCTGGAACGCCTGGTGCAGCCAGGCGGGGCTGGAAAAGACAATCATTCCTGCGGGCCTGCGCCTGAACGACTCCAACCTGGTGCTGGAGGCGGTTCGCCTGGGAGCGGGCGTGGCGCTGGAGCGGCGCTCGCTGGTGGCGGGGGCGATAGCCCGCGGCGAGCTGGTGCAGCTCACCGCCGTCACCGTCCCCTACCCCTGGCACTACTGGCTGATCGTCTCCCCGCAGGCGGAGAACCGCCCGGAAATCGCCCGGTTCATCGCCTGGCTGGAGGAGGAGATCGCCCTCTGGCGCCAGCAGCTCAGCGCTTAGCCTTCCGCCGACGGCGGCAGGCCCGCCCGGGCGGCGTGCTCCTGGGAGAGACGCCAGAAATCGTGCCCGGCGGGATACTGATAGAGGCGCAGGGAAAATTGCCCGGCCACCGCGGTAATGTACTCAAATATCGCCGACTGGGTATTCTCGTAGTCTTTCCACAGCGTCGAAGAGGTAAAGCAGTAAATCTCTAACGGGATGCCCGACGGCGACGGTTTCAGCGTCCTCGCCACAATATACATCTCCTTAATAATATCCGGTCGCTCGGCGAGATAGTGCATCAGGTAGTGGCGAAACAGGGTCAGGTTGGTCAGGCCGTTATCGACAAACCAGCGGTCCGCCACGCCGCCGGGATCCCGACCGTCAAGCAGCGTGGTCAGAGGCTCGCTTACCCCGCGGATAGTCAGCATCGAGGAGAGCATCTCCTGGTTGAGAAAACGCACTGAGTGCTGATCGATGGCGATGCTGCGCATGATCCGCCGCGCCCCGGAGGAGAACATCGCCTGCCAGTTGGTATAGGTCTCGGTGAGGAAATTCTTGGTGGGAATACGGGAAATGGTATTGTCCCAGTTACGGATAGTAATGGTGTGCAGCGCGATATCCGTCACCTCACCGCTGAGGTTCTTGTCAGGCATTTCAATCCAGTCCCCCAGCTGGAGCACGTCGTTGGACGACAGCTGAACGTTCGCCACCAGCGACAGCAGGGTATGCTGGAAGACGATCATCAGCACCGCCGCCACCGCCCCGAGACTGGAGATAATAATGATCGGCGATTTGTTCGACATCACGGCGAGGATCATAATCGCCGCCAGGATGTGGACTAAGATTTTGCCTATCTGGATATAGCCCTTAATGGAATGATTTTTACGTTTGGTTTTTCGCAGATAAGAGCTGTTGACAATATCCAGCATCTCGTTGAAAAACACCGACATAAAAATAAAAAACAAGATCCCGCAGATGGTATTAATCGCCGTCACCAGCGATGCCGGCATCGCCGGCATAAACTGCAGAACGTAATAGACGATAATAACCGGAATGAAATTGGACAGCTTTTCGGCGATGCGTCGATCCTTCTCCAGCGGCACGTCCTGTTTATGGCTACCAAAGAAGACCTTACGCACCACTTTAATCAGCAAGAACTTGCATAAAAGGTGGGCAAATATGCCAGAGAGCAGCAGCAGAATAAGGTTAAATCCCACCGCCAGCGCCGGATTACTCTCAATAAACGTCAGTAGATGATTCACATACGCCATGCTTTATCGCCTGAATAACTATGCCATTTCGCTAACTGCTTTATCACAAGGGCATATATTGGAAAATTTTAATCAATCCGCATCATGGCATATCGCTTAGCGTAACGTCCATGCGCGCACCGCTGCTAATCATTCACGGGATTTATGTCATAGTTTGCATTAATCATTTTCTACGCTCACTATAAAGAGGCTTGTTATGAGGACGGAATAAGTCCAGGAGGAAACATGTTTAAAACGCTTACCGCTATTATCGCCTTAGCCGCCTCCGCCAGCGTCATGGCGCAAGGCGACGTCACGCTGAACAGTCTGGCCCACGATACCGCCACCCGGGCGTCGTTTAACCAGATGGTCAAAGGCCATCAGCTGCCCGCCTGGGTGACCACCGGCGGCACCGGGTCGCCGGCGCAGACGGTGAAGCTGGGTAGCGAATCCTGGCAGGTGTTAAGCGCCTGCAAACCCCACGACTGCGGCCATGAGCGTATCGCGGTGATCTGGTCGGAAAAAACCAAACAGATGTCAGGCGTATACTCGGTGGTCGATGAAAAAACCGACCAGGAGAAGCTGACCTGGCTTAACGTCAGCGACGCCCTGTCCATTGATGGCAAAACCGTGCTGTTTGCCGCCCTCAGCGGCAGCCTCGACAACCATCCGGACGCTTTTAACTACCAGTAACGGCCCGTCGCCCCCGTCAGTCTTTCCCCGACGGGGGCTCCCCTGACTAGCCATCCGGGAACATCACGCTGTTCCCCGGCGCTTCCCTGTGCAGATGGATAAAGTTCAGGTGCCGCTCGTACTGGTCGAGAATATCGGTGATCACCTGCTCTTTGCTGTAATCCATCAGGTCGTTACCCTGGCTGCCCTCCAGCAGGAAGGTCTCCAGCCGGTAATAGGTGGATTTCCCGCTGCGCGCCCGATAGGTAAAGCCCGGCACCGAGTACTGCTGCGGCCAGATCTTGTAGATAAAGTTCTGCTCGTCGCCCATGTGCACCAGCAGATCGAGGTGACCAAGGTTCTCGCCCTCTTCCGGCGGCAGGCTCTTCAGTTCCACCGCGGCGCCGCGCAGCCGTAGTTCCTGGGCAACCTCCTCCATCGCCGGGAAGCACACCGTCTCCATCATCTGTTTGGTATAGCGCGTGCCCGGGTAATTCATCAGCCGCGACAGGCGCTTCTTCCAGCTCAGCCGATCCTGCAGGCCGAGCGGGCGCGGGGCAGTGTCGCGGCTGGCGCTGACCCGGCGGTAATCTTCCACCTTCAGGGACTTATACAGTCCGGCCATCACGAAGAAAATCACAAAGCTGAACGGCAGCCCCATGATCACCGTGGTGTTCTGCAGCGCCGAGATGCCGTTGGTCATCAGCATCCCGAGGGTCAACAGACCGATAGCCACCGACCAGAAGATGCGCAGCCAGTTCGGGGAGTCGCTGTTGATGTCCTTCAGCTTCGAGGTAAAGTTTCCCAGCACCAGCGCGCCGGAGTCGGCAGAGGTGACGTAGAACAGCAGACCGGTAATGGTCGCCACCGACGCGCTAAAGGTAAACGCCGGATACTGCGCCAGCAGGCTGTAGAAGCCGCGCTCCGGGTGGAGCATCGCCTCCCCGGCAAAGGCCGCGTCGCCGTGGATGATCTCATACAGCGCGCTGTTGCCGAACACCGACAGCCACAGCAGAGTAAAGGTGAACGGAATAATCAGGGTGCCCATCACAAACTGGCGGATGGTGCGCCCGCGCGAAATGCGCGCCAGGAACAGGCCAACGAACGGCGACCAGGCCACCCACCACGCCCAGAAAAAGAGCGTCCAGTTGTTCATCCACTCCACCGGGCGGTCGAAGGCGAAGCTGTTCAGCGTCATGCCCATAAAGCGGTTGACGTAGTCGCCGACGTTCAGCACTAACGCATTGAGCAGGAAGGAGGTATCGCCCATGAACAGCACGAACAGGATCAGCCCCAGCGCGAGCGCGACGTTCAGCTCGGAGAGCACGCGGATGCCCTTGTCCACCCCGGAGGTGACCGAGATGGTGGCGATGATCACCGACAGCGCTATCAGGGCCGCCTTCGCCGCCAGCGAGTCAGGAATATCGAACAGCACGCTCAGACCGTAGTTGAGCTGCACCACGCCAATGCCGAGGGTGGTGGCGATGCCGAAGATGGTGCCGATCACCGCCGCGATATCGACGCTGTGGCCGATGGGGCCATTAATCTTTTTCCCGAAGATAGGATAGAGCGCCGAGCGGATGGTGAGCGGCAAATTATAACGATAGCTAAAGTATCCCAGCGCCATGCCCATCAGGGCATACATCGACCAGCCGGTGAGTCCGTAGTGGAATAGCGTCCACACCATCGCCTGGCGCGCCGCTTCGATGGTCTGCCCCGCCCCTTCCGGCGGCTGCATATATTGCGTCACCGGTTCGGCGACCGAGAAGAACATCAGGTCGATGCCGATCCCGGCGGCGAACAGCATCGCCGCCCAGCTGAGCAGGCTGAACTCGGGCTTAGACTGCTCCGGCCCGAGCTTCACCGAGCCGAAGCGCGAACAGGCAATGCAGACGACGAAGACGATATACAGCGTCGCCGCCAGCAGATAGTACCAGCCGAAGGTTTTCGACACCCAGTCCAGGGTGCGCCCAATCCACTCGGCAGAAAAATCGCGAAAAAAGATCGTCATCAGGGAAAACAACAAAATCAGTCCGGCCGAGGTATAAAAAACCACCGGATTGATTTTGTCCTTTTCTCTGTTTTGCGAAAGATCTGTCATCCAGTATCCCCACTGTTTTTGTAACTATTAAAATTCAATAACGTAACAATTAAGACACATTTTATATTGAACGTCCAATCAAAAACCGCTTTAATAGTTAACCAACGCTGATGAATGGAGTGGCAAAAATGCCCAAACTGGGGATGCAGCCAATCCGGCGCAGGCAACTGATCGACGCCACGCTGGACGCAATAAATGAAGTCGGAATGCACGACGCGACCATCGCGCAGATCGCCCGGCGAGCGGGCGTATCGACGGGGATCATCAGTCACTATTTCAAAGACAAAAATGGTCTGCTGGAAGCGACCATGCGCGACATCACCAGCCAGCTGCGCGACGCGGTGCTTAACCGTCTGCACGCCCTGCCGGACGGCAGCGCCGGAGAGCGTCTGCAGGCGATAGTCGGCGGCAACTTTGATGAGACGCAGATCAGCAGCGCGGCGATGAAGGCCTGGCTGGCCTTCTGGGCCAGCAGCATGCACCAGCCGATGCTCTACCGCCTGCAGCAGGTGAGCAGCCGCCGCCTGCTGTCAAACCTGGTGTACGAGTTCCGCCGCGAGCTGCCGCGCGAGCAGGCCCAGGAGGCCGGCTACGGGCTGGCGGCGCTGATAGACGGCCTGTGGCTGCGGGCGGCGCTCAGCGGCAAACCGCTGGATAAGACGCTGGCGCAGTCGCTGACCAGCCACTTTATTCGTCAGCATTTACCGAACCCATAACCGAGGAGGCGTTATGTCCCGAATGGCAGAACAGCAGCTTTATATTAATGGTGGTTATACATCGGCCACCAGCGGTCGCACCTTCGAGACCATCAACCCTGCCACTGGCGAGGTGCTGGCGACCGTTCAGGCTGCCGGACGCGAGGATGTCGACCGCGCCGTTGAGAGCGCGCGGCGCGGGCAAAAAATCTGGGCGGCGATGACCGCCATGGAACGCTCGCGCATCCTGCGTCGCGCCGTCGATATCCTGCGCGAGCGCAACGACGAGCTGGCAAAGCTGGAAACCCTCGACACCGGTAAAGCGTATTCCGAAACCTCAACCGTGGACATCGTCACCGGCGCCGACGTGCTGGAGTATTACGCGGGGCTGATCCCGGCGCTGGAAGGCAGTCAGATCCCCCTGCGCGAGACGTCGTTCGTCTACACCCGCCGCGAACCGCTGGGTGTGGTGGCCGGGATCGGCGCGTGGAACTATCCGATCCAGATCGCCCTGTGGAAATCGGCGCCAGCGCTGGCCGCCGGCAATGCAATGATTTTCAAACCGAGCGAAGTCACCCCGCTCACCGCCCTCAGGCTGGCGGAAATTTACAGCGAAGCGGGCCTGCCGGACGGGGTGTTTAACGTCCTGCCGGGCTTGGGTGCGGAGACCGGCCAGTACCTGACTGAACATCCGGGCATCGCTAAAGTCTCCTTTACCGGCGGCGTCGCCAGCGGCAAAAAGGTGATGGCCAACTCCGCAGCCTCATCGCTGAAAGAGGTCACCATGGAGCTGGGCGGTAAATCGCCGCTGATTATTTTCGACGATGCGGATCTCGATCTCGCGGCCGACATCGCCATGATGGCCAACTTCTTCAGCTCCGGCCAGGTGTGCACCAACGGCACCCGCGTGTTCGTCCCCGCGAAGGTTAAGGCGGCGTTTGAGCAGAAAATCGTTGAGCGCGTGGGCCGCATCCGCGCGGGCGATCTGTTCGATGAAACCACCAACTTTGGCCCGCTGGTCAGCTTCCCGCACCGTGACAATGTGCTGCGCTACATCGCCAAAGGCAAAGCAGAAGGCGCTCGCCTGCTGTGCGGCGGCGACGTGCTGAAGGGCGAAGGCTTTGACAACGGCGCATGGGTGGCCCCGACGGTGTTTACCGACTGCACCGATGAGATGACCATCGTGCGCGAGGAGATCTTCGGCCCGGTGATGTCCATCCTCAGCTACGCGTCCGAAGAAGAAGCGATCCGCCGCGCCAACGATACCGACTACGGCCTGGCGGCGGGTATCGTCACTGCCGACCTGAACCGCGCCCACGGCGCCATTCATCAGCTGGAAGCCGGCATCTGCTGGATCAACAGCTGGGGGGAATCCCCGGCGGAGATGCCGGTCGGCGGCTATAAGCACTCCGGTATTGGCCGCGAGAACGGCGTGATGACCCTGCAGAGTTACACCCAGGTGAAGTCCATCCAGGTTGAGATGGGTAAATTCCAGTCCATATTTTAACCGGGAGGTTTTTTTGCAATTTGACTACATCATTATTGGCGCCGGCTCCGCCGGCAACGTTCTGGCGACACGACTGACTGAAGATCCAACCACCACCGTCCTGCTGCTGGAGGCCGGCGGCCCGGACTACCGGTTCGATTTCCGCACCCAGATGCCCGCCGCGCTGGCTTACCCGCTGCAGGGCAAACGCTACAACTGGGCCTACGAGACCGAACCGGAGCCCTATATGAACCACCGCCGCATGGAGTGCGGGCGCGGCAAAGGGCTCGGCGGCTCCTCGCTGATTAACGGCATGTGCTACATTCGCGGCAACGCTCTGGACCTTGATAACTGGGCCGCCGCCCCGGGACTGGAACACTGGAGCTATCTCGACTGCCTGCCCTACTACCGGAAAGCGGAAACCCGCGATATCGGGCCCAACGACTATCACGGCGGCGATGGCCCGGTGAGCGTCACCACGCCGAAGCCCGGCAATAATCCGCTCTTCGAGGCGATGGTTGAAGCCGGGGTGCAGGCGGGGTATCCGCGCACCGACGATCTCAACGGCTACCAACAGGAAGGCTTTGGTCCGATGGACCGCACTGTGACGCCACAGGGCCGTCGCGCCAGCACCGCCCGCGGCTACCTCGACCAGGCGCGCGGTCGCCCCAACCTGACCATCCGCACCCATGCGCTGACCGATCACATTATTTTTTCCGGCAAGCGCGCGGTGGGCGTCGAGTGGCTGGAGGGGGAAAGCACTATCCCGTCAAAAGCGACGGCCAACAAAGAGGTGCTGCTGTGCGCCGGGGCGATTGCCTCGCCGCAGATCCTGCAGCGCTCCGGCGTCGGTAACCCCGAGCTGCTCAGGCAGTTCGATATCCCGGTGGTGCACGATCTCCCCGGCGTGGGTGAGAATCTGCAGGACCATCTGGAGATGTACCTGCAGTACGAGTGCAAAGAGCCGGTGTCGCTCTACCCGGCGCTGCAGTGGTGGAACCAGCCGAAGATCGGCGCCGAGTGGCTGTTCGGCGGCACCGGGATCGGCGCCAGCAACCAGTTCGAAGCGGGCGGTTTTATCCGCAGCCGCGCCGAGTTCGCCTGGCCGAACATTCAGTACCATTTCCTGCCGGTGGCGATTAACTACAATGGCTCCAACGCGGTGAAAGAGCATGGCTTCCAGTGCCACGTCGGCTCGATGCGCTCCCCCAGCCGCGGCCACGTGCGTCTGAAGTCGCGCGACCCGCACGCCCATCCGGCGATCCTGTTTAACTATATGTCCCATGAGCAGGATTGGCAGGAGTTCCGCGACGCCATTCGCATCACCCGGGAGATCATGAACCAGCCGGCGCTGGATAAGTATCGCGGCCGCGAAATCAGCCCGGGTATTGACTGCCAGAGCGATGCCGAGCTGGATGAGTTTGTGCGCAACCACGCCGAGACCGCGTTCCACCCGTGCGGGACCTGTAAGATGGGTTACGACGAGATGGCGGTGGTCGACGGCGAAGGCCGTGTCCACGGTCTGGAAGGAGTGCGGGTGGTCGATGCGTCAATTATGCCGCAGATCATCACCGGCAACCTGAACGCCACCACCATTATGATCGGCGAGAAGATGGCTGACGCCATTCGCGGCCGCCAGCCGCTGCCGCGCAGCACCGCGGCGTATTATGTCGCTGGCGACGCGCCGGTTCGCCGCTAATCGTTTAGGCCGGACGGCGGCTATGCCTTGCCCGGCCTACGGTCCGGGCGGCCAGCGGTTAATGTAGCCACTTACGCCACCGGTATCGGCGGCGTCAAAATCGCAGAGGCGTTCCTGGAAGGTCGGGACAGCCTCTGATGTTAGCGAAACGCCTCCAGGCGTTTGATCTGCTGCCCGTCGGCAGCAAAGTTCTCCGCCGCCAGCCACGCCCGCAGCGCCGCATCGCGCGCAGGCCACTCGCCATCGATGATGGACAGCATATCGCTGTCGCGCGTCCGCCCTTTGCGCACCAGCCTCTGCCGCAGGCGCCCTTCCCAGCTAAAGCCCAGCCGCTCGGCGGCCCGGCGCGAGGCGACATTCATCGAATCGCATTTCCACTCCAGCCTACGGTAGCCATGATCAAAGCCGTTCTTCAGCAACAGCCAGACCGCTTCCGTTCCGAGCGGGGTGTTTTTCATCCGTCGCGACCAGGTGACATGGCCGATCTCAACCGTGCCCATTTCCCGTTCGATCGCCATATAGCTGACGATACCCACCGCCTGCTCGCTACGCAGGTCAATCACCGCGTAGGGCACCAGAGCATCATCATTCACCTTGCCCGCGATCCAGTGGGCGGTCGCCGCTACGCTCTCCGGCCGCGTAGACGCCAGCCACGTCCAGTCGCTGTTGTCGCCGAGCGCATAGGCGGCAAACAGATCCGCCGCATGACGGTCAACGTCCAGCGGCTCCAGTCGACAAAAACGGCCATTTAACGCCGTTCGCCGCAGGACTCGCGCCCCCTGCCAGCCAGGGACAAGATCATTCACCTGCTGGCCAAACTCATTGATTTCCGGCACACCCACCTCCTCGCAATAGACAATGCGTTATAGCAAGAAGCCAGCAGCCGAGAAAGGCGCTTCTGCACGCCTGGCAATAACCTGTCGTTCTTGATTATGCGTTTTTAGCATAAGGATATCCTTATTTTGACTTTACGCCTTTTGGCAAGCGGCCTAACGTAGCGAAGCATAAAAAATTAAAATAACCATTTTTCAGGGATTGCATATGACCAAGAAACTGTTGCCTTTACTGGTACTGACGGCGCTCTCCGCCGCCGCGCATGCCGCCACGCCGCCCAACACGCTGGTGGTCGCCCAGGGTCTCGACGATATCGTCAGTCTCGACCCGGCGGAAGCGAACGAACTCTCCAGCATTCAGACGGTGCCCAGCCTCTACCAGCGTCTGGTACAGCCGGACCGCAACAACCCTGAAAAAATCGTACCGATCCTCGCCGAAAGCTGGCAGGCCGACCCGGCGGCGAAAACCCTGACCATCAAACTGAAGCCGGATGCCAAATTCGCCTCCGGTAATCCGCTGCGCCCGGAAGATGTGATTTTCTCTTACACCCGCGCGGTGACGCTGAATAAATCGCCGGCGTTTATTCTCAACGTGCTCGGCTGGCAGCCGGACAACATCGCCAGCCAGCTGAAAAAGGTTGACGACCATACCCTGACGCTGCACTGGACCGCCGACGTCAGCCCGGCGGTGGCGCTGAATATACTCTCCACCCCCATCGCCTCCATCGTTGATGAAAAACAGGTGGCGCCGAACGCGAAAAATAACGACTTCGGCAACGACTGGCTGAAGATGCACTCGGCGGGCAGCGGCGCCTATAAAATGCGCGTCTACCAGCCGCATCAGGCCATCGTGCTGGAAGCCAACGCCAGCTCCCCCACCGGCGCGCCGAAGATCAAGAGCATCATTATTAAAAACGTCCCCGACCCGGCTTCCCGCCGCCTGCTGATCCAGCAGGGGGATGCCGACGTGGCCCGCGATCTCGGCGCTGACCAGATTGCCGCCCTGCAGGATAAACCCGGCGTGAAGGTGCTGAGCATCCCGTCCGCCGAGCAGAACTATCTGGTGTTTAATACCGCCAACAGCGCCAACCCGCTGCTCAATAATCCGGCCTTCTGGGAGGCGGCGCGCTGGCTGGTCGATTATGAGGGCATCACCAAAAATCTGCTGAAAGGCCAGTACTTTATTCACCAAAGCTTCCTGCCGGCCGGCCTGCCGGGGGCGCTGGAGACCAATCCATTCGCCTTCGACCCGCAAAAAGCTAAGGCTATCCTTGATAAAGCGGGCATTAAAGATGCGCACTTCACCCTCGACGTGGAGAACAAACCGCCGTTTATCACCATCGCCCAGTCGCTGCAGGCCAGCTTTGCCCAGGGCGGGGTGAAGGTGGATCTCCTGCCGGCCGCCGGCAGCCAGGTCTATGCCCGGGTGCGCGCGAAGCAGCATCAGGCGGCGATCCGCCTGTGGATCCCCGACTACTTTGATGCCCATTCCAACGCCAGCGCCTTCGCGTGGAACGATGGTAAATCCAGCACCGTGGCCGGGCTCAACGGCTGGCAGATCCCTGAGCTGAATAAAGCCACCCTCGCCGCGGTGGCGGAGCCGGACCCGGCGAAACGCCTCGACCTGTACAAAACGATGCAGGAAACCCTGCTGCAGCATTCGCCATACGTCTTTATTGACCAGGGGAAAACCCAGATCGTGGTGCGCGATAACGTGAAGGGCTATCAGCAGGGGCTGAACGCCGACATGGTCTGGTACGATAACGTGACCAAGTAAGCGGGTTATGTTACCGGGCACGGCGGTCTCGCCCTGCCCGGATGACCGTTTTTCCACCCGGACCCGGTGGGCGTCGCGCCGCCGGGAACCATGTTGATATACCAGGAATTTCCATTTTCCATGCCATCGTTTTCCACTCATCTTACCCGCCTGCTGCAGGGGCTGTTGACGCTGCTGCTGACGCTGTTCGGGCTGCTGCTGGTCACCTTCTCGCTCTCCGCGCTGTCGCCGGTCGACCGCGTACTGCAGATCGTCGGCGACCATGCCAGCCAGTCGACCTATGATCAGGTTCGCCATCAGCTGGGCCTCGACCAGCCGCTGCCGGTGCAGTTCTGGCACTATCTGGTCAACCTGGCCCATGGCGATCTCGGTATCGCCAGCGCCACCGGCCAGCCGGTGCTCCACGATCTGCTGGCGGTCTTCCCGGCGACCCTTGAGCTGGCGACCCTGGCGCTGATCGTCGGCGCGATACTGGGCATCGTCGCCGGGGTGCTGTGCGCCCGTTACGCCGGTTCGCCGTGGGATCTGGCGGTGCGCACCTTTACCCTGTTGGGCAACTCGGTGCCGATATTCTGGCTCGGCCTGCTGATGCTGGCCCTGTTCTACGCCCGGCTGCAGTGGGCGCCGGGCCCGGGTCGTCTCGACGATATTTATCAGTACACCGTCGAGCCGCGCAGCGGTTTTGCGCTGATCGACACCTGGCTCTCCGGCGATACAGCGGCTTTCAAAAATGCTATCGGCCATCTGCTGCTGCCGGGGCTGGTTCTGGCCTATTACTCGCTGGCGAGCATCACCCGTCTGACCCGCTCCGCCTGTCTCAGTGAAATGAACAAAGAGTACATTCTGCTGGCGCGGGCCAAAGGGGCCGGTGAGATGACGATTCTGCTGCGCCACGTCCTGCCCAATATCCGCGGCACCCTGCTGACGGTGACCGCCCTCGCCTGGACCTCAATGCTCGAAGGGGCGGTGCTCACCGAAACCGTCTTCTCATGGCCGGGGATCGGTCGCTACCTCACCACCGCGCTGTTCGCCGGGGATACCACGGCGATCATGGGCGGCACGCTGCTGATCGGCGTGAGTTTTGTGCTGATCAATAACCTGACCGACCTGCTGGTGCGGTTAACCGACCCGAGGGTGCGCTGATGCCGACTTATCTGTTTTTGCGCCGTCTGCGCCGCTCACCCGCCGCCTTCAGCGGCCTGACCCTGGTGATCCTGCTGGTGTTGACCGCGCTGTTCGCTCCGTGGCTGGCGCCGCACGATCCTAACTGGCAGGATGCCGCCGCCCGCCTGCAGGGCCCGGGCGCGGGGCACTGGCTCGGCACCGACAGCTACGGCCGCGATCTGCTGTCGCGCCTGCTCTACGGCGCCCGTCCGGCGCTGGGTCTGGTCGCGCTGGTGACCGCCATTACCCTGCCCGTCGGTCTGCTGGTGGGTATTCTCTCCGGCTACTATGGCGGGTGGCTGGAGCGGATACTGATGCGCTTTACCGACGTGGTGATGTCGATGCCGCGGCTGATCCTCGCCTTCGCGTTCGTGGCGATGCTCGGCCCGGGGCTGGTCAACGGCGCGCTGGCGTTAGCCCTGACTACCTGGCCGGCCTACGCCCGTCAGGCGCGCAGCGAAATTCAGCGCCTGCGCCATAGCGACTATCTCGCCGCGGCGGAGATGCTGGGCATCCGCGGCCGGCGGCTGCTGGTCGGCCATATTCTGCCGCTGTGTCTGCCGTCGGCGATTGTCCGGCTGGCGCTCGATCTGGCGGGCATTATCCTCGCCGCCGCCGGGCTCGGCTTTCTCGGCCTGGGCGCCCGCCCGCCGATGGCGGAGTGGGGAGCGATGATTGCCGACGGGATGCAGGTGATTTTCGATCAGTGGTGGATCGCCGCCATCCCCGGCGCGGCGATCCTGCTCGCCAGCCTGGCGTTTAACCTGCTGGGCGATGGCCTGCGCGATATTCTGGAGCCGCAACATGACTGACATCCGACTGACCGTCCAGGGACTCGCCGTCGACTACCCCACCGCCCGGGTGGTGGACAACGTCAGCTTCACCCTCGGCAACGAGCGGCTGGCGCTGGTGGGGGAATCCGGCTCCGGCAAATCGATGACCGCCCGGGCGCTGATGGGCCTGGTGCGCAAGCCCGGGGTGGTGAGCGCCGAACGGCTGGAGGTGCTGGGGCGCGATGTGCTGACCCTCAGCGCCCGCGGCTGGCGCGAACTGCGCGGCAACGATATCGCCATGGTGCTGCAGGATCCGCGCTATGCGCTGAATCCGGTGCAGTCCATTCAGACGCAGCTGGAGGAGGCGTTAACCCTGCATCAGCGTCTCCGCCGCCGCGCTCGCGCCGAGGCGGTCAAAGACGCCATCGCCGCCGTCGGTCTGGATCTCCCGGTCCTCAGCCGCTATCCCGGCGAGCTCTCCGGCGGGATGGGGCAGCGGGTGATGATCGCCCTCGCGCTGCTCAATAACCCGAGGGTGCTGATAGCCGACGAGCCGACCTCGGCCCTTGACGCCCGCCTGCGCAACCAGATCCTCGAGCTGCTGGTGGAGCAGTGCGCGCAGCGGCAGATGGCCATGTTACTGATCAGCCACGATCTACCGCTGGTGGCCGCGCATTGCGATCGCGTGCTGGTGATGTACCAGGGGAGACAGGTCGATGAGATGCCGGCGCGGGCGCTGCCGACCGCGACGCACCCTTATACCCGCACCCTGTGGACCTGCCGGCCAAATGCGCAAACCTACGGTCAGATGCTGCCGACCCTCGACAGAACCCAGGACTTTACGGAGACGACCCATGGCGATCGTTAATCTTAAGGATCTACAGGTAACATTCGGCGCGAAGACGGCGGTTTCCGCCGCCAGTTTCCGTGTCGACGCCGGGGAAACCTTCAGCCTGATCGGCGCCTCGGGCTGCGGCAAATCGACGATTTTGCGCGTGCTCGCCGGATTACAGCGCGAATGGCGCGGCAGCATGGCGCTGCTGGGCCAGGCCATCGCGCCGGGCGCCCGCTTTCAGGGCGAGCTGCGACGCAATGTGCAGATGGTATTTCAGGATCCGTATGCTTCGCTGCATCCCAACCATACCCTGTGGCGCACCCTGGCGGAGCCGCTGCAGATCCACGACATCCGCGACGTTGCCCCGCGGGTAACCACCGCCCTTGAGCAGGTGGGTCTGGCCGCCGACGCCGCACGCCGCTATCCGCACCAGCTCTCCGGCGGTCAACGGCAGCGCGTGGCCATTGCCCGCGCCCTGCTGCTGCGTCCGCAGATCCTGCTGCTGGATGAGCCGACCTCGGCGCTGGATATGTCGGTGCAGGCGGAAATCCTCAATCTGCTTAATCGCCTGAAACAGGAGCACGGCATGACCTATCTGCTGGTCAGCCACGATGCCGACGTCATCGCCCATATGTCCGATCGGGCGGCGTTTATGGCGGAGGGTGTGATCCAGCGCTTTTTCGATCGCGAAGCGCTGCTCAACGGGGAACACCGGATGAAGTGAGGTCAGCTGAGGAGCCGTCGTTTTGTCGGTGGCGCTTCGCTTACCTGGCCTGGAGGGGCCGTGCAGCCAGCCGTTAATTAACCCACTTGCGCCACTGAAACTGCCGGTGCTGACGGCCTCAAAATCGCTGAGACGTTCCCGGAAGGCCGGGGCAGCCCGCATGGATGCGGGCTGAGGGCCGTGTTTTGCACGGACGCTGCCTCGGCCCGACCCGAAGCCTGCAGGGATAAGTCGAAGGCACCACGCAGTGGCGATTTTGCTGGCCGGAGCCCGGGGGTACAGGGGGCGGCGGCGACTGGCCGCCCCCTGTGCGCTCCCTGCGCCGTAAGAGACATAACGCAGAAAATTAACCGGGAGCGCAATCTGCCCGGAATTGACATAACGCAGACGATTAGCCGGGAGCGCAAACTACGCTGAAGCCACAGATAACATAAAAAACCACACGGCAGCGCTTCCCCTCCCCCTGGCCCTCTCCCGGAGGGAAAGGGAACCGTCCGGCGGTCGCTTCCACTACCCTCCCCTACTTCGCCAGGCTGGCAAAGCGGGCGAAGACCGCATCAAAAATCCCCAGCCCCTGCGCCACCTGCTCAGCAGTAATGGTGCACGGCGGTACCACATGAATGCGGTTCTCCACCACAAAGGCCAGCAGCCCGGCTTCGGTCAGGGCCCCTTTGATCGCGGCCATGTCGGCGGCGGTCAACGGCGTTTTTTGTTCACGGCTGCTCACCAGCTCCAGTGCCTGGAACAGGCCGCGACCGCGCACCTCGCCGATAATGGCGTGCTTCTCCGCCAGCGCCTCGAGACCGGGGCGCAGCACCTCGTTGCCGATATAGGCCGCGTTCTCAACCACCTTCTCCTCTTTCATCGCGTCGATAGTGGCGACAATCGCCGCCATCGCCAGCGGATGGCCGGAGTAGGTCAGCCCCCCGGCAAAGAAGTGATCGTCAAAATAGCGGGCAATCGGCTCGCTAATCAGCACCCCGCCCGCCGGCACGTAGCCGGCGTTAACCCCCTTGGCAAAGGTCACCAGATCCGGCACCACGCCATCCTGTTCGAAGGCGAACCAGCTGCCGGTACGACCAAAGCCGGCCATCACCTCATCGAGGATCAGCACGATGCCAAACTCGTCGGCCAGCGCGCGCACGCCCTGCATATAGCCTGCCGGCGGCACGAGGATCCCGGCGGTGCCGGGGATGGACTCCAGCAGGATCGCCGCGATAGCCGTCGGCCCCTCGCATTCAATGATCCGCCGCAGATGGGCCAGCGCGCGCTGGCACTCCTCCTCCTCGGTCGCAGCGTTGAACTCGCTGCGGTAAAGGTAAGGATTGAAGAAGTGCACATGGCCACGGGAAAACTCATTCGGCACCCGGCGCCAGTCGCCGGTGGCGGCGATCGCGCTGCCGGTGTTGCCATGGTAGGAGCGATAGGCCGACAGCACCTTGTCGCGTCCGGTAAAAAGCCGCGCCATGCGAATCGCGTTCTCATTGGCATCCGCCCCGGCGTTGGTGAAAAACACCTTGCTGAAGCCCGCCGGCGCCAGGTCGACGATGCGCTTCGCCGCTTCGCCGCGGGCAAGGTTGGCGGTAGCGGGCGCGATGGTGACCAGGGTCTCCAGCTGCGCCTTCATGGCCGCCAGCACCCGGGGATGCTGATAACCAATGTTGACGTTCACCAGCTGGCTGCTGAAGTCGAGCCAGGTGTTCCCCTCATAATCCCATAGCTCGCAGCCTTGCGCCCCGGCGATGACCAGCGGGTTGAGATTGCCCTGCATCGACCATGAATGAAACACATAGGCGCGATCCAATTGCCGAACTTCGTCATTGCTTACCGCGACCTCGTTGTGAATTGCCAGCTTCATACCCTGCCCTCTCTCATGTCGTAGTGGTTGACTTCATCATTGGCCGCGGCCGCGCAAATCGGATAGAGCCAGTGTGCGCAAAACGATGTGACACGGTGTCACATCCCCGCCCGTCGTCTGGCCCTGTGCCTTGCCGTCCGGCGTTTTTATAGTGAAGGGACAACCGCACAGGAGAATGAGATGGCAACGAGCAACGTAGTGTTTATCACCGGGGCGACCTCGGGTTTTGGCGAAGCGGCAGCGCAGGTGTTTGCCGATGCGGGCTGGTCGCTGGTGTTGAGCGGGCGCCGCTATCCGCGACTGAAGGCCTTGCAGGACAGACTCGCCGCCCAGGTGCCGGTGCATATTATTGAGCTTGACGTTCGCGACAGCGAGGCGGTGGCTGCGGCGGTGGCGTCGCTGCCCGCCGATTTCGCCGATATCACCACCCTGATCAACAACGCCGGGCTGGCGCTGTCGCCGCTGCCGGCGCAGGAGGTGGCGCTGGAGGACTGGAAAACGATGATCGACACCAACGTCACCGGTCTGGTGACGATGACCCACGCCCTGCTGCCGACGCTGATCCGCCATGGCGCCGGGGCAAGCATTATCAATATCGGCTCGATCGCCGGGCAGTGGCCCTATCCCGGCAGCCATGTCTATGGCGCCAGCAAGGCCTTTGTAAAACAGTTCAGCTATAACCTGCGCTGCGATCTGCTTGGCACCGGCGTGCGGGTCACCGATCTGGCGCCGGGGATTGCCGAGACCGAATTTACTCTGGTGCGCACTAAGGGCGACCAGGCGGCATCGGATAAGCTCTATCGCGGCACCACGCCGCTGAGCGCGCGCGATATCGCCGAGCAGATGTTTTATATCGCCACGCTGCCGGCGCATATGAACATTAACCGGGTGGAGGTGATGCCGGTGCGCCAGGCGTGGCAGCCGTTCGCCATCGACCGGGATTAAGCGAAACCCGACGCTCCCCCTGCCGGCGCTGCCGGCAGGGGGCACAGGCCGGTCTAGCGGCTGCTTTGCAGAAACTGTCTGACGCGTTCGGAGTCAGGTTGCGTGAAAAACTTCTCCGGCGGCGCCTTCTCAATCAGCAGCCCCTTCTCCAGAAACACCACCTCATTGGACACCTGGCGGGCAAAATCCATCTCGTGGGTCACCACCACCATGGTGTAGCCCTCGGCGGCAAGGGCTTTCATCACCCCTAACACCTCGTTCACCAGCTCCGGATCCAGCGCCGAGGTCGGTTCGTCAAAGAGGATAACTTCCGGCGACATCGCCAGCGAACGGGCGATCGCCACCCGCTGCTTCTGCCCGCCGGAGAGGGTGATCGGGTAGACATCGGCTTTGTGCGCCATGCCGACTTTCTCCAGCTGCTGCATGGCCATGGCCTGCGCCTCGTCTCGTTTCATGCCCTTAACGCGCAGCAGCGCCTCGCTGACGTTCTGCTGCACGGTCAGGTGCGGCCACAGGTTAAAACTCTGAAACACCATCCCCACCCGCTCGCGAATTTTCGCCAGCTGGCGGTGCGACATCGCCCGGCCGCGCTGCTCATCAATCCCCAGCCGCTGACCGCCGATATGAATTTCACCGCGGTCCGGCTGTTCCAGCCAGTTCATACAGCGCAGCAGGGTGGATTTTCCCGACCCGGACGAGCCGAGAATACTCACCACGGTCCCCTTCTCCACCGTCAGGTTAATATCCCGCAGGACTTCCACATTATCGAACTGCTTGGAGACGTTTTTGACGCTTACGGCAATAGACTCAGGCATGGCTCATTCCTCTTTTGGCTCCCCAGGCGGTCAGGCGCTTAATCAGCAGCTCCAGCAGAATGCTGATCGCCCAGTAAAGCCCAATGGCGACGATAAAGGCGTTAAACGGAATAAAATAGGTCGCCTGGACGCTGTTGGCGGCGGCGGTGATCTCCTGAACGGTAATAATGCTCAGGAAAGCGGTGTCCTTCAGGCAGATAATCAGCTGATTGCCGATCAGCGGTAAGGCGGAAGAGACGATATTGGGTAAAATAATCCGCCGAAAAATGGCATAGCGAGAAAAGCCCTGAGCAATGGCGGCTTCAATATACCCGCCGGAAAATACCCGCCGCTGGCTGCGCAATATTTCAAAGAAATAGGCGCCATGATAAATAATCAGGGCCAGTAAACCGGCGGTCCACGGCTCCATGCTAATACCGAGCTGCGGCAGTCCGTAATACAGCAGATAGGCGAGGATCAAAAAAGGGATCGCGCGCATCAGGCTGACGAAACCAATGATAACCCGGTTAAGGACTTTCTTTTGATATTCGCTAAAATAACACAGCGCAATACCGATAATAAGGGCCGCGAGGGCGGCGGTAATAAACAGTTCGAGGGTCGCGAATAACCCGGCAATAAAGCTATCGCGTACCGACCAGATAACGCCCCACTGATTCATAATACCTCCCGTTGCTAGCGCGCCAGGCGCCTGGCTTTCCGTTCCGCAATCCCCTGCAGCTTCAATAAACAGCCGATGATCGCCACATACAGCAGGCCGGCGGCGAGGATCGGCGACAGCGGCTCGTAGGTGACCGAGGAGATACGGTTGGTCACCCGGGTGAGATCCACCACGCCGATCACGGCGATCGCCGGGCTACCTTTGATCAAAAACGACATCTCATTGACCAGCGCCGGCAGGCTCTCGATCCACATCTGCGGCAGCATGATGTAGCGGAAGTAGGTCCAGCGGCGCATTCCCACCGATTCCGCCGCCTCCCGCTGTTCGCGCGGAAAGGTGCGGAAGGCGTTGCGCCAGATCTCAGCGTTAAACGCCGAGGTGTTAAGCGTCAGCGCCACGATGGCGGCCACGTTCTTGTCGAGGTTAATGCCCATCGTGGGCAGGGAAAGGAACAGAAACAGCACCAGCGTCACCAGCGGCGTCGCGCGGGCCAGGCTGATATAGACCACCAGCAGCTGGTCGATAACCGGCAGGCGCAGCATCCGCACCAGGGCGATCAGCAGCCCCGCCACCACCCCGAAGGCGATAGCGATGGCCGAAATCCAGAGGGTCGTCCATGCGCCTTCGATTAATAACTGCCAGGAAATTGCATCCATGAGGCCCTCCTTCTCAGCAACAGGCGGCGGTCGCCCGCCGCGGAACATTACAGACCGGCAAGCTTATGAAACTGTTCCGGGCTGGTGATCGCCTCGGTGGGCAGGTTGTCATAGGTTTCGCCAAACCACTTTTTCTGCAGCTCGGCGAGCTTGCCGGTCTCCTTCATGTGGTTCATAAACTTGGTCATATAGGCCAGCAGCTGCGGCGAGTTTTTCGGGATCGGCCACGCCATATAGCCCGGTCCGGAGACGGCCAGCCCTTTGGCGAAGACCTTCGGTTTGGCTTTCGCCAGGTCGTTTACCGAGATCACCACGTTAATCACGTAATCCAGCCGCTTATTCGCCAGGTCGGCGTAGGCTTCCGGATAGGAGGGGTACTCCACCACCGGCCCCAGCTTGCCGCCGGTCTTCTCCAGCATCGCCTTCAGCTCCGGCAAACGCGCCAGCAGCGCGCTGCCCGCCTGCACGCCCACTTTTTTGCCGCTGAGATCGGCAATGGTGTTTAGCGAGGTATCGCCAGCGCGTTTGACGAAATAGTGCTGCGCTGAGGCCCACGGCGGGGTGAAATCAAAGACCTTCAGCCGCTCATCGGTAATAACCGCCCCGGTCAAGGCCATATCGTATTGTCCGGTGGAGACGGCCGCTAATAATCCGGTCCACGGTAATATGCTCTGGTCGACATGAAATTTGGCGTATTTACGTAACTCCTCAAGCATATCTTTGTTAAAGCCATCGGCCTGACCATTATTCATAAAGTTAAATGGCGCATAATCATCTTCCGTCGCCACTTTCAGGGTGCCGGATTTTTCTATTTCCGGCAGATCGGCCGCGACGGCGTGATAAGAAAAAGCAACCGTTAATACAGCGCTCAGACACATTGATGCCAATGATTTTTTCATTATTTCACCCCTGATGGATTGGCCAGACGGGTTCATTCCAGAACGCGAAAAGGTTTATGCAAAATAGAGGCCGGGAGGTTCCGGTCCGCGGCGGCTGAATGCGTTTTTAATGTGGGAGCGTTTTGCAATTCCGTATAGAGCCAGATGGGCCGCATCGCTGTGTCAGATGGCGGAAGGGTGGTATGGAATTTGCTGAGCTTATGGGGTGGTCGCGATGCGTTATTGCCAGAGGAGCCCCGTATGATCCGTCACCTGTTACACGTTGATTTTGAGCCTGGCCGCGGTTTGCAGGAGCAGGTGCGAGAGACGCTGGTGAATGCCATTCTCAGCGGGATCTTCGCCGCCGACACCCCGCTGCCCTCCTGCCGCCAGCTGGCCAGCCAGCTGCGCGTCTCGCGCAATACCACCGCCCTGGTGTTCGAAAGCCTGGTCAACGAGGGCTATCTGATAAGCCGCCCGCGAAGCGGTTACTACCTGCATCCCGACTATCACGACGCTTCGCCTCCCGCGGTCGAGAGTGCACCGCAGCGCGAAGCGGCTGCACCACGCTGGGGCGACCGGCTGCAGATGACCCCCAGCCAGCAGGAGTCGATCCTCAAACCGGCGGGCTGGATGCACTACCGCTACCCGTTTATCTACGGCCAGCCCGATACCCGGCAGTTCCCGCTGGCCACCTGGCGCTCGGCGGCCAACTGGCTGCACGGCGGGGTGCGCGATCCAGCGTGGGTGGTCGACCATATTGACCAGGATGTGCCGATGCTCATCGAGCAGATCCGCACCCGGGTGCTGCCCAAGCGCGGCATTGTCGCCGCCCCGGACGAAATTCTCATCACCCTGGGCTCGCAAAACGCCCTCTACCTGCTGACACGGCTGCTGCTCTCTTCCACCACCCGCATTGGCGTCGAAAACCCCTGCTTTCGCGAAGCCATCAACACCTTTCTGCTCGCCGACGCCGAGGTGGCGCCGCACCCAGTGGATGAAGAGGGGATCGTGCTTAATGAGCGTCCCTGCGATTACTACTATGTCACCCCCGGCCACCAGGTGCCCACCGGAGTGGCGATGAGCAGCGCGCGCCGCCGCCAGCTGCTGGAGCATGCCGCCCGCCATGACGCGGTGATCATTGAAGATGATTATGACTCGGAGAGTAACTTTACCCAAAACCCGCTGCCGGCGCTGAAGGCCAGCGATCGCAGCGGCCGGGTGGTGTATGTCAGCAGCCTGTCAAAGGCGCTGTCGCCGGGGCTGCGGCTGGGGTTTATGGTCGCCGACCCGGACCTGATCGACGAGGCGCGCGCCCTGCGCCGGCTGGTCTATCGCCATCCGCCGACCAACATTCAGTACCAGATGGCCCACTTCCTCGCCCAGGGCCATTATGAAACCCATCTGCGGCGCTACCACTACGACTCCGCCCAGCGCTGGGAGCGCCTGCACGCCGCCCTGCAGCGCTACCTGCCGTCGTGCCGCGCGCTGGCGGGGAGCGAACACGCTAACGCCTTCTGGCTGCAGACCCCGGCGCAGATCAACACCCAGCAGCTTACCTGGCGAGCCGCCCACGCCGGCGTGCTGATTGAGCCCGGGGCGCGCCATTTTCTCAACGCCGCGCCGCCGGATAACTACTTTCGCATGGGATTCCACGCCATTAACCCCGACGCCATCGCCCGGGGGGTGGAAGTCCTGCGCGGCCAGCTGGAGCAGATGGGTTAGCGGGATTGCTCATACTCGACGGCATCGCGCACGTTGAGCAGCGCCGGGCGCAGGCTGTCGAAAGGCACCGAACCGAGCGCGATGCGCAGCGCCTGGGGGATCGTGGCGGAGACGCAGAACGGCTCGGCGGTCGACACCGAAATACGGCGTTCCATCAGCGCATTCGCCAGCCGGTCGGCCCGGCTCTCTTCGCCCAGCGGCAGCCAGACGAAGTACGAATCGGGATGACTCACGACGGGAAGGCCGCAGAGCACCTCGCGGGCCACCTGCTGCCGCTGTCGCGCATCTTGTCGTTTCTGCGTTTCAAAGCGGGCCACCGTGCCATCTTCAATCCAGGCGCAGATCAGCGAGCTTATCAGCGTCGGCGTATTCCACGTCGTGGCCCGGATGGCGCGCTCAATCTCCGGCCGATAGCGCGGCGGAGAAATCACCACCCCCACGCGCAGTCCGGTGGCGATATTTTTCGAAAATCCGGTGACATACACCGTTCTTTCCGGCGCATAGCTGACCACCGGCGGCGGCGGACGGCTCACCAGCCGGGCGTAGGCGGCATCTTCGATAATCAGCAGATCGTGCTGGCGCGCGAGGTCGGCCAGCGCCTGCCGCTGCCCGGCGTTGAGCACCCAGCCCAGCGGATTGTGCAGCGTCGGCATGGTATACACCGCCCGCACCCGCCGCTGCTGGCACAGCGTGTGAAGCGCCTGCAGGTCCGGCCCTTCGGCCCGACAGGGGATCGCCGCCAGCTCCAGATGATAGAGCGCCGCCAGCACCTTGAAGCCCGAATAGGTCAGCGCATCCACCGCCACCACATCCCCCGGACGTAACAGCCCCATAACGGTCACCGCCAGCCCGTGCTGCGCGCCGTTGACGATCAGGACATTTTCCGCGTCCGGCGCAAAGTGCCGGCAGGTCAAATGGCGGGCGATGATTTCCCGCTCGGCGAGCCGCCCGGCGTGAGGCTGATAGCGCAGATGCGAGTCAATATCGCCCGCCATCGCCAGCTGCCTGAGCGCCTCGCGCAGCGCATCGCCCTGCGCCGGCAGCGAAGGGTAGTTGAAGTTAAGATCCACGACGTCGGCGGCCACCACCTGCTGGTCGACCCCATGCCCCGGCGGCAGCGAGAGGTCCCGCACGAAGGTGCCGCGCCCGGTTTCGCCACTGACCAGCCCCATCTCCTCCAGTTCACGGTAGACGCGCGTGGCGGTGGCCAGCGAGAGGCGTTCCTCGGCGGCCAGGGTACGGTGCGTCGGCAGACGGGTGCCGGCGGGCAGCTGCCCGCTGCGGATCGCCTGCGCGTATCGGTCGACAACGGCTTTGTATCGGGCTTTCATCGTGAAATGTATCTATGACAATAATTTGATTGTATCAGATTGGCCACATTACCATCGCCGCTGACGATGCTCAAGCGGGCGCAGCCCAATCAGATAACGCGAGGTTAACGTGGTAGATTCAACACTGGATAAATCGGCGCCCGGCCCCTGGTCCGGATGGCTTCATGGTTTACTGGGGGTGATCATTTTCAGCGGTTCGCTGCCCGCGACGCGGCTGGCGGTGCAGGATATGGATCCGTTGTTATTGACCTTTCTGCGCGCCTCCATCGCCGGGCTGCTTGCCGTCGCCCTGCTGGTCGGCTTTCGTCAGAAACGCCCGCGCCTGGCGCAGCTTGTGCCCCTGATCATCGTCTCATCCGGGGTGGTGATCGGCTTTCCCCTGCTCACGGCGCTGGCCCTGCAGCGCATCACCTCAGCGCATTCGATTGTGTTTATTGGCCTGCTGCCGCTGATGACCGCCCTCTTCGGCGTACTGCGCGGCGGTGAACGTCCGCGGCGGGCTTTCTGGATCTTTTCGCTGCTGGGCAGCCTGCTGGTGATGGGATTCGCCCTGACGCAAAGTGCGGCGGCGTCGCTCAGCGGCGATCTGCTGATGCTGGCGGCGGTGATCGCCTGCGGCCTCGGCTATGCGGAAGGGGCAAAGCTGACCCGGGAGCTCGGCGGCTGGCAGGTGATTTGCTGGGCGCTGCTCATTGCCCTGCCGTTGATGCTCCCCGCCTCGCTGATGGTTCAGCCCGCCTCCTGGCGCGCCATATCGACCTCCTCCTGGGCCGCGCTGGGCTATGTGTCGCTCTTCAGCATGCTGATTGGTTTTATCTTCTGGTACAAAGGGCTGGCCGCGGGCGGGATCGCCGCCGTCGGCCAGCTCCAGCTATTGCAGCCGTTCTTTGGGCTTGGCCTGTCGGCGGCGCTGTTGCACGAAACCGTCAGCCCCTTGATGCTGGCGGTCACCCTCGGGGTGGTGCTGTGCGTGGTGGGCTCGCGCAAATTTGGCCGCCAGCGGGTTGGCGCAGGGAGCGGGAGCCGCGCCTGACCTGACGCGTCGCCCCGCCGGGGAGGATGAGCGCCTACACCGGCCGGGCGTACTGGAGCATCACCTGCAGCAGCACGTTGGCCCCGGCGGCGACGTGCTCCGGCGAGGCATACTCCATTTCGTTATGGCTGATCCCGTCCTTGCAGGGAATAAAAATCATCCCGGTCGGCGCCAGGTAGCTCATATACACGGCGTCATGCCCGGCGCCGGAGACAATCGGCCGCGCCGGATAGCCCAGCCGCTGCGCGGCATCGGCAATGGCCTGCTGGCATTCGCTATCGAACGGCGCCGCCGGATAGTGGCTCACCTGCTTCAGGGCCACCTGCAGACCGCTCTCCCGCTCAACCTCCGCGATAAACGCCCGCAGCTGGCGATCCATTTCATCCACCAGCGCATCGCTGAGATTGCGCATATCAATGGAGAAGGTGACCTCCCCGGGCACCACGTTGCGGCTGTTGGGCCACACCTGCACGCTGCCGACGGTGCCGCGTCCCTCTTCGCTGCGCCCGGCAATGGCGACCACCTCCTGCATAATGCGGGTCGCCACCTGCAGGGCATCCTGACGCAGGCGCATCGGCGTGGGTCCGGCGTGCGACGCCTGGCCGGTCACCACGCAGTCGTACCAGCGGATCCCCAGCACGCCCTGCACGATACCGATGGTTTTCGCTTCATCTTCGAGAATCGGTCCCTGCTCAATGTGCGCCTCAAAATAGGCGCCGATGGGATGCTCTCCCGGGGTCTGCTCGCCGATATAGCCGATCTGCGCCAGCGCCTCGCCGACGCTGATGCCCTCTTTATCCGTGACGGCCCAGGTCTCCTCCAGCGGGAAGACCCCGGCAAAGACCCCGGAGCCCATCATCACCGGCACGAAGCGCGACCCCTCTTCGTTGGTCCAGAACACCACCTCAATCGGCGCCTCGGTGGCAATCTGCCGATCGTTGAGCGTGCGCACCACCTCCAGCGCCGCCAGCACGCCGTAGTTGCCGTCAAATTTGCCGCCGGAGGGCTGGGTGTCGATATGGCTGCCGGAGACGATGGGCGGCAGGCTGGGGTTGCGCCCTTCCCGGCGCATAAACACATTGCCGATTTTATCGATGGTGACGCTCATCCCGGCCTCCCGCGCCCAGCCAATCACCCGGTCCCGCCCCTGGCGGTCGAGGTCGGTGAGGGTCAGACGGCGGCAGCCGCCCTTCGGCGTGGCGCCGATCTGAGCAAGATCCATTAACGACGCCCACAGGCGGTCGCCATTGATGCGCCAGCGGGTGGTGTCGGTGGCGGGGGTAAAAAGTACATCACTGCTCATGGTGGTCTCCTGACATCAAGGTCGCCGCCAGCGCAACCGGCGGTGGAAAATAAGGCATCAGCGCCTGGCCTTCATCTGTAGAGTGTGTTGCCGTCGGTCAGACGGCCAGGGCCTGCGCGTGGGCGTCAATCGCCAGCTCGCGCCAGCGGTGGCAACTCACCGTGTGGCGCTCCGCTGCGGCCTCCGTCGGCGGCAGGCTCTGCTCGCAGACCGGGCGACGGTGCGGACAGCGCTCGGCAAAGGCGCAGCCGGGGGGCAAGCGCGCCAGATCCGGCGGCGCGCCGGGAATGCAGTGCAGGGCATCGCCTTTCTTGAGCCCCTCTTTCGGCCGGCTGCCCAGCAGCACCCGGGTATAAGGATGGCGCGGGTGGCGCAGGATCTCGCTCATGGCGGCCTCCTCAACGATCCGCCCGGCGTACATCACCGCCACCCGGTCGGCAATCTCCACCGCGGCGCCGATATCGTGGGTCACAAACACGATCGACAGCCCGCGCTGCTTTTGCTGCTCGCGCAGCAGGATCAGGATCTGGATTTGCACCGTGGCGTCGAGGGCGGTGGTCGGCTCATCCGCCAGCAGCAGCTGCGGGTTACAGGAGAGCGCAAGGGCGATCATCGCCCGCTGGCGCATCCCGCCGGACATCTCGTGCGGGTAAGCCTCCAGCCGCCGTTCGGGGCTGGGAATGCGCACCTGACGCAGGGCCTCCAGCGCCCTGTCCCGGGCCGCCTGGCGCGACAGCCCTTCGTGGCGGCGCAGCCCTTCTATAATCTGCTGCCCGACGGTGTAGACCGGATCGAAGGCCAGAAGCGGCTCCTGAAAAATCATCGCGCAGCGCCCGCCGCGATAGCGCCGCAGCTGGCTGGCGTTCATCGTCAGCACCGCGTCGTCCCCCACCCGCAGGGTGCCGGAGAGCTCACTGCTCCCCGGCGGGTGCAGGCGCATCAGCGCCCGCAGGGTCACGCTCTTGCCGGAACCCGACTCGCCAATCAACGCCATCACCTCCCCCTTTTGTACGTCAAAGGAGACCCCGTTGACCGCGTTGATGGTCTGTCCGTCGCGGCGAAAGACGACCCGCAGGTCGCGCACATGGACAAAGGCGTTATGCGACATGGCTGACCTCCTTAAGAGGGATGCTCTGATGCCAGGGCGAGGCCGGCTGCGCCATCAGGCAGGCGCTCTGGTGCCCCTCCCCGACCGCCTCCAGCCGCGGTTTCACCTCGGCGCAGACCGCCTTCGCGTGCGGGCAGCGGGTGTGAAAGCGGCAGCCGCTCGGCGGCGCGATGGGGCTGGGGGGATCGCCGCTCAGCGGCGAGGTCAGGGTGCGGTTTTGCGGATCCATGGAGGGCATGGAGCTTAACAGCGCCCGGGTATAGGGATGGGCGGAGGCGGTAAACAGCTGCTCCGCCGGGCCGATCTCCACCACTTCGCCAAGGTACATGACGAGGATCCGATCCGACAGCCAGCGCACCACGTGCAGATCGTGGCTGATAAACACATAGGTCAGCTCAAGGGTCCGCTTCAGCTCCTGCAGCAGCTGCAGCACCTGAGCTTCCACCGATTTATCCAGCGCCGACACCGCCTCATCAAGAATGACCAGCCGCGGCTTCATCGCCAGCGCGCGGGCGATATTCACCCGCTGCCGCTGGCCGCCGGAGAGCGCATGGGGATAGCGGTCGGCGAAGCGCGCCGGCTCAAGGCCAACGTGCGCCAGCAGATAGCGGGCGTATTCGCTGGCCTCTCTGGCGCTGACGCCGTGGACCCGCTGGCCGAAGGCGATGCTCTCCTCCATGGTCAGGCGCGGATTGAGCGAGGCATAGCTGTCCTGGAAAACCATCTGCACCTGGCGACGGTAGGCTTTCAGCGGCAGACGCGACGAGCCGACCCCCAGCCCGTCGAAGATCAGTTCGCCGCTGTCCTGGGTGAGCAGCTGCATCAGCAGCCGGGCGGTGGTCGATTTGCCACAGCCCGACTCGCCGACCACCCCCAGGGTTTCGCCTTTCATCACCGTGAAGCTGATATCGTCCACCGCCTGGACCACCTCCCGGCCTTTGCCGCCGCGGAAGTACTTCAGCAGGTGATTGACCTTCAGCAGCGGCTGCGCCGGCCCGCCGAGGTCGATATTGGTAAAGGGTTGCATCGCTTACTCCTTAATCGCCATTGCCGCACGCAGGCGGTCCGCGAGGATATTGAACGAAATGGAGGTGATAAAAATCATCAGGCCCGGCAGGGCGGCCACCCACGGCTGGGTATAGATTGCCGTGCGCAGCGTATTGAGCATCAGCCCCCACTCGGGCTCCGGCGGCCGCACGCCGAGGCCGAGAAACGACAGGCCGGAGGCGAGGATCATGCACACCGAAATCAGCCCGGTGGAGAAGACGAAGATCGGCCCGAGCACGTTACCCAGCACCTGGACGCGGATAATGGTCAACGCGCTGGCGCCGGTGGCCCGGGCGGCATCGATATAGTCCATATGCCGTACCTGGGCGGTCACGCTCTCGGCAATCCGCGCCACCTGCGGGACAAACACCAGGGTCAGCGACAGCAGCGCATTGCCGATGCCCGCCCCCAGCGCCCCCGACAGCGCAATCGCCAGCAGGACCGAGGGAAAGGCATAGAACACATCCACGGTGCGCATGATCAGGGTATTGATTTTGCCGCCCATGTAGCCAGCGATGATCCCGATGGCGCCGCCGATAAAAAAGGCGAACACCACCGGGACAATCCCCATAAACAGCGACAGCCGGGTGCCGAGGATCAGTCGCGACAGCATGTCGCGCCCCAGCTCATCAGAGCCCAGCGGAAAGCCGTCGCTGCCGATGGGCTTCAGGCGCAGGAACATCGACGTTTGATAGGGGTCTTTGACGATAAGCCACGGCCCGAACAGCGCCAGGGCCAGCAGAACGAGAATGATCGCGCCGACGAATACCCCGCCCGGATCGCGCAGCAAGCGGCGCAGCACGCCGCGCCAGTAACCTTGCCGGGAAGCGTTGGCCGGCGCGGCCGGGACCGCTTTCGTCGTTGCCGTATCCACCATGGTCAGCTCCTCTTAATGCGCGGGTCGAGGGTGGTCTGCAGAATATCCACCAACAGGTTGAGCAATACGAAAAACAGCGCCAGCACCCAGATGGTGCCCTGCAGGAGGGGCAGGTCGCGCTGAAAAATGGCGGTGTTGAGCAGCAGCCCGGTTCCCGGCCAGGAGAAGACGGTCTCCACAAGGATCGAGCCGCCCATCAGATAGCCCACCTGCAGCCCCATCACAGCCAGCGCGGTTGGCGCGGCATTTTTCATGACGTGGACAAAGATGCGCGACTCGTTGAGCCCGCGAGCGCGCAGGCCAACGATGAACTCCTGGCTGAGGATATCGGCGACCTGCGAGCGCACGGTGCGGGCGATAATCCCGGTCGGGATCACCGACAGCGTGATGGCCGGCAGCAGCATGAACTGCAGGTGCGCCCAGTCCCATTGCCAGCCCACCTCGCCTATCGGCCCGCCGCCGGTGGCCGGCAGCAGCGCGAACTTGACGCTGCAGAGGATCACCAGCAGCATCCCCAGCCAGTAGTGCGGCACGCTGACGCCAAACACCGACAACACCGAGGCCAGACGGTCAATGACGCTGTTGCGAAAATAGCCGGCGACAAAGCCGAACAGACTGCCGAGGACGAAACCGATCGCCGTCGCCAGCAGCGCCAGGCGCAGGGAGTAGCTTACCGCGGTCATCACCTCGTCAATAACCGGGCGGCCGGTGGCGACCGACATACCGAGGTCGCCGTGCAACGCCCGCCACAGCCAGTGGATAAACTGCAGGGGTAGCGGCTTATCAAAGCCGTAAGCCTGCATCAACGTCTGGCGCAGCGCCTCCGAAGCGTCCGGCGGCATTACCGACACCAGCGGGTCGCCAGGCGCTATCTGCACCAGCATGAAACAGATCACCGCCACCCCAAGCATGGTGGGGATAGCCAGCAGAATGCGGTATAGCAGCGTATTGATCATCGGTCGCCCCTTTCGCGATTACTCTTTTTTGCTCACCAGACTGAGGTCGATAAACCAGCTCTGCGGTTGCACCACCCCGGTCACCGCGGGCGAAATCGCGCGCGGCCCGACGTCGTGGGCGACAAACAGGAACGGCACCTGATCCACCAGCGCGGCGTGCAGCTCGCCGGCGGCTTTATTCATCGCTTCCGGGGTAAAGGCGTGCTTGACGGCGGCGGCCAGTTTTTCCGTCTCCGGGGTGGAGAAGTAGCCCCAGTTGGTCGCCACCGGCGGAAACGCTTTGGCGGTGGAGAAGCGGATCAGGCCAAAATAGGGATCGTTGACCGCGGCGCTGACGTTGATCGCGTCGATCCCTTTTGCCGAGGGATCCCGGGCGCCCAGACGCCAGTTGGTGAACAGGGTGTTCCATTCCACCACTTTGATATCCACATTGAAGAAGCAGCTCTTCAGGCTCTGCTGGATATACTCGTTCATCGGCAAGGGCTGCATCTGCCCGGAGCCGGAAGCCGAGGTCGCCACCGTGACGTGCAGCGGCTTGCCGGCGCTGTATCCGGCCTCGGTCATCAGCTGACGGGCGGCGTCCGGGTCATATTTGATCTGGAAGGTGGGTTTGCCATGCCACGGGCTGTCGGCCTCGTAGACCCCGGTGGCCTCGGTCATATAGCCGCCGAGGTAGCTCTTCAGCTCGGCGCGGTTCAGACACAGGTTGGCCGCTTTACGCACCCGAATGTCCTGCCACGGGGATCCTTTTTCAAAGGAGAACTGCCAGGGCCACAGGTGCGGCTGGGTGTTGGCGTAGAGGTGAAAACCCTGAGACTTGATCTGATCGATGGCGTCCGGCGCCGGGGCTTCAATCCAGTCCACCTGCTTCGACAGCAGCGCCGCGGTGCGGGCGTTAGCCTCCGGCAAGGGGATCAGCACCACCTTATCCACCCGGGGAATGCGATCTTTATTCCAGTAGTCGGGGTTTTTCGCGAGGATCAGCTGCTGACGCGGCACCAGCTTCTCCAGTTTGAACGGGCCGCTGCCCACCGCATGGGCGGCGAAGGCGGTCCACGCCTGTTTGCTGCGCGCGGCGCTATCGCCCGCGCTGGCCGGCACCGCGTCATACTGCTTCTGCCACGCCGTGGGCGAGACAATAAACAGGTTGGTGATGTTGTACGGCAGCAGCGCGTCCGGTTCCGAGGTGGTCAGCGCCACGGTGTGATCGTCAATTTTCTCCGCGCCGGCGAGGGTCGGCATCCGCGACAGGGTGTTGCCGATCTGACCCGGGGCGTACTGTGGCGCTGCTTTATTGAGCACCTTATCCACGTTCCAGACGATGGCGTCGGCGTTCACCTCGCTCCCATCATGAAATTTCACCCCCGGACGCAGGGTGAAAATCCAGCGGCGGGTGTTCTGCGGATCGATGTGCCACTCGGTCGCCAGCCCCGGCACCAGACCGCTGGGCTTTTCCCCTTGCGACAGATCCCACTCCACCAGCGCGTCGTACAGCGGGATGCCGGTAAAGCGGTTGCCCTCATAGCCCTGATCCGGCTGGCCGAGGGTCAACGGAATATCCGCGGCGGTCATGGCGATCCGCAGCGTGGAGGCGTTGGCAGGTAAGGCGGCGCCCGCCAGGGCCAGTGCGCCGCTCACCGCCACGGCGAGACGACCGGCACGCGAAAATAACGTCGTTTTGTGCATCACATGATCCCTGTTAAATAAAGTGTCACTGATTAACAGGCAAAATGCGTACCAGCTCTGGTGCGGGCGGAAATAGGCCGAAACCGACCGATAAAATAAGAAGGACTTATATTATCACCATGATAATTATGGGAAAATAATTCAACCTTATTCTGCCGCACCGCCAGCGGGAAATATGTTGCAGAATTGCACCAGTCGCTATATCGCAAAATTTAAATAATCACGTCGCGTCACTTTTTTATGCTTCCCCCTCCCCCGCCGCGGCGTATTCTCCGCCGGGAACAATCCCTTCTATACTTCAGAGAACACATCGACCGGGAGAGACTATGCCTTTAGCCGATTTTCACCGCTCCGATCCTTTTACCCTCGGTATCGAACTGGAGCTGCAGGTGGTGAACCCGCCGGGTTACGACCTCAGCCAGGATGCCTCGACGCTGATTGCCGACGTCCAGCATGAACTGACCGTGGGAGAAGCCAAGCACGATATCACCGAGAGCATGCTGGAGATCGCCACCGGGGTGTGTCGCGACATCAGCCATGCGCAAGCCCAGCTCAGCGCTATCCAGCAGGCGGTCCAGCGCGCGGCGCTGCATCATCATCTGCAGATCTGCGGCGGCGGTTCGCACCCCTTTCATGCCTGGCAGCGCCAGCAGATCAGCGACAATCCGCGCTATGTCAAAACCGTCGAGCATTTTGGCTATCTGGCGCAGCAGGCGACGGTCTTTGGCCAGCATGTCCACGTCGGCTGCCAGAGCGGCGACGACGCCATCTATCTGCTGCACGGCCTGTCGCGCTTTGTGCCGCATTTCATCGCCCTTAACGCCGCCTCGCCGTGGTTCGACAGCACCGACAGCCGCTTCGCCTGTTCGCGCCTCAACCGCTTCTCCTCTTATCCCGACAACGGCCCGATGCCGTGGGTGGCCGACTGGCAGGGGTTTCGTCGCCTGTTCCGCCAGCTGAGCTACACCAGCATGATCGACAGCATGAAGGATCTGCACTGGGATATTCGCCCCAGCCCGCAGTTTGGTACCGTCGAGGTGCGGGTGATGGATACCCCCCTGACCCTCGCCCAGGCGATCCACATCGCCGGCTTTATTCAGACCCTGGCCTGCTGGCTGTTGACGGAGCGTCCTTTTAAGCACCAGCCTGACGATTATCTGCTGTACCCTTTTAACCGCTATCAGGCCTGCCGCTACGGGCTGGACGGGACTCTCACCGATGTGCGCGGCGGGGAGCAGCGCAGCATCCGCCAGGAGATCCTGCAGCTCGCCGACCGGCTGGCCCCTTTCGCCCATCAGCTGAAGGCGACGGCGGCGCTGGAGGCGGTGGTTCGCCAGGCGAAATCGTCGCACAGCGAAGCGCAGCAGATGCGCGAGTTTATCGCCAACGGCGGTTCGCTTTCCGGGCTGGTGCAAAAACACTGTGAGATTTGGGCGGCATAAGGCAGCGAGGCGGGTATACTCGGCGCAGACCATAGAAAGGACCGCCCATGTTATTACGCTGCCTGCTCCCCCTGGCGCTGCTGCCCCTGGCCACCCTCGCCAGCGCCGCCTGTACCCTCACCGACCCGACGCTGACCCTGCAGAGCTATCGGGTGGATGCGCAGAAAGAGCGCATTGCGATGTACTGGCAGGATCGGCACGGCAAAGCCTGGGGTTCCCTGCGTTCGCTGCTGGCGGGTATCGATGGCGATGGCCGGGTGCAGATGGCGATGAACGGCGGCATTTACGATAAGGCCTACGCGCCGCTGGGGCTGTATATCGAAGACGGCAAGCGCCTGACGCCGGTAAACCGCTCCGCCGGCGGCGGGAACTTCTTTATCCGCCCCGGCGGCGTATTCCTGGTGGAGAACGGCCGGGCGAAAATCGTGCCGCTGCCGGCGTTTAAACGCTCTCCCGCCATCCGCTATGCGGTGCAGTCCGGCCCAATGCTGATTGAAAATGGCGCTATCAACTGGCGGCTGAAGCCCTCCGCCAGCTCGCGCAAACTGCGCAACGGCGTTGGCATCGATAAGCAGGGCCGGGTGGTGTTTATGCTCAGCGAGCGCGAGACCAACTTCTATGATTTTGCCTGCTATGCGCAATCAAAGCTTGGGGTGCGGCAGATGCTTTATCTCGACGGCACCCTGTCGAAGATGTACCGCAAAGGCGGCAGCGTGCCGTGGCAGTATCATCCGTTCGTGACCATGATAACGGTGGAGAGGAAATAGCAGGCGCGTTTGGGGGCGGCCATTCCAGCCAGGAGAGTGAATAAATTAACGACAGGCCGGACAAGGGATTGCCGCCGTGCCCGATGTCCTTGCCCGGTGGCGCTGCGCTTACCGGGCCTACAGAGTCTGCTCGCTATGGTATGGCCCCTGAAAGCTACGGGCGTGCAGCGGGGCCGATTCCCCCTGACCCCGGCTCTCCCCCAGAGGAGAGAGGACCGCCCGGTAGTCGTTGCAGCCCCGGTATACACAGCGGGGCCACGGAGAAAGGCACATACAATTTTTAACGTATATATTCTGATCGCTATGGTATGGCCTCTGAAAACTACGGGCGTGCAGCGGAGCCGATTCCCGCTGAAATCGGCGAACCGGAGGTCGGCAGACAAGGGCTGGCCGCCACGGAGGGCGGCCAGAGGCGATTCGAGACACGACAAAATTGCCGGGAGCAATTTTGAACAGCGCTTGCGCTGGCCCCGCAGGGGCGAGTCCCAGGGATGGGACGAGTAGTATCGAGTTGAGCCGACCGCAGGCGGACGACCGGGAGGTGAGCGTAGTGCGCAGCACCGATTTCTCTGCGGGACCGGGGGGATTGTAAAGGGGGAGACGGTTTTCTCCCCCTTTACCCGTTCACCAGCGAAGGACTACCCTTTTCTGCCAAACGCAACGTGAACGGAAAATTCCCCCTAACCCCGGCTCTCCCCAAAGGGAGAGGGGACCGCCCGGTAGTCGTTGTAGCCTGGGGTATCCCCGTTACCGACCGGTAGCGCCGCGCTTACCCCCGCCGATGCGCCCACTCGCGCATACGCTGAAACAGCACATACAGCGAAGGAATAAACAGGATGCCAACCATCGTCGCCACCAGCATCCCGCTGAACACCGTGGTGCCGATGATCCGCCTGCTCTGCGCCCCGGCGCCGGTGGCGAGCATCATCGGCATGATGCCGATAATAAACGACACAGCGGTCATCATCACCGCGCGGAAGCGGCGGGTGGCGCCCTCACGCGCGGCGTCGACTATCGACAGCCCCTCCTCGCGCCGGCTGCGGGCGAACTCAACGATCAGAATCGCATTCTTCGCCGCCAGGGCGATCAGCAGCACCAGCCCTATCTGGACATACACATCGTTGGCATAGCCCGCCGTCCACAGCCAGACCAGCGCTCCGCCGATGGCGAACAGCACCGAGAGCATGACGCTCGCGGGCAGCGTCCAGCTTTCATACTGCGCCACCAGGAACAGCCACGCCATCGCCACCGCCGCCAGCACGATCCACACCGCCTGATTGCCGGTCTGCTGCTCCTGCCAGGAGATCCCGCTCCAGGCGTAGTCATACCCCGGCGGCAGATGGGCCTGCAAAATCTGCTCCATGGCCGCCATCGCCGTGCGGCTGCTGACCCCCTCGGCCGCTGAACCGCTCACCGACACGGACGGGAACTGGTTGTACTGCTGAATAAACGGCGCCCCCACCGTCGGCGTAATGGTGACCAGATTGCTCAGCCGCACCCGCTCGCCGTCGCGGCTGCGGACGTACAGCTCGCTAATCTGCTCAGCCCGCTCGCGCCACTGCATCTCATTTTGCATCACCACATGATAGACACGGTTGTTAAGACTGAAATCGCCGGCGCGCGTGCCGCCGAACGCCGTCTGCAGGCTGCTGAAGATCTGCGCCACCGGCACATCCAGCAGCGCCGCCCGATCGCGGTCGACCGTCAGGGTCAGCTGCGGCACGTTGCTGCTCCAGGTGGTAAATACCCGGCTCAGCTGCGGATGCTGGTTCGCCAGCTGAAGGATCTCCCGCGTCACCTGCTCCAGCTCCGCCGACGACTGACCGGCCTGCGCCAGAATGCGCAGATCAAACCCCGAGGTATTGCCCAGGCCCGGCAGGGTCGGCGGCGCGAAGGTCATGATCGTCGCCTCCGGCAGCGACAGCAGCTGGCGCTGAATATCCGCCATCACCGTATCCAGCGGCGGCCGCTGATGCCAGTCCTTGAGCATCACCGAGATAAACCCGCCGTTAGCGGCGCTGGTGCCGTTGAGAATGTTAAAGCCGGACACCTGAATCACATCCTCCACCGCCGGGTTAGCCGCCAGCAGCTTGCGCGCCTGGGCCATCACCGCTTCGGTGCGCTCCAGCGACGCCGCCTCCGGCAGCTGCACACTGGCAAACAGGTAGCCCTGATCTTCCTGCGGCAGGAAGCCTTTCGGCATCGAGGTGAAGCTGAACGCCACCAACGCGCCCGCCGCCACCGTCGCCGCCAGCGCCAGCCACGGGCGGCGGTTCATCCACCCCACCAGCCGGCCATAGCCGTCGCGGGTGCCGTCGAGAAGACGGTTAAACGCCCGCCACACTGCCGCCGGCCGGGCGGGTCGCGGGCGCAGCAGCAGCGCGCAGAGGGCCGGGGTCAGGGTTAACGCCACCAGGCTCGACAGGGCCACCGCGGTGGAGAGCGTCACGGCAAACTGCCGATACAGCTCGCCGACGATCCCCGGGAGCAGCGCCACCGGCACAAACACCGCCAACAGCACCAGGGTCGTGGCGATCACCGGCCCGGCGATCTGCCGCAGCGCCTGGGCGGTGGCCTGCAGGCGATCCAGTCCTTCCGCCATTTTGGTTTCGACATTCTCCACCACCACAATGGCGTCATCCACCACCATCGTCAGGGCGAGAATAATCGCGAACAGGCTGAGGGTGTTGGCGCTGTAGCCCAGCAGATAGAGCACCGCAAAGGTGCCGATCAGTGACACCGGGATCGCCAGGGCCACGATCAGCGTCGCCCGCCAGCTCTGCAGGAACAGCGACACCACCACCACCACCGCCAGCAGGGTCAGCGCCAGCGAGACGCCGATCTCTTTGATCGTCGCCGCCACAAAGCGGGTGGTATCGAACTTCACCTCCCAGGTGAGATCCGCCGGAAAGCGAGTGTGCAGGCGGTTAAGCTCCGCGCGCACCGCGCTGGCGACCTGCAGGGCGTTGGCGGTAGGCGTCGGATAGATCCCCAGATAGGCCGACGCTTTACCGTTCAGCTGCGCGCCGGAGCTGTAGCTGCGGGCGCCCAGCTCGATGGTCGCCACGTCGGCGAGGCGCACCAGCTGCCCCTGCGCGCCGCGGCGGAGGATAATCTCGCCAAAGCTGGCCGCCTCGTTCAGACGCCCCAGTCCGTTGATGGTCAGCGTCTGCTGCTGGCCGTTGAACACCGGCGGGGTACCCACCTGCCCCGCCGCCCCCTGCACATTCTGCTCGCGCAGCGCCTGGGCAACGTCATCCGTGGTGATGTTGAGGGCGTTCATGCGGTCAGGGCGCAGCCAGATGCGCATGCTGTAATCCCGGGCGCCAAACATCTGCACCTCGCCGACGCCGGGCAGGCGGGCCAGCGCCTCGCGCACCTGGGTGCTGGCGTAATTGCTGACAAACAGCGGCGACAGCGTGCCCAGCGGCGAGTAAAGGCTTACCCCCATCAGCAGGTTGCTGGCGCGCTTGCGCACCTGGACGCCATTCTGCTGCACTTCCGCCGGGAGCTGCGCCAGCGCCTGCGCCACCCGGTTTTGCACGTCGATCGCCGCCAGATCGGCATCGGTACCTGCCGCGAAGGTGATACTCAGGCGGTACGTCCCCTCGTCCGAGCTGGTGGACTCCATATACAGCATATGATCGACGCCGTTGAGCTGGGTCTCCAGCGGGGCGGCGATGGCCTCCGCCACGTCTGACGCGCTGGCGCCCGGCCAGCTGGCGGTGACGTTCACCACCGGGGGCGTGATCGCCGGGTACTGCTCCACCGGGATCAGCTTCAGCGATACCGCGCCGACAAAGGTCAGCAGCAGCGCGATCACCATCGCAAATCGCGGACGACGGATAAAAAAGGTCAGCATCCCCTCTCCTTAGCTAGTTCAGCACCTGCACCGCGGCGCCTTCGCGCAGCCGCTGCGCGCCGTCAGTGATCACCTGCTCGCCCGCCTGCAGCCCTTTCTCGACCGCAAACTGCTGCCCCTGTTGCCCCGCAAGGGTCAGACGACGCTGCCCGGCGGTGTGGTCCGGCTTCAGCACCCAGCTGAAAAAGCCCTGCGGATCCTGCTGCACGGCGGCAGCCGGGATCATCACCCGCGACGACAGCGCTTGCGGACGGAACAGGATCGTCACGCTGCCGCCCGGCAGCAGACGGTGCTGCGGATTGGCAAACTCCGCCCGCACCGCCACGCTGCCGGTGCGGGCGTCGATCCGGTTATCGATGGAAGTCAACACGCCGTCGCGCCGTTTGCCATCCACGTCAATTTGCGCCAGCCATGCCTGCTTCAGGGCGTGGATGTCGGCATGCTGGCCGGTTTTGCTGAAAAACGCGGCTTCGTCGAGGGCAAACGACACCCGTACCGGATCGAGCTGCACGATGTCCGCCAGCACCCCGCTGGACGGGTTGACCAGCGTCCCGACGTGAAAGGCGCTGTGGCCCACCCGCCCGGTCACCGGCGCCGCAATCCGGGTATAACCGAGCACAATCTGCTGAGCCTCGACGCGGGCTTTCGCCTGCTGCACGGCGGCGGCGGCGACGTCGCGCTGCATCCGGGCCGTGTCGAGGTCGTTGCGGCTGATGGAGTGGTTGTTGATGAGCCGCTCATAGCGAGTGAGCAGCTGCTGCGACTGGCGTAGCGAGGCTTCGGCGCTTTTCAGCTCGGCCTGCGCCAGGGCCAGCGCCGCGCGGGGCTGCGCGTCGTCGAGGGTAAACAGCAGGTCGCCCTCGGTCACATACTGCCCGTCCTGGAAGTGGCGCTGAACAATCACCCCTTCGGTGCGCGCGCGAATGTCGACGGCGCGGATCGCCTCGACCCGCCCGGGGATGGCGCGTTCTTCAGCGTGAGGAGCCCGTTCTACCGTGGCGACGCGGACCGGCACCGCCGGCGCGGCGGTCGCCGTCAGGGCGCTGCCGCCCAGGACGCAGGCCAGCAGCGCAAAGCGAAAGGTGTTAATCATAGAGGATCCTTGCGAAAGTAACGCGCGCCTGCAGCCAGGCGCGCGAGATCGATCAGGCCGTTTTGCGGAACCGGCGCGTCAGACGCTTCTCGACTTCCACCACCAGGAACATGGCGATGCCGATGACCAGGGTGACAAACCAGTAGCGCAGCGGCAGCGCTTCCGTGCCAAACATGCTCTGCATCAGCGGGACATAGATAATCACCAGCTGCATCAGCAGCAGGACACCGGTCACCAGCCAGATGCCTTTATTGCGCAGCAGGCCCATGCTCAGGGAGAAGCTGTCGCTGCTGCGGCAGTTGATCATGTAGACCCACTGAGCCGTCACCAGCATCTGCAGCAGCACGGTGCGGATAAACTCCGGACTGTGGCCGCGCGGCGCCAGCCAGGCCTCAAGGATAAAGGCGGCAATCGCGATCATCGACCCGACGAAAGCCACCCGCCACACGGCGAAACCATCCATCACGTGCTGGCCGGTTTTACGCGGCGGGCGGTTCATCACGTTGCGCTCCGCGGCCTCAAAGGCCAGGCCGAAGGAGAGCGTCGCCGACGTCGCCATGTTCATCCACAGGATCAGCACCGGGGTCAGCGGAATCATGTTCCCCGCCAGCAGGGCGATGATGATCAGCAGTCCCTGCGCCAAGTTGGTCGGCATGATGAAGAGGATGGTCTTCTTCAGGTTGTCATAGACCCGACGGCCCTCTTTTACCGAGCTGGCGATGGTGGCGAAGTTATCATCGGTCAACACCATGTCAGCCGCCTCTTTGGTGACTTCGGTGCCTTTGATGCCCATGGCGATACCCACGTCGGCCTGGCGCAGCGCCGGCGCGTCGTTGACGCCGTCGCCGGTCATGCCGACCACTTCGCCGTTATCCTGCAGGGCTTTCACCAGGCGCAGCTTATGCTCCGGGCTGGTGCGGGCAAAGATGTCGTACTCCACCGCCGCCTTCGCCAGCGCCGCATCGTCCATGTGCTCCAGCTGGTAGCCGGTCATGGCCTGGCTGCTGTTGGTGATCCCCAGCATCTGGCCGATGCTCATCGCCGTCTGCGGGTGGTCGCCGGTGATCATCTTCACACGGATGCCGGCGGTCTGGCAGGCGTGGATAGCGTCAATCGCTTCCGGACGCGGGGGATCCATCATCCCGGCGATGCCGAGGAAAATCAGTCCCTCCTGCAGGTCCTCATGGTTCAGCGTGGTGGCATCAACGCTGGCCGGCTTACAGGCCGCCGCCACCATGCGCAGCCCCTGACGGGCGAAGCGCGCCATCTCCTCTTCCCAGTACTGCGCCTCGAAGGGCACCGCGCCCTGGCGGGTCATCTGCTCGCGGCACATGGCGAAGATAACGTCCGGCGCACCGGTGATCAGCACCCGGGCGTCGCCATCGATGTGCTGCAGCGTCGACATATATTTGTACTGTGAGTCAAAGGGGATCTTGGCCACCAGACGGGCCTCCACCGCCGGGAGCTGCGCTTTCGCCGCCAGCACCTTCAGCGCCCCTTCGGTTGGCCCGCCGGTGATCCCCCACAGGCCGCGCTCATCCTGGGTAAGCTGGCTGTCGTTGCACAGGTCGATGGTGCGCAGCCAGGTCTCCAGCACGGTACCCGGCTGAACCTGCACGGGCTCATCGCTCCCCTCAAGGAAGATCCGCCCCTGCGGCTCATAGCTGTCGCCTTCCACCCGGTAGCAGCAGTCGGCGGTGATGATCGCCTTGACGGTCATTTCGTTCATCGTCAGGGTGCCGGTTTTATCCGAGCAGACCACGGTCATGGCGCCGAGGGTTTCCACGGTCGGCAGCTTACGGATAATCGCCCGCTTGCGCGCCATCGTCTGGACGCCGAGCGACAGAATAATCGAGATGATCGCCGGCAACCCCTCCGGTACCGCAGCCACCGCCAGGCTAATCAGCGACAGCAGCAGTTCGCCCATCGGGATGTCCCGCAACGCGAGGCTGAAAATAAACAGCGCCACCATCATGGCGAGGATAATGACGAAAATCGCTTTGCCGAGCTTATCCATCTGCACCAGCAGCGGGGTGCGGTGCTTCTCAATGCCCGCCATCATCTGGTTGATATGGCCGAGTTCGGTCTGCGCGCCGGTGGCGGTCACCACGCCGACGCCGCCGCCGGCGCTGACGGTGGTCCCGGAGAAGACCATATTCACCCGGTCGCCCAGCGGCAGGTCGCCCTCCAGCGCGTCGGTGATTTTATCCACCACCGTCGACTCGCCGGTGAGGATCGCCTCTTCCACCCGCAGGTTGTGCGTTTCAATCAGCCGCATATCCGCCGGCACGCGGTCGCCGGCGCGCAGGATAACGATATCCCCCGGAACCAGGTCGCGCGTCGGGATAGTCTCATGTTTGCCGTTACGCTGGACGCGGGCATCGCTGGAGAGCATGTTGCGGATCCCCTGCAGGGATTTTTCGGCGTTGCTCTCCTGGATATGGCCGATCAGGGCGTTAATCACCGTCACGCCAAGGATCACCAGGGTATCGACCCAGTGACCCATGATGGCGGTGAGCGCCGCAGCGGCCAGCAGCACATAAATCAGTACGTCGTTAAAGTGGGCGAGAAAGCGCAGCCAGGCCGGTTTTCCCTTCTTTTCCGGCAGCGCGTTCGGCCCGCAGGTATTCAGGCGCTCGGCGGCGTCTGCGGAACTTAACCCAGCGGCCTGGCTTTTGGTCTGCGCCAGCACTGCGTCAACGGTCTGCTGCCAGACCTGCCGTGGCGCGGTGTCGCCCGAGGGCGTCGTAAACTTTGGGTTATTCATCTTGGTCAAATTACATTTTCCTTATAAATTCCGTGAGTCGGAAAGCCTGAAATCATTCCTGGCCAATGCAATAAAAGGTGGCGAAAAAGCCGATAAAAATGTGAACCATTACAAGCCTAAATTTTTCGCAAAATAAAAAATATGTGGTAAGTTAATTCCACGAACCAACTATTACAGAATATTAATAAACCAAAACTAAACGAGGTCAAATATGTTTGGAATCTACCGCGGACGCCGTCTGGCGCTGTACATCCTACTGGCCATCATCGCTGCCACGCTGGTGGGGTATAGCACTTATAGTTTTGTAAAAGCGCTGGCATAATAATGACGTTAATTTACAAGCAACGGGATTTAATTTAATTACAAATTATTTCAGATTAATTAACATGCGAAGACAACGCAGGCAATAATATTAAAAAGAGGCGCATTAAGGCGAGTAAAATACAAAGCATATTGCGTTAGGTGTTATTTTGCCGGACAATATGTTTTTTAACTGATGATTAACATGACATGAAACATCCGCTGGAAACGCTCCTCTCCGCCGCCGGGATCTTACTGCTGGCCCTGCTCTCCTGTCTGCTGTTGCCCGCGCCGTCGCTGGGCCTGACGCTGGCGCAAAAGCTGGTTGAGACATTCCATATGATGGATCTCAACCAGCTTTATACCGTGCTGTTTTGTCTGTGGTTCCTGGCGCTGGGCGCCATTGAGTATCTGGTGCTGCGCTGGGTGTGGCGTCGCTGGTTTTCCCTCGAACGCTAAATCAGGAAGGGCGCGCCTCAGTGGGCGCGGCTGTGGTTCTCTTTACGGTAGGCGCCCGGCGGCAGATTGAAGGTCCGGGTGAAGACGCGGGTAAAGGTCTGTTGTGAATCGAAGCCATACTTCAGGCAGATATCGTAGACCCGCTGATCGGTGTCGCGCAGATCGCGGGCGGCCAGCAGCAGCTTCCTTTCGCGTATATAGCGCCCCAGGCTCTCCCCTTTATACTGTAAAAACAGCCGTTGCAGATGCCATTTCGAATACCCGGCATGGCGAGCGATATCATCAATACGCAGCGGTTGATGCAGGTTGTCATCAATCCACTCGACGATAGTGTCAATCACCTGAGCGGAAATCGTCATATGCTCTCTCCTCTGATACTGCACTGGCGCTTAGCGCCACCAGGCGTTAAATGATTGCGTCTTATCGGCGACCCACACCGGCTCGCCCTGCACAGGCGTCAGCAGACGCCAGGCCCTTCCTTCGCTGGCAGCCGCCAGCCGTTGATACGGTTCATCCCAGCTATGTTTCGCCAAAACGAATCGTCCTGCATGCCCAGGCAGCACCGCGCGAGCGCGCAGGTCGTCAGCAGCCTGAGCCGTTTCATCCGGCATCATGTGGATATATTTCCAGTCCTGGTCATACTGTCCGTTCTCCATGATCGCCAGATCGATCGGACCGAACTCATCGCCTATCGCTTTAAAGTGCGGCCCATACCCGCTGTCGCCGCTGTAGTAAATCTTTTGCTGCGGGGTAACGAACAGAAAACTGGCCCACAGCGTCTGGTTGCGCTTCAGCCCACGGCCGGAAAAGTGCCGCGCCGGCAGGACGTGGACGATGAGCTCATCGCTAACCGGAATCGCCTGCTGCCAGTCCGCTTCGGTAATCAGCGCCCCGTCCATTCCCCAGTAGCGCAGGTGCGACCCAACCCCCAGCGGCGTAATGACCCGCTTAATTTTCGGCAGCAGAGCGCGGATGGTGGCGTAATCCAGATGGTCGTAATGATCGTGGGAGACGATCAGCAGATCGATCTCCGGCATCCCTTCCGCCCGCCACGGATAATCGCCGGGGAAGGCTTTATTGATAAAGGAGAACGGCGCCGCGTAATCGCTGAACACCGGGTCGATCAGGATGCGTTTTCCCGCCAGCTGCAGATACCAGGAAGAGTGGCCGAGCCAGACCATCACGTCCTGCCCGAGGGGCAGCGTCGCCAGATCGGTTTTCACCAGCGGCAGCGGCTGCGCGGGACGGGCGTTTTCCCGTTTGGTCATCAAAAAATCCCACCACGCCGCCAACATATTTTTCTGCCCGGTGAATCCCGGCGTGGGCAGTTGGTTATGGAACTGGCCGTCCCGGTAGTGGGGAGACGCTTCCACCTGGCTAAGCTGTGCCCCCTGCGGCGCCTTACCAAAACCGGCATTGAGGACAAACGGCAATGTCGTTGCTGCTGCGAGTAACATGATGGCGACCACGCTGAAAGTGACACGGTTCATATCCTGACCAGACAAAAGCCCCCATCCCGGAGGCTTTATGATATAACTTGATTATGAGTGAGTACGCACTCATTATTAGGAATGTGATGAAAGTCGTCAAGACGATTTTCAATTTTTGCGTTCCGCCGTTGCAGCGACCTGGTCAGACGTGCAAAGATCGGCGGTTTGTTTAAACCTGCGTGAGGAAAAATGTAGTGGCTCGTCCAAAGAGTGAAGATAAAAAGCAAGCGTTACTGGAAGCTGCCGCCGCGGCTTTCGCCCAGTCCGGCATCGCCGCCTCAACGTCGGCCATCGCCCGCAGCGCCGGGGTTGCCGAGGGGACGCTGTTTCGCTATTTCGCCACCAAGGATGAGTTGCTCAACGAACTGTACCTCGCCATTAAGCTGCGCCTGGTGCGGATGATGATCGCCGGGCTGGATCCGGACGAAAAGCGCCCGAAAGAGAACGCGCGCAATATCTGGAACAGCTATATCGACTGGGGCGTGCGCAACCCGATGGAGCACAAGGCGATCCGCCGGATGGCGCTCAGCGAGCGCATCACGGACGAAACCCGCCGCCAGGTGAAAGAGAGCTTTCCGGAGCTCAACGAAATGTGCCAACTGTCGGTGAAAGAGATATTCCTCAGCGAAGCGTATCGCGCCTTTGGCGATGCCCTGTTTCTGTCGCTGGCGGAAACCACTATCGAATTCGCCAGCCACGATCCGCAGCGCGCCCGGGAGATTATCGCCCTTGGCTTTGAAGCCATGTGGAACGCCCTGCATGAGGCGGATGCCAAATGACGCCGGAAACGCTGCACCCCTGCGCCCACCGTATCGCCCTGACCTACCCGTTTACCGAGCACTGCTGGCCCTTTGGGCCGGAGTACGACGTGTTTAAGGTCGACGGCCGCATCTTTATGATCACCATGACCATTCGCGGCCGGGCGCTGGTCAACCTCAAGGCCGAGCCGCAGAAGTCGCTGCTCAATCAGGAAATTTATCGCAGTATCGAACCGGGCTACCATATGAACAAGAAACACTGGATCACGGTGGTGCCGGGGGACGACATCAGCGAGGATCTGCTGGCCGAGCTGATTGACGACTCATGGCATCAGGTGGTGAACAAGCTGAGCAAAAAAGCCCAGCAGCGCCTGCGTCCGCGCTGATTTTCAGCCAAACGCGATAAGTGTTATCGCATTTTTCACCCTTATCATTTGGCGATCTTCGCTGTACTCTTCCTCTCCTGAACGCACCGGTAAGGTGCTGTAAACTGTGAGGAAGAGTTATGGATATCGTATCGGTCGCTTTGAAGCGCTATTCCACCAAGGCCTTTGACGCCACGAAAAAGCTGACTGCCGGGGAAGCGGAACAGCTGAAAACGCTGCTGCAGTACAGCCCGTCTAGCACCAACTCCCAGCCGTGGCACTTTATCGTCGCCAGCACCGATGAAGGGAAAGCCCGCGTGGCGAAAGCCGCCAGCGGTACCTACGTGTTCAACGAACGTAAAATTCTCGACGCCTCGCACGTGGTGGTGTTCTGCGCGAAAACCGCGATGGACGACGCCTGGCTGCAGCGCGTCGTGGATCAGGAAGAGGCCGATGGCCGTTTCGCCACCCCGGACGCAAAAGCCGCTAACCACAAGGGTCGCACTTTCTTTGCCGATATGCACCGCAAAGAGCTGAAGGATGACGATCAGTGGATGGCGAAGCAGGTGTATCTCAACGTCGGCAATTTCCTGCTGGGCGTAGCGGCGATGGGTCTCGACGCCGTGCCGATTGAAGGGGTTGATTTTGCGATCCTCGATGAGGAATTTGACCTGAAAGCCCAGGGCTACACCAGCCTGGTGGTGGTCCCGGTCGGCCATCATAGCGTTGAAGACTTTAACGCCTCCCTGCCGAAGTCGCGTCTGCCGCAGTCGACGACGATTACCGAGATCTAATCTCCCCACAAGGCGCCTTTAACCGGGCGCCTGTGGTGTCGCTTGTCAGTGCCGGGTGGCGGCTACGCCTGACCCGGCCTACATAACCCTCTCTATATCAGCTGGTTAGCCCTCATCGTAGGCCCGCGCAAGCGCAGCGCCGCCGGGCGCGTTAATTTAATAAAGTAAAACTTGCGGGTGCTTTATACCGCAGGCTAACGCGTATCGCGTTAAGGTATCCAGACTGGCGCGGGTGATATTGGCTTCCATTCTGGAGACCGTTGGCGCACTCACCCCCATCCTCTGCGCCACCTGGGCTCGGGTCAGCCCCGCCTGCTCGCGCCATTGCGCCAGCATAGTACGTAATCGATGTTGACGTTCTTGCGCATCGAACGCAGCCTGAACCTCAGGCTGGCTGAGCAGTTCCGTTTTTAACGTATCCCAGTCAATGATCTTTTTACTCATTGCGCATCTCCTCTAATCGCTTCAGCGCCAGGCGAATTTCCGATGACGGGGTTTTTTGCGTTTTCTTGACAAAAACCCGTAGCAGAAAGAGCGTCTTGCCTTGCTGAAAAACGTAAATCCCTCGCCCCTGTACCGAACCTAACGCCCGAATTTCAAATAGCCCCTGCCCCAGCGGTTTACTATCAGGTTCTCTCAGCGCGGTGGGATTTTGGCGTAACTTGTCTAATTGCCTGATCATCTTCGCCTGGACAATGGCCGGAAGCGCCTGCAATTCCTTTTTAACGTCCACGTGCACAACCATTCTGAACATCAGACTCCCTTCCTCTAAATGTTAGCATATAAGGCAAATTGCCTTAAAGGCTAATTTTGCCGATGCCCGGCAAGCGTATGCGCATTTGCTGCCAATCGCAGAAAAACGCGCTGAAACTGGAATCATGGACGAAAAAAAGCCGCGACTTAGCGCGGCCTGAGTGGTTAGCGTTCTCAAAGCGAGGTTAGTTGTTCTCCACCTGCCTTTCACCCGCGTGCCAGATGCGCTCGGCATAGCGGCCAATCACCGCCAGCGAGACGGCAAGGATCAGGAAAAACAGCACCTTGTGCATCCCGTTCCAGAAAAACTCAAAGAAGCGGGTATAGAGATTGATCGCCAGGAAGGTTAACCCGAAGCCGCGCAGCATTGCGTCATCGGTTTTCAGACTGATAAAAATGCAGACGCCGGCCGCCGCGGCAAACAGCAGCCCCCACGGCAGGAGTCGCGCCTGGCTCACGTTGTACCAGCTGTCAGCGTCGTAATTACCGAAAATCGACAGGATCCACAGCGCAATAAACAGATACGTGAGGCCCATCGCCTTGCTGACGGTAAACAGCTGCCGCTGGCGAAGCAGGGACTGCGCGCCGTAGCAGAGCGCCAGCAGCGCGCCGCCAAACAGGACGAAGCGGATCGGGTAGTTCATGCCCAGCCAGTAGGCGCCCCACCCCGAGACGTAGCCGGTTTCCGCGCCAAACCAGTTGCCCAGCGCCAGCAGAAAAAAGAGCCACACCAGCCCGGAGCGGGCAGCATAGCCGATAGCACCGTAAATCACGCATCCGACCAGAAACAGCGGCGCGATATGGCCGCTGCCGTTATCCAGTCGTTCACCAAGCTGCCATAGCGCCACCGCGGTAAAGACAACGCCCAGAAACAAAATCGCCTCGGTGCTGTAGTGCCACTGCGTCTCCCGCCGCTGGCGGCGAAAACCCCAGGCGTAGCAGGCGACAGCCAGCAGCGCAGGCAGCAGGATCCGCGTCAGCGCCGAGCGGCTGAACAGGCTCAGCAGCCACGCCACCAGTTCATTGTCGGCGAACAGACTGCCCAGAGCAATCAGCACGCAGGTCAGCGCGGTCCAGAAGGCATAGCGGCTCAGACGCCGCCAGTCGAAGGGGGAGACGCGCAGCGTTTGCGCCAGCCGCTGGCTGTCTGCCGGGGTTAACTCCCCCCTGGCCTGCCAGGCGTTCAGCGCGCGCTGAATAATGCGCTGCTCTTTTCGGGTTACGTTCATAGGCATTCCTTGAGACTGATGACAAACCTGTTTTCGCTAATGTGCTCGCCTTTCTGCGGGTGGCAGTTGCGCCTGACCCGGCCTACCTAACCATTTATATATCAGTTTGTTACCCCGCAACCTGGGCCCGTGTAAGCGCAGCGCCGCCGGGCATGATATCAGGCTCGATACCCGTCATATTGCCGGGTGGCGGCTGCGCCTGACCCGGCCTACGGTCCCAAATCACCGCCGGGCCTGGGGCTGCTGAAACTGCCGGTGTTGCGGCCTCAACATAGCTGAGACGTTCCCGGCAGGCCGGGCAATACCCGAAGATGGCACATTGCCAGCCATCTGATTCCTTGTGATTAATGTTGGTCCAGCCACGCCAGCGCCTGCTCGCCCGCCTCGTCCATCGGCAGGTAGACCAGCAGGCGCGAACCGTTGCGCGGCGCCGAATACCAGTACATCTGCTGCAGGCTGAATCGCCCGAGCTGCGGGTGGTTAAAATGTTTAATCTGGTTTTCCACGCCGCGCACCTCGTAGCGCTGATGCCACAGCGCTTCAAACTCCGACGAGGCGGCGAAAAAGCGCGCCAGTTTGTTTTCCCATGCCGGATCGCCGCGGTGCTCGGCCATCGCGGCGCGGAAATAGGAGACGAAGGTCGGCAGCACATCGCGATTTTCGATCCGGCTGCGCCAGGTCTCATGGGTCAGATACAGATAAATGCAGTTGCGATCTTCTTCCGGGAGGGTGGCGAAATCGATGCCCATCAGGCGGCAGAAGCTGTCGTTCCAGGCCACAATATCAAAGTTCGGTTTTTGAATACTGGCCGGCTGCGGCATCAGGCTGTCGAGCATTCGCCGGGTGCCGGGGCTGATGCCTTCACATACCGTCACCTGGGTCGCTTCCGGCGGGGTCAGCCCGGCGAGTACGAACAGGTGCCGGGTCTCCAGCGGGCTGCACTGCAGGGCATTCGCTACCCCCACCAGCACCGCTTCCGACGGATTCACCTCCCGCCCCTGCTCCAGCCAGGTGTACCAGGTGACGCCGACGTCGGCGAGCATCGCCACCTCCTCCCGACGCAGACCCGGCGTGCGCCGGCGGCCCACCCGGGGCAACCCCAGGCGCTGCGGGTCGAGGCTCTCACGCCGGGCGCGCAGAAACGCCCCCAGCTGTTTGCGCCGATCGTCCGGCACGGCGAACGTCGACTCTCGTTGCGGCATCGTGGTCATCACCCCTCCAGCATGGTAGTTCCAGTACCAGTATAGACAGGAACTGGTACCCGTTTAATTTATCGGTAATGCTACGTCGGTCTGCTGAATGACGCAATGGAGAACCCCATGAAAACGTCTGCTGTTTCACCCGGCCGCGCCGGTCTGTGGCTGCTGCTGGGCGGCCAGATGCTGCCGCTTATTGATACCTCGATCACCAATGTGGCGCTGGACGCCATCACCCACACCCTGGCGGCCAGCGCCACGCAGCTGGAGCTTATCGTCGCGCTCTACGGCGTCGCCTTTGCCGTCTGCCTGGCGATGGGCAGTAAGCTTGGCGATAACTATGGCCGCCGTCGCCTGTTTATGTGGGGCGTCGCTCTCTTTGGCATCGCTTCCCTGTTGTGCGGCATGGCGAACAGCATCAGCGCCCTGCTGGCCGCCCGCACCCTGCAGGGCGCCGGGGCGGCGCTGATTGTGCCGCAGATCCTCGCCACCCTGCACGTCACCCTCAAAGGCCCGGCCCACGCCCGGGCCATCAGCCTGTATGGCGGGATCGGCGGGATCGCGTTTATCGTCGGTCAGATGGGCGGCGGCTGGCTGGTATCGGCGGATATCGCCGGGCTGGGCTGGCGCAACGCCTTTTTTATCAATGTGCCGATCTGCCTGCTGGTGCTGGCCCTGAGCCGCCGCTATGTGCCGGAAACCCGTCGTGAGACGCCGTCGCGGATTGACTGGCAGGGCACCCTGTACCTCGCCCTCATCCTCTGCTGCCTGCTGTTCCCGATGGCCCTCGGTCCCGAGCTGCACTGGCCGCTGTGGCTGCAGCTGATGCTGGTGGCGGTCCTGCCGCTGCTGTTCGCCATGCGTCAGAGCGCCCTGCGCCAGCAGCAGCGCGGCGACCATCCCCTGCTGCCGCCGCGTCTGCTGCAGTTGACCAGCATCCGCTTCGGGATGGCCATCGCCCTGCTGTTCTTCAGCGCCTGGTCCGGCTTTATGTTCTGCATGGCGCTGACCATGCAGGAGGGGCTGGGGATGGCGCCGTGGCAGTCCGGCAATAGCTTTATCGCCCTCGGCGTGGCCTATTTTATTTCGGCGCTGTATGCCCCGCGGCTTATCGCCCGCTACAGCATGGGGCGGATCCTGTTGACCGGTCTGACGGTGCAGATCGCCGGGCTACTGCTGCTGTGCGCCACCTTCTCCCGCTTCGGCATCGCCACCACCGCCCTGACGCTGGTCCCCGCCACGGCGCTGATCGGCTACGGTCAGGCGCTGATCGTCAACAGCTTTTACCGGATTGGCATGCGCGATATCAGCGCCAGCGACGCCGGGGCCGGGAGCGCCATCCTCAGCACCCTGCAGCAGGCGACCCTCGGTCTCGGGCCGGCTATACTCGGATCGCTGTTCCTGGCGCTGGCCCGCCGCGGCGGCGGAAACTATCCGCAGGCGCTGATTGATTTTCTGCTGGTCGAGGTGGCCATGATGCTGTTGCTGGGGGCCATCGCGCTGTGGCTGCGCCATCATCTCAACCGACAGCCGGCGACGGCGGCGTCGTAATACCGGCGGCGGTAATTTGCATAATCGTTATCCAGCGGTCATCATACCCGCTGGATATTCAGGAGACGTTATGCAGGAATTAATATCGCAAATTGCCGCCTTAGGAATCGAAATAACCCCCACCCGCTCGCTGATGATTATCTTCGGCATTATCTTGTTCACCGCCGTCGTCGTGCATCTGATATTGCACAAAGTGGTCCTGCGCGCTTTTGAAAAACGGGCGTTGGCCAGTAGCCATCTGTGGTTGCAAATCATCACGCAGAATAAACTCTTTCACCGACTGGCCTTTACCCTGCAGGGGATCATCGTTAACGTGCAGGCGGTGCTGTGGCTGCAAAAAGGCAGCGAGGCCGCAGAAATATTAACCACCGTGGCTCAGCTATGGGTGATGATATATGCCATGCTGTCCTTCTTCTCGCTGCTGGATGTGATCTTAAAGCTGGCGCAGAAATTTCCCGCCGCCTCTCAGCTACCGCTGAAGGGGATATTCCAGGGAATTAAGCTGGTGACGGCGATTATTATCGGTATCCTGATTATTTCCCTGCTGATAGGCCAGTCGCCAGCGATCCTGATTAGCGGGCTCGGCGCGATGGCCGCGGTACTGATGCTGGTATTTAAAGATCCGATCCTTGGTCTGGTGGCCGGTATCCAGCTCTCGGCCAACGATATGCTCAAGCTTGGCGACTGGCTGGAGATGCCGAAGTACGGCGCCGACGGCGCGGTGATCGATATCGGTCTCACCACGGTCAAGGTACGCAACTGGGACAACACCATCACCACCATTCCGACCTGGTCGCTGGTCTCCGACTCATTTAAAAACTGGAGCGGGATGTCGGCCTCCGGCGGCCGCCGCATTAAGCGCAGCCTCAACATCGACACCACCAGCATTCATTTCCTCGATGAACAGGAGCAGCAGCGCTTGATCCGGGCGAAGTTGCTTAAACCCTATATGGATTCGCGCCACGAGGAGATTAGCGCCTGGAACCAGCAGTATGCCGGGGAGCAATCGGTCCTCAACGAGCGCCGAATGACCAATGTCGGCACCTTCCGCGCCTATCTGCAGGAGTATTTACGTCATCATCCGCGCATCCGCCAGGATATGACCCTGATGGTGCGCCAGCTGGCGCCGGATGCCAACGGCTTGCCGATCGAGATCTACTGCTTCACCAACACTGTGGTGTGGGCGGAATATGAGGGGATCCAGGCGGATATTTTCGACCATGTCTTCGCCGTGGTGGAGGAGTTTGGCTTACGCATTCATCAAACGCCCACCGGCAACGACATTCGCGCGCTGGCGGGGGCCTTCCCCCGCTAACCTCAGGCGCTGGCGCGGGCGATCACGCGCCAGTCCATCATCACCCGCTCGACGGCGGCGTCGGGATCGTCGATGCGTTTCATTAACAGATCCACCGCCGTGCGGCCGATCGCCCGGGAGGGCTGTTCAACGGTGGTCAGCTGCGGGGAGACCACTTCCGCCAGCTCGGTGCCGTCGAAGCCGATCACCGCGATATCCTCCGGCACCCGCAGCCCGGCCTGGTCAATCGCCCGCAGCGCCCCGGCGGCAAGGGAGTCCGATACGGCAAATACCGCGTCGGGCTTCTCGTCTTGCGACAGCAGCTGCTCCATCGCCCGTTTACCGGCCGCCGCGCTAAGATCCTGCGCGTAGGTCACCTGCTGATACGCCAGACCGTGCACGTGCAGCACGCTTTTATAGCCGCGCTCGCGCAGACGAGCGTAGCGATAGCTGAGGTCGTGATTAATGAGCGCAATGCGCCGGCGGCCGCCGTCGGCCAGCCGGGACACCGCCCCCTGGGCCGCCTCGACGTCGTTAATCCCGACGCAGGAGATGCTGCCGGTGTCGGCATACTCCGCACACTGTACCCAGGGCGCATCGCCAATCATGGTGGTCAGTTCCGGCAGGCTGGAGAGCGCGTTCATGGTGATAATGCCATCGACCATTTTGCCGGAAAGCAGCTGCAGGCCGGAGGTCGAGCGGGCCAGATCCGACCCGGAGTTACACAGCAGAATGCGGTAGCCGTTCTTTTCCGCCTCTTCTTCTATCCCTTTCACCACCTCGGCGCAAAAGGGGTTAGCGATATTGGAGACCATCACCAGGATCATATTGCTGCGGGCGGTTCGCAGCTGTCGCGCCAGCAGGTTCGGCTGATAGTTGCTCTCTTTGATCGCCTGCAGCACGCGCTCACGGTTTTTGGCTTTTACCGTATCGCTGTTGTTCAGCACCCGCGACACCGTGGCCACCGAAACGCCGGCCAGACGAGCAATTTTCTGAATAGACATAAACCCTGCACTTCCTGCGATAGAGGTGGATCCTGCAGGCTATCATAAATGACCTCTGGTTGGCCTGCCAGCCTGGCGCGCAAGCGCGGCTCAGTAAGACGGTGTCTCGGGAAACTATTAATAATCAGGGCTTCTCTCCCGCCGCGTTAACGCGCATCCTTTTGCCGTTTCATATGCTTATTAGCGCAGGAGGCGCAACAGACCGCCTGCGCCCCATTTGTGCTTTTATGATTAAGGATGATATCCCCATGAGGCTCTCCACCGCGATTCTCGCCCTCAGCTGTGCCCTGGTAACGATCACCGGCTGCACCTCGTCAAAATCGTCACCGGAACGCCACGCCTATGCGTTCGTCGCCCACCGCTCCGATTTTGTCGGCGGCAACTTCACCGTCAACCGTCAGGAAAATTACCGTTTAAACCTGCCGACCTTCACGGCGATGTACGCCCGCGGCCAGCAGGATAAAGCCGCTGGCATGAGCGAAAGCGACGCCCGCCGCACCGCCGAGGCCATCAAACAGCAGGCGGCGCAGGGCACCCGCACCGAGCACGCTTTTACCGGCAACGCCAGCGACAAATGGGATAATGCGATGGAAAATAAAGATGCCGTCCTGTTCGGCAATGAGCTCTCCGGGGCCTATCTCGACGGCTATCTTGGGGTGAAATAACCCGGCGGCGCGCGTCCTGCGCCCCGCCAGAATTCAGCGTTCGACGCTCACCCAGCGCTGCTGCTGATGGCTTTTGACGATCGCCTCGATGATGTACATCACATCGGCGCCGTCGTCGAAAGCGGCGAAGCGCCGGGCCCCGGCCTCCGGCATCTTCCCGGCGCGCACAGCCTGATAAAAATGGCCCATCATATTCTTAAAGGCGTCCGGCCAGCCCTCAATATGGCCGCCGGGGTAATGGGCGCTGTCAGCGATCTCCGGCCGCAGCAGGCTGGGGTCGTCGCTGAGCCGCCGATCCGGCTGCTCGCGGTGGCCAATCCACAGCCGCTGGGGCACTTCCTGATCCCAGGCCAGAGAACAGCGGCTGCCGTTAATCTCCACCGCCAGACGGTTTTTCCGCCCGGCGCTCACCTGAGAGACCATAAAGCTGCCTTTGCTGCCATCGTCAAAACGCAACAGCACCGAGCCAAAGTCCTCGGTATCAACAGGCCGGGTTTCATATCCCTGCGCCTCGTGAACGGCGCTGAAGGTCGCTTTGCCATTCACTGGCGCTTTACGCGTCGGCCAGACGATAGACAGATCCGCCATCACCTCGACAATCCGCCGACCGGTCATAAACTGCACGGTATCGCACCAGTGGGAGCCGATGTCGGCCACCGTCCGCGACGCGCCGCCCTGCGCCGAATCAACCCGCCAGTTGTAGTCGGTCTCCAGCAGCATCCAGTCCTGTAAATAGCCGCCGTGCGCCGCGAAGATTCTGCCGACATCGCCATGGCGGATCATCGCCGCCGCCTGCTGGACCATGGCGAACTGGCGATAGACAAAGCTGACGCCATGCACCACGCCGGCCCGGGCGGCAAGCGTCACCAGCTCCCGCGCCTCCTCCGCCGTCATACACAGCGGTTTTTCGGAGAAGACGTGCAGCCCGGCGGCGAGGATCTGCCGGTTAATCTGGGCATGCAGATGGTTCGGCGTACAGTTATGCACCACCTGCAGCCCCGGATGGGCCAGCAGCGCCTCCACGCTGTCGTAGGCATGGGCAATATTCAGCGCTCGCGCCTTGCGCTGCGCCGCCTCAAGGCTGCTGTCGCACAGCGCCACCACCTCGATATCCCCCAGCCGCCGCAGCGCCTCCAGATGCGCCGGACCAATAAACCCTGCCCCAATAATCGCGACCTGAATCATATTATTCCCTCCCGCCGGCGGCAAAGTCATCGAAGGCCCGCCCGGCAACGGGAATGATATGGCGACGAATAAACTCGCTGCCCTCGCGCGCGCCGGTCTCGGCGTCCTTCAGGCAGCACTCCCACTCCAGCACCGCCCAGCCGTCAAAATCATATTCGGTCAGCTTACTGAACACCCCTTTGAAGTCGATCTGCCCGTCGCCGGGAGAGCGGAAACGGCCAGCCCGCTGCTGCCAGGGCTGATAGCCGCCGTAGACGCCATTGCGCCCGTTGCGGCGAAATTCGGCGTCCTTGACGTGAAACGCTTTAATACGCGAATGATAGATATCGATATAGGTCAGGTAGTCCATCTGCTGCAGATGCAGGTGGCTCGGGTCATAGAGCATATTGCAGCGCGGATGGTTATCCACCCGCGCGAGAAAACGCTCAAAGGTCACGCCATCATGCAGGTCTTCGCCGGGGTGGATCTCGTAGCAGACATCGACGCCCTGCTCGTCGAAGAGGTCCAGCAGCGGCCGCCAGCGCCGGGCCAGCTCGGCAAAGGCCTCATCCAGAAGCGGCTGATTATGCGGCGGCCATGGATAAAAAAAGGGCCATGCCAGCGCCCCGGAAAAGGTCGCATGGGCCTTTAGCCCCAGGCGACCGGAGGCCACCGCCGCCTGCTTGACCTTCTCCACCGCCCAGCGCTGGCGCGCCTGCGGATCGCCATGCAGCGCCGCCGGAGCAAAGGCGTCAAACGCTGCGTCATACGCCGGATGCACCGCCACCAGCTGTCCTTCAAGGTGGGTGGACAGCTCGCTGATCGCCAGCCCATGCTCCGCCAGGACACCGCTGACCTCGTCGCAGTAGGTCTGGCTCGCCGCCGCCCGCTCGACATCGAAAATCGCCGGGTGGTTGCAGGGGATCTGCAATGCCTTGTACCCGAGGCCGGCGGCCCACTGCGCCACCCCCTCCAGCGTGTTGAACGGCGCCTGCGGGCCGATAAACTGCGCCAGAAAAATGCCCGGTCCCTTAATCGTTTTCATACCCCCTCCTGAAAAATTAGTGCGGCTCTTTCTCGTTGTACTGGAAAGAGAAAAGGAAAATCAGCGCGATAACCGCGGCGGCCACCGCCGGGATCCACCAGAAGGTCACCCAGGCCTGCGGCACGCTCTGCCCGGCCACCAGATGGTTATACAGCGCGCCGGAGATCTGCGAGCCCAGCAGCATGCCGATCCCGTAGGTGAACATCACAATCATGCTCTGCGCCTGGCCTTTGACCTTCTCGCCCGCCACGCGGTCGGTATAGATAAAGCCGACGACAAAGAAAAAGTCATAGCACACGCCGTGCAGCAAAATGCCAAGATAGAGCAGGAAGCGCCCCTCTTCGCTGACGCCGAGGGCGAAAAAGGCATAGCGGACAAACCACGCCACCATGCCGATAAGCAGCATGTATTTCACCCCGAGGCGACGGAACAGCAGCGGGATCACCAGCATAAAGACGATCTCTGACATCTGGCCGAAGGACATCGCGGTGCTGACATCCTTAACGCCGGCATCCGCCAGATACGACGCGGTATAGGCGTAATAGGTGCCTAACGGCACGGAAATTAAGGTGGCGCAGAGAGAGAAAATCAGGAAATGGCGCGTTTTCAGCAGCGCGAAGGCGTCCGCGCACAGCAGATCGCGAAACTGAACCGGCATGCCTTTGGCCGGCGCCGGGGTGTGGGGCAGCGTCAGGCTGTAGATCGCCAGCGCCACCGAACAGAGTGCCGCCAGGGTGAAGATGCCGGTGGTGTCAGAGATGCCGGTCACCCCGATGCAGATCCCGGCGATAATCCAGCCGATGGTGCCGAATACGCGGACCACCGGAAAGGTTTTATCGACGTTAGCCAGGCTGTGGAAGGCGATATTGTTGGTCAGCGCCAGGGTCGGCATGTAGCACAGCGTATAGCCGAACAGCAGGCCAATCAGCAGCGCGCCGTTCTGCGCCACCAGCGCCTGGGGGACAAACCACAGGATCGCCGCCCCGGCCAGGTGCATCACCGCCATCACCTTCTGCGAGGCGAAAAAGCGATCCACCAGCATCCCCAGCACAAAGGGAGACAGGATGGAGGCGATCGGCCCGGCGGAGAACGCATCGCCGATCAGCAATGACATCTCATAGCGGGTCATGACCAGCCCCAGGGTCACCGACCAGCTGCCCCAGATAAAGAACTGCATAAACATCATTAACGACAGCCGCGGCACCAAAAAACGGTGGCTCACGCGGACACTTTCCCGACCTTCTGTTGTTGTGACCATGTTGCTCGCCCTCAGAAAAGTAATCGATTACAAAATCGCACAAAACAAAAGTAATCGATTACAAAAAGAAGATCGCCAGGCAAATGCGCCACCTGCGAAGAGGATCACAATAAAAAGGCAGGCAGCCCCGCCGGACGGCGGGGCATCTCGCTTACGCCGGGCGGCGCAGCAGTTTGAAGGCGATAAACAGGAACAGGATCCACACCGGCAGCAGGATCGCCGACAGGCGCATCCCGTCGATCGTGCACATCAGCGCCAGAATCAGCCCAAGGAAAGCAATGCAGAAGTAGTTGCTGGCGGGCGCCAGCAGCGCTTTAAACTTCGACTCACGCCCTTTGCGGCGCTGGGCGGCGCGGAACTTCAGATGCGCCATGCAGATCATGATCCAGTTCAGCAGCAGCGTCGCCACCACCAGGGCCATCAGCAGTCCCAGCGCTTCATGCGGCAGCAGATAGTTCAGCACCACCACCAGCGAGGTGATAATCCCCGAGAGCAGCAGAGAGTTCACCGGTACGCCGCGCTTGCTGACGCGAGCGAGGAACGTCGGCGCATTGCCCTGCACCGACAGGCCGAACAGCATCCGGCTGTTGGAGTACACGCCGCTGTTATAGACCGACAGCGAAGCCACCAGAATGACGAAGTTCAGCGCGGACGCCACCAGGTTGCTGTCGAGATTATGGAAAATCATCACAAACGGGCTGCTGTCGGATTTGATCTCCACCCACGGGTAGAGCGCCAGCAGCACCACCAGCGAACCGATATAAAACAGCAGGATACGATAAACCACCTGGTTGACCGCTTTCGGAATGCTCTTTTCCGGATTTTGCGCTTCCGCGGCGGTGATGCCGATAAGCTCCAGCCCGCCGAAGGAGAACATGATCACCGCCAGCGACAGGATAAGACCGTGCCAGCCGGTGGCGAAGAAACCGCCGTGCTTCCACAGGTTGTCGAAACCCGCCTTGCTGCCGCCGTGGCCGCCAAACAGCATCCACAGGCCAAAGGCAATCATGCCGATAATCGCCAGCACTTTTATCAGCGCGAACCAGAACTCCGCTTCGCCATACAGGCGCACGTTGACGAGATTGACGGCGTTAATAATGAGGAAGAAGGCCGCCGCCCAGATCCAGGTCGGAACGTCGGGCAGCCAGTACTGCATGTAGATCCCGGCGGCGGTCAGCTCCGCCATTCCCACCAGCACGAACATCACCCAGTAGTTCCAGCCGGACAGGAAGCCGGCGAACGGGCCCCAGTATTTGTAGGCAAAGTGGGCAAAGGAGCCGGATACCGGCTCTTCCACCACCATCTCGCCCAGCTGGCGCATGATCAGAAAAGCGACAATCCCGGCCACCGCGTAGCCCAGCAAGACCGCCGGGCCGGCCATTTGAATCGCCGGACCAATGCCGAGAAACAGGCCGGTGCCAATCGCGCCGCCAAGGGCGATAAGTTGAATGTGTCGGTTCTGTAAACCGCGATGAAGCGTCGGGCCGCTCTCTTCTACGGCATCCGACGACGTTGACGCGTCTTTCACGTCGTTCCCCTGTGTGTTTTTGCGAAGGGGCACCTTTTATCACTTAGGGGGGATTGTCGCAAGTTGCGTGGGGCTATGGCGGCGGCTAGATTCCCCCCCACGCTTGCACGATCCCAGGCCGGGCAAGGCGTCGTCGTCCGGCACATACGCGGCTGACTACCCGCTCTCTTTGCCCGCTGGCGCTGCGCTTACCGGCCCTACGCAGACGCCTGTAGCCCGGTCAGGAAAACTTAATATCGCACCATCACCGACTTCAGCTCCGTGTAGTCATCGATAAACGCGCTGCCGAATTCGCGACCGATGCCCGAGCCCTTCATGCCGCCGAACGGCACCGCCGGGTCGAGGAAGGTATGCATATTGACCCACACGATGCCGGCGTCTATCGCCTCCGAGTAGCGCAGCGCCAGGCGAATATTATCCGACCAGACGCTGGCCGCCAGGCCATACGGCGAGGCATTCATCCGCGCCAGCGCCTCGTCTTCACTGTGATAGCCGATAAAGCTGCACACCGGGCCGAAGGTCTCCTCGCGCATCAGGGTGCTCTCTTCACTGCGCACTTTGACCGCCGTCGGCTGCAGGAAATAGCCCTCCCCCGGCAGGGCTTCGCCGCCGCAGACGATGGTATCGCCCTCGTCGCGTGCGGTCTGAATGAGCCGCAATACTTTTTCATGCTGCTGACGATTGGCCAGCGGCCCCATCAGCGTGCGCTCATCCAGCGGCGATCCCGGCGCGAAGGCGCTGAGTCTTTCTTTCAGCAGCGCCAGCACCGCATCCAGTTTGCCCTGCGGCAGATAAAAGCGCTCCGCGGCGGCGCAAATCTGCCCCTGGTTCAGGTAGCCGGCTTCAAGAATGCCGTTGACCATCACCTCCGGCGTCAGGTCGTCAAGAAACAGCGCGGCGTTTTTGCCCCCCAGCTCAAGGGTGACCCGTTTACCGAAAGCGCCAGCCGACTGCTGGACTTTCTCGCCGGTAGCCACCGAGCCGGTGAAGCTCACCTTGGCGCAGGCCGGATGAGTAATCAGCCGCTGAGCAATCTCGCCGCCGGCGCCGTTGACCACGTTAATCACCCCGTCCGGAATACCCACCGCTTTCGCCAGCTCCGCCACGCGCAGCAGCGTCAGCGGCGTATACTCGCTCGGCTTGAGGACGATGGTGCAGCCGCAGACCAGGGCCGCCGCCAGCTTCCAGACGGCAATCATAATGGAGAAGTTCCACGGCACGATGCCCACCACCACCCCCAGCGGCTGGCGGCGGGTGAAGGCGGTATATTTCTCCCCGGCCATCGACGGCAGCGACACATCCAGCGTTTCGCCGGTCACCTTCCCCGCCCAGCCGGCGAAGTAGCGCAGGAACGCGACCGATTGATCCAGCTCTAACATCCGTGCCAGCGTGATGGTCTTACCGGAGCAGAGACTTTCCAGCTGCGCCAGCGCTTCGCGATGCTCAGCCAGGGCATCCGCCAGCTTCAGCAGCAAGGTTCCGCGCGCCAGCGTCGGCATTTCGCGCCACTGACTAAACGCCTGGCGGGCGCTCTCTACCGCGCGGTCCGCCTGGTCGCTATCCGCCGCGGTGACCTCGGCGATCGCCCGCCCGGTGGCCGGGTTGATCACCGCAAACGGCGCGCCGCGGCCCGCCTCTCGCTCACCGGCGATAAACTGCCCGTGCGGCTGGCGTAAAAAGGCGGTCACTTCCGCCAGTAAGGTTATCTCGCTCATCGTCAGTACCCGTTTTTTCAGCAACGTTGGCCCATCACAGCACGGCTTCCCGCCGCCGCCCATCGTTCTAAAGAACGTCATTCTTCCGGACGATATTCAACGCCCGCGCGGCGTGCTGTGATGAGGAACTTGAGCGAGGCAAGACCACAGGGTAACGCGATGAACATCAAAATCGATGCGCTGAACTACTACGGCGCGACGAAGAAATACCACCTCCATTTTCCGGCGCTGCGGGAAGATATTGAAGCCGACGTGGTGATTATCGGCGGCGGCTTCTCCGGCATTAACACCGCCCTTGAGCTGGCGGAACAGGGCATCACTAACGTGGTGGTGCTGGAAGCGCGCCATCTCGGCTACGGCGGCACCGGGCGCAACGGCGGCCAGGTGATGGCCGGTATCGGTCACGATATCGAAGCGGTAAAAAAGCACGTCGGCAAAGAGGGGCTGGAGACGCTGTTTAAAATCGCCAACCTCGGCGCAGGCATCATTCGCGAGCGCATCCGCAAATACAACATCGACGCCGATTTCGTCCCCGGCTACGGCTACCTCGCCTATAACCAGCGGCAGCTCAAAACGCTGCGCCAGTGGGAGAAAGAGTTTAAGGCCGCCACCCCGGATGAAGATATCGAACTGTATACCGGGAAAGAGGTGCAGCAGGTGGTCGGCTCCGAGGTCTACTGCGGCGCGCTGAAACATATGGGCGGCGGGCAGATCCATTCGCTCAATATGCTCCTCGGCTCGGCGCAGGCCGCCCATTCGCTGGGGGTGAAGATCTTTGAATCCTCGCCGGTGGTGGAGGTGAATTACGGCAAACAGGTGCGGGTACGGACCGCGATGGGCAGCGTCAAAGCCGCCAAACTGCTGTGGGCCTGCGACAGCTTCCTCAACAATATGGAGCCGGAGATCTACAACAAAACGCTGGTCACCTACTCCTACCAGGTATCGACCGAGCCGCTCTCCGATGAACTGATCGAGCGCATCAGCCCGCTGCGCGGCGCCTTCAGCGATATTCGCCCGGTGATTAATTATTACCGCGTCACCCGGGAAAACCGCCTGCTGTTCGGCAGCGCCACCCGCTTTGTGGAGTATACGCCGAACGATTTCGCCGCCTGGAACCGCACCCTGCTGGCGGAGGTCTTCCCCTATTTGAAGGATGTGAAGATCGATTTCGCCTGGGGCGGGCCGATGGCCTGTAGCGCCAACCTGTTCCCGCAGATCGGCACCCTACGCGATCACAACAACGTCTTTTACGTCCAGGGGTACTCCGGCTTCGGCGTCACCCCGTCGCACATCGTGTGCAAAATCCTCGCCGAAGGGATCAACGGCGGTTCCGACCGCTATCGTCTGCTGAGCAGCATCCCCCACGCGACCATCCACGGCCGTGACAGCCTGCGCTTGCTATTAGTCACCGCCGGAAAACTGATGCATCAAACCGCCGGTTTCTGGAAAGGCCGGAGTTAACCAGGAGAACGCTATGCACGCTTTTAAACTTAAACACCCGGTGCCCGACCTGCAGCCAATCGGCAGCGTCAGCCTGCTCGGCGCGACGCCGACCGCCGGCGACCCGCAGGTGGCCGGGGCGATGATCTACGGCGAGCCGCAGGATGCCTTTACCTGCGGACTGTTTTCGTCCACTGAGGGGAGCTTTACCATGACCTATCCGTTTACCGAACACGCCACCGTGCTGGAAGGCGAAGTGGAGCTGACCGTCGCCGGCGGCGAGCCGCAGCGCTTTGCGCCGGGCGACAGCTGGTTTGTTAAACAGGGTACCGAAGTGGAGTGGAAAATCCTGACGCCGCGCTTTGTGAAGCACTACCTGGCGAACGTCGAGACGCGCTAACGCGCTGCGCTTGCCCGGGCCGGGGGGACGAATGCCGTCGCCAGGCCGGGTCAGGCGCCAGCCGCCACCCGGCAGAAACAGGCGCAATGTGGCAAGACGGATGGCCCCGGTTTTCGGGGTCATGTTGTTTATCCACCCTCACATTCATCGACGGCGTCACAGAATCATGCGCCGCCCTCCACCTTCCGGACGATATTCGTTGAGCAGGATGCCCGCCTAAATTATGACTATCCGGGAGTGGCGCTGGCTATTCCCTGCCCTCCCCCACTATTGTGCAGAGGTTGACTATGTTTAGTAACAGACTTGCCAGCCATCTTGAGCGCGGGGTCGTCGGCTTCCCGACCACTCTCGCCAGCTCCGTCGGGCTGATTATGGCCAGCCCGGTGATCCTGACGGTCACCAGCGGCTTCGGCATGGGCGGTGATACCTTCGCGCTGGCGGTGCTGCTGGCCTTTATTATGATGCAGGCGCAGGTCACCACCTTTGCCGAGGCGGCGACGCTCATTCCCACCACCGGTTCGGTATACGACTACATCTCCTGCGGCATGGGACGCTTCTTCGCCATCACCGGCGCGCTGTGCGCCTATCTGATCGTGCATATTTTCGCCGGGACGGCGGAGACGATCCTGGCCGGCATTATGGCGCTGGTGAACTTCGAATCGATCAACGCCCAGATGGCCGCTCACCAGAACACCTGGATGGTGGGCGTCGGCATGGTGGTGGTTTTCGGCCTGTTGAACGCCATCGGCGTGGAAATCTTCGGCAAGGTCGAAGTGGTGCTGACCTTCGGCATGTGGACCACGCTGACCATTTTCGGCCTGTGCGGCATTTTTATGGCGCCGGTCACCCATCTTTCCGGCTGGTTCGGCACGCCGCTGAACGTCAGCGATATCCATGGCCTGTTCGGCTATATCGGCATGGCGATGTTTATGTTCGTCGGTTGCGAACTGGTGACGCCGATGGCGCCGGAGATCAAACAGGCTCACCGTACCATTCCGCGGGCGATGGCGCTGGGCCTGCTGGGGGTCGCCAGCTGCATGTTTATCTACGGGGCGGCGATCAACCGCCAGGTGGAGAACACCGTGCTCGACGCGGCCAACAACGTCCATCTGCTGGATACGCCGATGGCGATCCCGGCCTTTGCCGAGCGGGTGATGGGCCACGCCGGCCAGTACTGGCTGGGGGTCGGGCTGCTGCTGGCGGGCTGCGCCACCATCAATACGCTGATGGCCGCGGTACCGCGCATTATTTACGGTATGGCGCTGGACGGCGCGCTGCCCCGCTTCCTGACCTGGCTGCATCCGCGCTTTAAAACGCCGGTGATCGCCATCGCCATCGGGGTGGCGATCCCCTGCCTGCACGCCTGGTATCTGAACGGCGATCTGGACCGCATCGTGCCGCTGATCCTCGCCGCGGTCTGCGCCTGGGGCGTCGCCTATCTGCTGGTTACTCTGTCGGTGGTGATGCTGCGCATTCGCCGCCCGGACCTGCCGCGCGCCTACCGCTCGCCGTGGTTCCCGCTGCCGCAGATTATCTCCAGCGTCGGGATTATCATCGCTATCGTCAATATCACCCCGCCGGGGATGGACAGCCGCCAGGTGCTGGTGCCGTTCGGCATTATGCTCGGCCTGACCGCCGCCTACGCCCTGTTCTGGACGGTGTGCGTACAGCGCGTCAATCCGTTCAAGCCGCTGGTGGTGGAAGAGGTGGTCGACCGCGCCATCAGCAATTACGACAAACAGACCCGCGGGGAGATGACGCCAGATGTCCTCCGTCCCCTGGTTTGAGACGCCGTTAATGAACGCGGTGCAGCGCGATCTGGCCGGCTGGCCCTGCGAAAAGCTTAGCGAGCGCAGCGCGCTGCTGCGATTGAACGACGCCACCGCCGTCACCTTCAGCGTGCGTCAGAAGCGGCTGTTTATGGCCAGCATTCACAGTTGCGAATTTGTCGTCGCAGGGCCGGTCACCCGGCCCGTGCGCGGTCACATTCGCGCCCATCAATCCGGCTGGTGGAAACGCCAGCCGATCCGCTTTATCGGCGGTAAAGGCAGCGAGGAACTCGCCGGCTATCTCAACGGGTTTCCTAATCTCCAGCAGACCCTAAGCGAACTGGACTACCGCCGCTTTTCGTTGACCTTTGACGATAACGGCTGGCGCTGCAGTATTGAACCCTGGGCCGCCAGCGAAGTGGTCTGTAAAATGCCGCCGCTGCGCCGTTATCTGCGGCTGGAAGCGCAGCAGCGGATGCTGCTGCTCAGCGTGCTGGCGATGATCGATCAGGCAGTCAGTCAGTGGATGCGCGGTGAAATCGTAGATGAGAAAGCATTTTCTTCCCCGCCATCACAGCGGGGAAGCTGAGCCGGTTTACTGCAGGCCAAACCGTTGCGCCAGCCGATCGATGGCCTGCCTCTGGAACTGCGCAAACTCCGCCCGCGGCTGCTGCTGCTGAATAAATTCCAGCAGAGGATCCTGGACCGCGGTGCGAATGCCGCTCAGGGCCTCCATCACCGCCAGGCCGCAGAACGGCACGTAGGATTCGGCGTAGCCGCCCTCGTGCACCATCACCAGTTTCCCGCCGCACAGACGATCCGCCGCCTGCTGCACCAGCCCGGTCATCGCCCGGAAGCTGTCGCTGTGCAGCTGCATCCGCGCCAGCGGGTCCATGGCGTTGGCATCATAGCCGCAGGCGATGATAATCAGCTCCGGCTCAAAGCGTGCCAGCGCCGGAATAACGATGGTTTCCAGCGCATAGCGCCAGCTGTCGTCCCCCGCCCCGGCCAGCAGCGGAATATTGATGTTGTAACCTTCGCCCGCGCCCGCGCCGCGATCGTCCTCACCGGCATAACCGGGTGGGAAGCAACCGTCCTGATGCAAGGAGATGGTCAGCACGTCGTCGCGCTGCAGGTAGATATGCTGGGTGCCGTTGCCGTGATGAACGTCCCAGTCAATGATCGCCACCTTGCCGAGCCCCAGCAGCGCTTTCGCCCGCTCGACGGCAATCGGAATATTGGCGAGGAAACAGAAGCCCATCGACTGGTCCGGCAGGCAGTGGTGTCCGGGCGGCCGCGACAGCGAATAGGCATTATCCAGCTCGCCCTTCAGCACCGCTTCCACCGCCGCGCAGGCCAGTCCGGCGGAGAGACAGGCGATTTCATAACTGCCCGGCCCCAACGGCGCCTCTTTGCCCAGCATGCCGCCGCCGTTATCGCTTATCGCCTTGAAGCGCTCAAGATAGCTGTCGGGATGGATCCGCCGCAGGTCCGCAAGGCTTGCCGGCGCCGCGCTGCGCAGCGCCAGCTGCGGCGTCAGCCCGGAGACGTCCATCAGGTTTTTCATCCGCCGTTTGGTCTCCGGCGATTCGGCATGACCGCCGCCGGCGGGCGGTTGCACCCACCCGCCCACCGGCAGCGTCACCGCGTGCAGACCGGTACTGTGCCAGAAACAACGTTCATCAAAGAAGAAACCGGTTTTTCTTTTCACTCTATCCTCCCGTTGGCTAAGCCTTTGCCGGCGGCCGACGCCGCCGCAATCAAAATCAGTGACAGCAGCGCGCAGCCCCCTGCCGCCAGCAGCAGCGGATCGGCGCTGGCAAAATGCTGCAGTAAAGCCCCGGCTAATGCCGGACCGGCCGCCATGCCGCCGCCGATCACCAGATTAATGCTGTTCATCAGCCGGCCGTTGTTATCGAGCCCAGCGACGCGGGCGAGAATAAAAGGCAGCACGAAGGTCCAGGTGAACTTAAACAGCAGCGCCGCGATGGCGTAGCGCGCCAGCAGCGGCTGGCCGATCAGCAGCCCGACGCTGAGGATCAGCAGGCCGTAGCCCAGCCACACCGGCAAACGATCGGCCCGCCGGGTGCCGCGCAGGGCCGCGCCCCCCGCGCCGATAATGCCGCACACCGTCGCCGCCGCCAGCACCAGGCCGACCTGCGTCGGGCTCAGGCCCGCCGCCGCGCCGAGGGTGCCGATAAAAGTCCACACCGCGCTAAGGCTGATATAGAAGGTCAGCACCGCGAGGACCGCCAGCGCCTGACGCCACAGCGCCGTCGGCGGCTGCTGGCGCGAGACGGACAACGGTTGAAAGCGCGGCGGGAAAGCCGACACCAGCGGCAGGCAGCAGAGCATAATGGCGGCGAGGATCAGATAGACCACTTTGAGGCCAAAGCTGGCAAACAGCCCGGGCAGCACCAGCAGGCCAAGCATCCCCAGCAGCAGTTGCCCAAGCACCCAGAAGGCATAGACTCGCGACGGGTTCGAGGTTCCCGCCGCGCAGCTGATGCACAGAATCATCAGCGTGCCGCCCGCCAGCGAGGCGAGAAAGCGCACCGCCAGCAGCGTCTCATACTGGGTCACCGCCGCCGAGGCGAGATTGGCTGTCAGAAACACGACCCCGGCCGTCAGGGCGACCCGCCGCCAGTCGAGGCGACTCATCCACCACCACGCCGGCAGCGTCGCCAGGCTCATCGCCCCCAGTTCCGCTGAGAACAACCAGCCGATCTGGCCGGGTTTTAGCTGCCATTCGCTGGCCAGCTGCGCCGCCACCGCCGGCGCGGTCATCAGAATACCCGGCGCAATTGCGGCGAAAATCACAATCGCCGCCAGCAAACGCAGGGACACGACCAGCCCGGCGGGCCGGGAAAGTGCATGTTCAGTGAGAGGGGTACTTGACATCGTAGGGCGTGCTCCGGTCAAAAAAGCCTCCCCCCGGAGGGGTCTCCAGGGAGTGATACCCACAGGCATCAGGAAAACGCCGTGCTGCCACGGCGCGCGCGGGATGCGATAGTCAGATCACAGATGCAGCGTACGCTGAGCGGCCGGCATCCAGGTTCGGGAAACGAGTTCAGTACGATTGACCACTTCGGTCTTGGCGAAAATATTGCGCAGGTGCGTTTTCACCGTCGAGAGCGAGATATCCAGCCGGCGGGCAATCAGCTTATTGCTGGCCCCTTCGCGCACCATGCCGACGATTTCCCGCTCTTTGGCCGTCAGGATGGCGGGCAGGTCATCTTCGTCCTGCAGGCAGTCGCGGATCGCCAGCTCCACCAGCGGCAGCACCGCCTGGGCCCGATGACGCTCTTCGCTGGAGAAAGGCACGTCGCGCATCAGCGAGATACCGGCGACGATCCGCCGCTCGCGGCGAATAAAGATCTCGGTCATGTCGCGCACATTATTCGGCAACATAAATTCATGATAATAATGCCGGTTGCGGTCGCAGAGCCGCGGCGTCATCGCCGCCATGGTGGTGTTCTGGTGGCTAAAGCGCGACGGCAGCAACGGATCCAGCGGCTGGAAGTTTTCCAGATATTGTTGGTGCGTATTATCAGAAATATTATGCAATATATAGTTTTCGGGTTTTAACCGATTATTTACTCGATAAAATACCGCCGAAGACAGTGGAATTAACTGGGAAATAGTCTGTAAACAACGGGCTATTATCGCATCATTACGGCTGGCTTTTAACAAAGCAGACATGATAGGGCCTCCCCGTCGAGGTGCTGGAACATGACACATGAATGACTACCGATTATTGAAGCATACATTTCACATTTAAGTAACACAATCATTAACATATTAACAGTGTGATAGCCGTTACAAAATTTTCAGCAATCCATTGTTATATAAAGCATTTAAAAAACACACCCGCCATGCTTTACGATAGCGGCGTTAAAACATAAACAAAAAAGATTAACACCCGGCGGACAGGCCCCTGGTGATAAAAAAACCCTATCCCGGACGCGTCTCTCTCATCCTTAAGAACGATGGATTTCTGTTTTTTTTCACTTATACCTCTAACAGGATGCAATTAATTTTCGCCGCGGCTTAATCATGTGATTACGCCTGACCCGCTGTTGCCAAAATAATATCAACAGCGCCGGTCATTAACCGAGGATAAGCCGATGCTGAATATCGCCGCCCTGCGCCAGCAGCAAATTCCGCTGGCCGCTGAGCCGCGCTCGCCGGTGCCGTTTCATATTCTGATGAAGCCGATTGGCCCCGCCTGCAATCTCGCCTGCCGCTACTGCTATTACCCACAGGATGAAACGCCGGTCAACAAGATGGACGAGGCGCGGCTGGAGCAGTTTATCCGCCGCTATATCGCCGCCCAGCCCGCCGGCGCGCGGGAAATCAACTTTGTCTGGCAGGGCGGCGAGCCGCTGCTGGCCGGCCTGAGCTTCTACAAAAAAGCGCTCGCCCTGCAGGCGCGTTATGCCCCCGACGGCGTCACCATCAGCAACAGCCTGCAGACCAACGGCACGCTGATCAACGACGCCTGGTGCCGGCTGTTTCGCGAGCATCGCTTTATTATCGGCTTGAGCCTCGAAGGCAGCGAAGCGCTACAGGACCAGCATCGTCCGGATAAACGCGGCCGGGCCACCTGGCCGGCGGCGCTGCGCGGCATCGACCTTCTCCACCAGCATCAGGTGGAGTTTAACCTGCTGGTGGTGGTGCATAACGAGATGGCGGCGCACGCGGCGGCGATTTATGACCGGGTGGTCAGCCTCGGCGCGCGCTATCTGCAGTTTCAGCCGCTGATGAGCGAAGGCTCAGCGCTGCGCGAGGGCTATCAGCTGAGCGCCGATAACTGGGGGCGTTTTATGGTCGGCATCTGGCGGCAGTGGCAGAAGCGCTGCGACAAGGGGCGGGTGTTCGTCATCAATATCGAGCAGGCGTGGGCGCAGTACTTCACCCACACCAGCGGCAGCTGCGTGCACAGCGCCCGCTGCGGCAGCAATCTGGTGATGGAGCCCGACGGAGAGCTCTACGCCTGCGATCATCTGATCAACGCCGAGCATCGGCTGGGCCGCCTCGATGAGCAGACGCTCGCCACCGCGGTCGACGCCTCGGTGCAACTGCCTTTCGGTCAGCAGAAAAGCCTGCGCCGCGAATGCCAGACCTGCGCGGTCAAAATGGTCTGCCAGGGCGGCTGTCCTGCGCATCTCAACGCCGCGGGCAATAACCGCCTCTGCGGCGGCTACTACCGCTTCTTTAGCGAAATTCTTGCGCCCGTGCGCCCCTTTTCCCGCGACCTTGAAGGGCTGCAAGCCTGGCGGGCCGCGTTTGTCGGGGCCGCGCATCCGGCGTAGCCCGTTGCTCTGAAGCTATCCCTTTGAAACAGGAGAATCCGTTGTGAATAAAACAGCCATGGCCGCGGCGGTCAGTGTCATCCTCGCCGGCGGCGCGCACGCCGCGCAGCAGGAGCGTCCGAACGTCATCGTCATTATCGCCGATGATATGGGCTACTCGGATATTAGCCCCTTCGGCGGCGAGATCCCCACCCCCAACCTGCAGGCGATGGCCGAGCAGGGGATGCGCATGAGCCAGTATTACACCTCGCCGATGTCGGCCCCGGCGCGCTCCATGCTGCTCACCGGCAACAGCAACCAGCAGGCCGGGATGGGCGGCATGTGGTGGTATGACAGCACTATTGGCAAGGAGGGCTACGAGCTGCGGCTGACCGACCGCGTCACCACCATGGCCGAGCGCTTTAAAGACGCGGGGTATAACACTCTGATGGCCGGCAAGTGGCACCTCGGTTTTGTTCCCGGCGCCACGCCGAAGGACCGCGGCTTTAACCACGCTTTCGCCTTTATGGGCGGCGGCACCAGCCATTTTAACGACGCTATTCCGCTGGGTACCGTTGAAGCGTTTCACACCTACTACACCCGCGACGGCGAGCGCGTCTCCCTGCCGGACGATTTCTACTCCAGCGAGGCCTACGCCCGGCAGATGAACAGCTGGATTAAAGACACGCCGCAGGAACAACCGGTCTTCGCCTGGCTGGCTTTTACCGCCCCGCACGACCCGCTGCAGGCGCCTGACGAATGGATCAAGCGCTTCAAAGGCCAGTATGAGCAGGGCTACGCCGAGGTCTATCGCCAGCGTATCGCCCGCCTGAAAGCGCTGGGGATTATCCATGACAACACCCCGCTCCCGCACCTTGAGCTGGATAAAGAGTGGGACGCGCTGACCCCGGAGCAGCAGAAATATACCGCGAAAGTGATGCAGGTCTACGCGGCGATGATCGCCAATATGGACGCGCAGATCGGCACCCTGATGGAAACGCTGAAGCAAACCGGTCGCGACAAAAACACCCTGCTGGTGTTCTTAACCGACAACGGCGCCAACCCGGCACAGGGCTTCTACTACGAATCCACCCCGGAATTCTGGAAGCAGTTTGACAACAGCTATGACAACGTTGGCCGCAAAGGCTCGTTTGTCTCCTACGGCCCGCACTGGGCCAACGTCAGCAACGCCCCTTACGCCAACTATCACAAAACCACCAGCGCTCAGGGCGGCATTAACACCGACTTTATGATCGCCGGCCCCGGGATTACCCGCCACGGTAAAATCGACGCCTCGACGATGGCGGTGTATGACGTGGCGCCGACCCTGTATGAATTCGCCGGTATCGACCCGAACAAATCGCTGGCGAAGAAGCCGGTGCTGCCGATGATTGGCGTCAGCTTTAAGCGCTATCTCACCGGCGAAGTGCAGCAGCCGCCGCGCGGAAACTACGGCGTCGAGCTGCACCATCAGGCGGCGTGGGTCGATGGCGAATGGAAGCTGCGGCGGCTGGTGCCGCGGGGCTTCACCGCCGGCGACGCGCCGTGGCAGCTGTTTAATCTGCACGACGATCCGCTGGAAACTCATGACGTCGCGGCCCAACACCCCGATCGGGTCAAAGCGATGAGCGAAGCCTACGAGGCATTCGCCAGACGCACCATGGTCACCCGGGCGCAGGGCAAAATGATCGATTACGTCGGCATCGACAGCAAGACCGGACGCTATCTGGCGGTCGACCCCGCCACCATGAAGCCGGTTCCGGCGCCGCAGGCGATCCCGGTGAGCGAGCTCCATTAACCGACCCGGCTATCGTTCTTCCGGGCGATAGCCGGGAGCTGGCGCGCTTTTTAAGGTAACCGGAAACCCCATTACAGGAGAGAGCGAATGGCGAGAGTCGTGGTGATCACCGGCGGCGGAACCGGAATTGGCGCCGCCTGCGCGCGGCTGATGCGCGCCGCGGGCGACCGGGTGTTTATTACCGGACGGCGCGAGGCGCCATTGCGGGCGGTCGCCGATGAGACCGGCGCCACGGCGCTGATGGGCGATGCCGCCGACGGCGAGGCGTGGCGCCAGCGGCTACTGCCGGCCATTCTCGACCAGGCCGGCGGTATTGATGTCCTCATCTGCAGCGCCGGCGGGATGGGCAACAGCCCCGCCGCCGATACCAGCGACCGCCAGTGGCGCGAGGCGCTGGACGGCAATCTCACCAGCGCCTTCGCCAGCGTTCGCGCCTGCCTGCCCTCGCTGATTGCCCGCCGCGGCAACGTGCTGTTTGTCGCCTCCATCGCCTCGCTGGCCGCCGGTCCGCAGGCCTGCGGCTACGTCACCGCCAAACACGCCTTAATCGGCCTGATGCGCTCCGTCGCCCGCGATTACGGCCCGCAGGGGGTGCGCGCCAACGCCGTCTGCCCCGGCTGGGTCACCACGCCGATGGCGGATGAAGAGATGCTCCCGCTGATGCAGGCGGAAGGGTTGTCGCTGACTGAGGCGTATCAGCGGGTCTGTCGCGACGTTCCGCTGCGCCGACCCGCCAGCCCCGTGGAGATAGCCGAGGTCTGTCAGTTTCTCTGTTCGCCGCAGGCCGCCATCATCAGCGGCGCTACGCTGGTCGCCGACGGCGGCGCCAGTATCGTCGATGTTCCCACTCTGGCGTTTGCCTAACGCCCTACTCTGTTCAGGAGCCCCTATGACTTCAGAAGCCGTATTTATCCAGGTCGGCGCGCTGGCCGATGGTTTTGCGCCACACGGTAATTTACTCGCCACCGCCAGCCTGCCCGCAGACGAGCGCTTTACCTTTTATGTCGCCGGGAGCGAGCCGCAGCAGTTGATCATCGAAGATGAGCAGACGCTAAGCTGGAACGGCACGCGCACTCCCTGGCGGGCGACCGCCCTGCGCCCGGATATTCTGTTTATCGACTTCCTTGACCCGGAGCGGGATAACGCCAGCATCAGCGCGGTATGTAACCTGACGCAGCGCAACGCTACCCTGGTCTATGGCCAGCTGCCGGACGAAGCCGCCGCGCGGCTGGACGCCTTCAGCCGGGTGGAGCGAGGCCTGCCGCTGACCGCGGTAGAAGCGCGCTTTGTCTTCGCCCGCCTGGATGCGCAGCCGGGGCCGCTGCCGGGCTTTACTCCTGCGCTGGTCGGCATGCGCAATCAGTACACCTACAGCCCGACCGAGCGCTATGAGCACATCTATCTCAACGATAATTTTTACGCCTGGCAGTGTCTGGACGGCGTGGAAAAGGGGCTGGCGGATGTCGACCGCTGCCACTATGTGCTGGTGGCGGAGGATCTCTATCTGTTTGTCTGGCGCGAGAAAATCATTCCGACGCTGGGGGTGATCCTGATCGATCTTCAGCAAATGCGCACCGACGGCAAGATCATGGGCTATCAGGGCAGCGACTTCGGCGCCCTCAGCAATTTCCCGGTCGGCGCCAGCGCGAAGATCCTCAACATCACCCGCCATCAGGAATAAAGGGGCGCCGTCGGGCACGCTTTCAGGCACCACGCCCGTCCTATTGCCGGGTGGCGGCTGGCGCCTTACCCGGCCTACGGGGTCCTCTCACAGGCTCATACCTCGTAGGCCCGGCAAGCGCAGCGCCACCGGGCGATGACAGCAGGCACAGAGCCGCTTTTATGCCGGGTGGCGGCTGCGCCTTACCCGGCCTGGAGGGTCCTCTCACAGGCTGACACAGCGTAGGCCCGGTAAGCGCAGCGCCAGCGGGCGATGACAGCAGGCACGGAGCCACTTTTATGCCGGGTGGCGGCTGCGCCTGACCCGGCCTGGAGGGTTCGTGCGACCTGTCGTTAATATATTCACCATGGTTGCTGAAACTGCCGGTGCTGACGGCCTCAAAATCGCTGAGACGTTCCCGGAAG
>NZ_JBEAKW010000048.1:0-180362 GCF_040065795.1 Klebsiella sp. JB_Kp004 | reverse complement strand
GCGCTTGCATGGCATGCAAGAGGTCAGCGGTTCGATCCCGCTTAGCTCCACCAAAATTCAGAACCCTCGCTTCGGCGGGGGTTTTTTTTATCTATTTTCATGTAAAGCACTTTCTGGTTACGTCAGTTAATCTCCAGCTATTAAAATCGAAAGTAATTTCAGACTTTTTCCTGATAATTCACCTTGCTTGCCCTAAATAAGCAACATAACATTTCCCCCATTAAACGTAATGAGGTTGCCGGAGTTTTAATTAACAATAATGGTTGATAAAATTAACATTAATATCAAAAAAACTCTGTTGGCCTTTATCGTCTGTTTAGTCGTTATTCCGCTGGCTCGTTTTATTTCACCGCAAACGGTTATTGATGGCAATCTTATTTATATTGCCTGGCTGCCAATCAGCGTAATGTTTTCTGTTATTTTTATCTTTGGTCGCTATGCGATTGCACCATTAATTCTCGCATTTGCCATTACCAATAGCCTGATAATTAAATTAACGCTACCGCAGGCGTTTATCTTACTCTTTTGTCAGCTGTTTGCGGTGTTCGTCTCCTGCGCTATTCTAAGACTGATGGTGGGTAAGCGCTGGCGCTGTGGTCCAACGGCGAAACATATGGGGGCGCGGATCTTCTGGGGCGGGTTCTTCGCGCCGGTGCTGCTGAAAATCACCATGTACCTCGCCGGACAATATTTTGCGTTTCCCCTATCTATTACCAGCTATTTTGGTAGTATGCCGTTGATTTACACCGTAATAGATATTCAAAGTTTAATCAGCGCAGCATTAATTTTTACCACCTTTTTATATTATCCAATGCGGATGATTATCAATCCACGCTACGCTCGACGATTCTGGCGGCAGGAATGTTTACCGTGGCTGGCAGCAAAATATCGTTCCTTTACGCTATATTGGTTTATTGCGCTGGCGGTGATATTAACGCTATTGTGTGCGCCGTATCAGTCTGAATTTATTGCCGGTTATTTAGTTCCGGTGATTTTTATCGTCTACTTTATCGGGATTAGCCGGATTGGTCATGCGCTGCTGCGTATTTCATGGTCGGTCTCGGCTTTTTTACTGGTGGTGTATAACAAAAACTTTCTCCAGGGCGTCCAAAGCGAGTATTCATTATCCTTTGTGCTGTCAGTGTTGATCTCCTTTACTATCTGTTTGTTTTATATGGCAGACACCTATGCCCGCAGCGATCGCAATAAACGCCGCTGGCGTAGTCAGGCGGAAGAAGATCCGCTGACTGGCTTGCCTAACCTGCGCGCGCTGGAGAGCCATTTACAAAGCTGTCCGCAGCAGGTTATCTGCAGCCTGCGTATTCATAATCTCGACTTTCTCAGCAGGCATTATGGCCTGATGATGGGGGTGGACTGTAAACGGCAGATTATTCGGGCGCTGCAACCGCTGCTGGGGGCGGCGGATAAAGTTTTCCAGGTGCCGGGCAGCGAACTGATCCTCGTGCTTGACGGACCGGAGCCTTCATCCCGTTTGCACCATATGGTCGCGGTTCTCAACCACAAAAAATTCAGCTGGCACAATCAGCCGCTGGATCTGGAGTTTGGCGCGGCCTGGGGCCGCGACGACGGTCAGCGCGAGGGCCTTCACCAGATGCTGGGTCAGCTAAGCTGGCTTTCCGAACAGGCGGGCAGCGAACGTCGGGTGCTGGCGCTGGATGAGGAGCAGGAGCTGGTGGTGGATCAAACCACCGAGCAGGTGCGCCTCCTCATGCGCGTCAAGCAGGTGCTCAAAGAGCGGGCGCTCATGCTCTATGCGCAACCGATTCAGAACAGGGAAGGGGAGGGATATCATGAGATCCTCACCCGGATGCGCTGTGGCGATAGCGTCATTATGCCCGATCAGTTTATCCCGTTGATTGTGCAGTTTAACCTCAGCCAACGTTTCGACATGCTGGTGCTGGAGACCTTGTTCAGCGTGCTTCATCAGCACGCTGGCCAGCGATTCTCGGTCAATCTGCTGCCTGCAACCCTGATGCAAAAGGATAGCGCCGCGCAGATTATCGCGCTGTTTCAACGCTATGCGGTCTCACCAGACCTTATCACTATTGAAGTCACTGAAGAGCAGGCCTTTTCCAATGCCGACATCAGCCGGCAAAATCTTGAAGCGCTGCGCGCGTTTGGCTGCGCCATCGCCATTGATGACTTTGGCACCGGATATGCGAACTATGAACGACTGAAGCATCTCCAGGCCGATATCATCAAGATTGACGGCTGCTTCGTCCGCGACATCCTCACTGACCCGCTGGACGCCATTATGGTGAAATCGATTGTCGAGATGGCGCGGGCGAAACAGATGAGCGTGGTGGCGGAATATGTCGAAAGCGAACCGCAAAAAGCGCGCTTGCTGGAGCTGGGGGTGAATTATCTGCAGGGCTACCTGGTGGGCAAGCCTCAGCCGCTGGGCGAATGAAGGGTAAAAAAAAGCCGGGCATCGCCCGGCTCAGATGACAGGCGCCTGTTACAGAACCAGAGCCGCAATAGAAGCAGACAGGACGCTGACCAGCGTGGAGCCGTAAACCAGCTTCAGACCGAAGCGAGAAACCACGTTGCCCTGTTCTTCGTTCAGACCTTTGATCGCCCCGGCGATGATGCCGATAGACGAGAAGTTGGCGAAGGAGACCAGGAAGATAGAGATAATGCCTTCCGCGCGCGGGGAGAGCGTCGAGGCGATTTTCTGCAGATCCATCATGGCGACGAATTCATTGGAGACCAGCTTGGTAGCCATAATACTGCCCACCTGCAGCGCTTCGCTTGCCGGCACGCCCATCACCCAGGCGACCGGGTAGAAGATATAGCCAAGGATCCCCTGGAAGGAGATGCTGTAGCCGAACCAGCCGGTCACAGTGGCGAACAGGGCGTTCAGCGCGGAGATCAGCGCGATGAAGCCGATCAGCATCGCCGCCACGATAATCGCGACTTTAAAGCCCGCCAGAATGTACTCGCCCAGCATCTCGAAGAAGCTTTGACCTTCGTGCAGATTCGACATCTGCAGATTTTCTTCACTCTCTTCCACACGGTACGGGTTAATCAACGACAGAACGATAAAGGTGCTGAACATGTTGAGCACCAGCGCCGCGACGACGTACTTCGGCTGCAGCATGGTCATGTATGCGCCAACGATGGACATCGATACGGTGGACATCGCGGTCGCCGCCATGGTGTACATACGGTTGCGCGACATTTTGCCGAGAATATCTTTATAGGCAATAAAGTTTTCCGACTGGCCGAGGATCAGCGAGCTGACGGCGTTGAAGGACTCCAGCTTGCCCATGCCGTTGATTTTCGACAGCACGGTACCGATGGCGCGAATAACAATCGGCAGGATGCGAATATGCTGCAAAATACCGATCAACGCGGAAATGAAGACGATAGGGCACAGAACCTTAAGGAAGAAGAAGGCCAGACCTTTGTCGTTCATGCTGCCGAACACGAAGTTTGTCCCTTCGTTGGCAAAGCCGAGAAGTTTTTCAAACATCTCGGAGAAGCCTTTCACAAAACCCAGACCAATATCGGAGTTCAGGAAGAACCAGGCCAGCAGGACTTCAATGACAAGCAGTTGAACAACATAACGAATACGGATCTTTTTACGGTCATGACTGACCAACAGGGCCAGTATAGCCACCACAACGATCGCGAGGACAAAATGCAAGACGCGGTCCATAGTTGCTCCAAATATGAGGCAGGTTAAATTTCCGTGCACATTCTATGCAACGGCTTTAAAGAAAACGAGATCAATTGCACACTATTGCAAGGAACTGTGACCAATGGCAAAAATAGTGATCAAACATCCACTTTTGTTATGTTACGTAAAGGTTTTAAAAGTTGCATTCTTGTACTACTCTTAATAGCGGGCGCGATCGGGTTTACTGACGCCCGTTTTTCATTTCCGGCCAGCAATTGTTCCCTCCTATCACAGCAATCATTATCTCCATTCTAAATGAACTTGATAATCATTCGCATTTTGATAGCATGAAACATAGCAAAGGCTATATTTCCAGAGGCAGAAGATGACTAGCAGTCGCGTTGAGAATAGCAGTAGTCGCGCCGCGCGCAAGGTGAAGCTCGCCTTAATGGGGCCAGCTTTCGTCGCTGCCATTGGCTATATCGATCCGGGTAATTTCGCAACGAATATTCAGGCTGGCGCCAGCTTTGGCTATCAGCTGCTGTGGGTGGTGGTATGGGCCAACCTGATGGCAATGCTGATCCAGGTGCTCTCTGCCAAACTCGGCATTGCCACCGGTAAAAACCTGGCCGAGCAGATCCGCGACCATTACCCGCGCCCGGTAGTGTGGTTTTACTGGGTGCAGGCGGAAATCATCGCCATGGCCACCGACCTGGCCGAATTTATCGGCGCTGCGATTGGCTTTAAGCTGGTGCTGGGCGTATCGCTTCTGCAAGGGGCGGTGCTGACCGGGGTGGCGACCTTCCTGATCCTGATGCTGCAGCGGCGCGGACAAAAACCGCTGGAGAAGGTGATTGGCGGCTTGCTGCTGTTTGTTGCCGTCGCCTATGTCGTTGAATTGATCTTTTCCCAGCCCGCGCTGGCTCCCCTGACCAAAGGGCTGGCGATCCCTACGCTGCCCAACGGCGAGGCGGTATTCTTAGCCGCCGGGGTGCTGGGGGCCACCATTATGCCGCACGTGATCTACTTACACTCCTCGCTTACCCAGCACCTGCACGGCGGGACGCGAAAAGAGCGCTATAACGCGACCCGCTGGGATGTGGCGATCGCCATGACCATTGCCGGGTTCGTCAACCTGGCGATGATGGCGACCGCCGCGGCGGCATTCCATTTCCATGGCCATACCGGCGTCGCCGATCTTGATCAGGCTTACAGAACGCTGGAGCCGCTGCTGAGCCATGCGGCGGCGACCATCTTTGGCCTCAGCCTGGTCGCTGCAGGTTTATCATCGACGGTGGTGGGGACTCTCGCAGGTCAGGTGGTCATGCAGGGCTTCATTCGCTTTCATATTCCACTGTGGTTTCGCCGGGCGGTCACCATGCTGCCGTCGTTTGTCGTCATTCTGCTGGGGCTGGATCCAACGCGCATCCTGGTGATGAGTCAGGTGTTGCTGAGCTTTGGTATTGCGCTTGCCCTGGTACCGCTGCTGATATTTACCAGCAATGCAAAGCTAATGGGAGACCTGGTGAATACCCGCTGGGTGAGAGGCATCGGCTGGGCGATAGTCGCGATTGTGGTGAGCCTGAACGGCTGGTTAATTGTGGGATCGCTGCTCGGGGTGGATTAATGGCCTCCTGATGCGGAATAAAGCGAAGGGGAGCCGATGGGCTCCCCTTTTCGTCTGTTAGTGATGGCCATGTCCATGACCGTGACCACGCCCGCCGGGACCACGTCCCCAGCCGCCGCGGCGATCGTCGCGGTCGCTCCAGCCCGCGCGATAGCCGCGCTCCCAGGCTTTATCTCTGCCTTTGTACCAGCCTTTGTGCCAGCCGTTGTCATGACGATGCCAACGGTTATCACGCCATTCATAGTGACGACGCCAGTAATCACGGTCGCGCCAGCTGCCACCGTCCCAGTAGTTACCGTAATTGTCACGATCGCCAATTTGTAATTTTATCGATGGCAACAGGGTGATTTCACCAGCGTTAGCGACTAATGGCGCTGCGGCCAGCAGTACTGCTGCCAGAATCAGTGACCTGAACATACTCTTCTCCTTCACGATCGGGGCCCTAAGCGGCCTGTTAACGTGATATTACGGGCCGGTAAAGACCTATCGCATCGGACGAACTCCGAAAGCACAGAAAAGAGCACTTTTTGCTAAAGTAACATTTGCTTTACAGCGCCAGGATGGCATCAATCGCGGCGCACTCTTCGGCGCTGAAATGACGATGTTTCAGCATTCCGACAGCGTCATCCAGCTGGGCGGTTTTGCTGGCGCCGATCAGCACGGAGGTGACTTTCTCCTCACGCAGCACCCAGGCCAGCGCCATCTGCGACAGCTTCTGCCCGCGTGCTTCCGCCAGCGTATTCAGCTGACGAATTTTTTCTAATCTGGCGCTGGTCAGCTGCTCCGGCTGCAGAAAACGACTGCTGCTGGCGGCACGTGAGTCTGCCGGAATGCCGTTGAGATAGCGGTCGGTAAGCTGTCCGCCGGCCAGCGGTGAAAACGCTATACTTCCCACCCCTTCCGTCTGCAAAAAATCCAGCAGCCCCTCTTCCACGCCGCGTTCAAACATGGAGTAGCGGGGCTGGTGAATGACGCAGGGGGTGCCGAGATCGTTAAGGATCTTCACCGCCTCCCGCGCCTGGGCCAGCGGATAGTTGGAGATGCCGACGTACAGCGCTTTACCCTGGCGGACAAGGTGATCAAGCGCGCGCATCGTTTCCGTCAGCGGTGTCTCCGGGTCCGGGCGGTGATGATAAAAAATATCGACATATTCCAGCCCCATGCGCTGCAGGCTCTGGTTAAGGCTGGCCACCAGATATTTGCGTGAACCCCAGTCGCCGTAAGGGCCGTCCCACATGGTGTAGCCCGCCTTGGTGGAGATGATCAACTCATCGCGATAGGGCAGGAGCGCCTCTTTGAGGATGCGGCCAAAATTGCTCTCCGCCGAGCCCGGCGGCGGCCCATAGTTGTTGGCCAGGTCGAAATGGGTAATGCCGAGGTCAAATGCGTGCTGGAGCATCTGCCGGCTGGTTTCCACCCGCGTTTCATCGCCAAAGTTATGCCACAGACCGAGAGAAATTGCCGGCAGCTGAAGGCCGCTGCGGCCGCAGCGACGATAGGCCATCGTTTGATATCGCGTGGTACTTGCCTGGTAAACCATTCTTCCTCCGCAGATAAAACAGGGTGTGTATACGTTTACACTAATCAATGTTCTGCGTGGAGTACATCGCTTTTTCGGCGTAATTATTGCTTTACACCTCCTTTATCACCCCCTTTCTGGACAGGCGGATCGCTTATTCAATACTCAAATTACACCTGCGCCAAAATGAGGAAAATGGATATGCAACCGACTTACACTATTGGGGATTATCTGCTGGATCGCCTCGTCGACTGCGGTATTGACCGCTTGTTCGGCGTGCCGGGAGATTACAACTTACAGTTTCTCGACCGGGTCATTGCGCATAGCGCGTTGGGGTGGGTCGGCTGCGCCAACGAGCTCAATGCGGCCTATGCTGCTGACGGTTATGCACGCATTAAGGGAGCCGGTGCGTTACTTACAACCTACGGCGTCGGCGAACTGAGCGCCCTGAACGGCGTGGCGGGCAGCTATGCGGAGCATATTCCGGTATTACATATCGTCGGCGCGCCCTCCACTTGCGCTCAGCAGCGCGGCGAACTGCTGCATCACACCCTTGGCGACGGCGATTTCCGCCATTTTGCGCGGATGAGCGAGCAGATCACCTGTAGCCAGGCGCTGCTGACCGCCGGCAACGCCTGCCATGAGATCGACCGTGTTCTGCGCGATATGCTGACGCATCATCGGCCTGGCTATCTGATGCTGCCGGCCGATGTCGCCAGAGCGGCAGCGATTGCCCCAGCGCAGCGCTTGCTGGTGGAGGCCGCTCCGGCGGATGAAAACCAGCTCGCCGGATTCTGCGAGCATGCCAGCCGCCTGCTGCGGGGCAGTCGACGCATCTCCCTGCTGGCGGACTTCCTCGCGCAACGCTATGGCCTGCAAAACACGCTCCGGGAGTGGGTGGCGAAAACCCCCGTCGCCCACGCCACCATGCTAATGGGCAAGGGGCTGTTCGATGAGCAGCAGAGAGGTTTTGTCGGCACCTACAGCGGTATCGCCAGCGCGCCGCAGACCCGGGAGGCCATCGAAAACGCTGACACCATCATCTGCATCGGCACGCGCTTCACCGACACCATCACCGCAGGATTCACCCAGCATCTGGCGCGGGATAAGACGATAGAGATCCAGCCCTTCGCGGTCAGGGTGGGCGATCACTGGTTCAGCGGCGTGCCGATGGATCAGGCACTGGCTGCGCTGATGGCCCTTTCCGCACCGCTGGCGGCGGAGTGGGCTGCGCCTCAGGTCGTGGCGCCGGAAGTGGAGGAGGGGGCCGACGGCGAACTCACGCAGAAAAATTTCTGGGCGACGGTGCAGGGGGCGCTGCGCCCCGGCGATATTATTCTCGCCGACCAGGGTACGGCCGCCTTCGGCATTGCCGCGCTGAAGCTGCCGTCAGAGGCGTCGCTGATCGTCCAGCCGCTGTGGGGCTCGATTGGTTTTACCCTCCCGGCCGCCTATGGCGCGCAAACCGCGGCGGCAGAGCGGCGGGTGGTGCTGATTGTCGGCGATGGCGCCGCCCAGCTGACGATTCAGGAGATGGGCTCTATGCTGCGCGATAAGCAAAAGCCGCTTATTCTACTGCTGAATAACGAAGGGTATACCGTGGAACGGGCGATTCACGGCCCGGAGCAGCGCTACAATGATATTGCCCTGTGGGACTGGCGACGTCTGCCGGAAGCCTTCGCCCCGGACGTTGCCTCGCGCTGCTGGCGGGTTACGCACACCGATGAGCTACGGGAGGCGATGGCGGAGAGCATCACCTCCGATACGCTCACCCTGGTGGAAGTGATGCTGCCGAAAATGGATATCCCCGATTTCCTGCGCGCGGTGACGCAGGCGCTGGAGGAACGAAACAACCGCGTTTAGTCGGTATGGTGTCTGGCAATCATCAAGGGCCTCCCGGCCAGCAGCAGCCAGGCCGGGAGCATCACAATGCACAGCAGCGGCAGCAGCGTGGTGTCCGGCACCACCACGGCGGCCATAAACAGGCTCAGCCAGCCGTCGCGGGTGACGACCAGCACCATGCCGAGGATCGCGCAGGAGACGGTGATCGCCGCCGGCACGGCGTCCACGTGGGCATGCAGCATCAGCCCCAGCGCCACGCCGACGAAGACCGCGGGGAAAATCCGCCCGCCGCGAAAGCCGCAGGCCGAGGCGAGAACCAGCGCAGCCAGTTTAACCAGCGCGATGAGCAGATAATCCGAGGCGGTCAGCGTCTGGCTGAAGGCCAGCTGCTGCATCTCATCCAGCCCCTTAAACAACGTTAAATGTCCGCCAATTGTCCCGAGGATCCCTAACAGCAAGCCGCCGAGGCCCAGCGTCAGGATCGGGTTTTTCAGGCGATGCATTAGCGTGTGCAGGCGCGGCAGACACCAGACGGCGACCATACCGACGGCGATTGCGATCAGGGCGACGATCATGCCGCTGACGATATCGACGAAGTGCATCTGGCTATAGTGTGGGAGCGGCAGCGTGAAGTGGGGGTGGAAAAACAACCCGGTCGTCAGCGCGCCCGCAGCGGCGGCAAGCATCGGGGCAAACAGACGATCCCATAGCGGCGACTCGTTGCTGCTGTTGAGGGTTTGCGAAAAAATCAGCGCGGCGGCCACCGGGGTGCCGAAGAGGGCGCCGATGGTGCCTGAGGCCGCGAGAATGGTCCAGTCCAGAGAGCTGACCCGCGGGAACAGTCGGGAGCCGACGGCGACGGCCAGCGCAATATTCACCACCATAATCGGATGCTCCGGGCCGAGGCTGACGCCGCCGGCGAGGCCAAGGATCAGCGCCGCCAGCAGCCCGGGCAGCGCGCCGGTGGCAATGGGCGCGCCGATTAACGACTCGGTCGCCGGGTCCGGCCCGGCATGCCCCGGGCTGTAACGGACGACCAGGCCCACCGCGATCCCCGTCGCCGTGAGAATGGCGATGATCCACAGCGGGTTCTCGGCGCTTACTCCAAACTGCACAGGCAGATTGCTCCACAGGATGCGCTGCAGCAACGCGGCAACCTTCATCGCGCCGATCAGGATCAGACTGGAGGCGATGCCAATCAGGATAGCCGGCACCGACAGGATCAGCATTGTTCTGGCGCGAGGATGGAGCATGACAATGTCCTTGTTAAAGTTCAGGAGCACTACTTTGCCTTTGTCGGCGGGGACCGTCGATGCAAATGGTGCTGAAACGATAAAGTTAAGGCGGCGTCTGATACCCGTGGCCTCGTTAATAGGCTACTTTGCATTGATTACAAACTAAATGTGACCTGTGTCGCTAAACAAGGGGCGTCCGCGAGTTGGACGTTGTTGTTAAGCCGCCATGAATTTACAGTGTGCCAAAAGATTTATTTTGACTTTAGCGGAGCCGTAACGGAATGACAAAATTTGCTTTAGTAGGAGATGTCGGGGGGACCAACGCCCGCCTGGCGCTGTGTGATCTGGCGAGCGGAGAGATCTCTCGTGCAAAGACCTATTCCGGGCTCGATTACCCCAGTCTGGAGGCGGTGGTACGCGTCTATCTCGAGGAGCATCAGGTGACGGTCAGCGAAGGCTGTATCGCTATCGCCTGCCCGATCACCGGCGACTGGGTGGCGATGACCAACCATACCTGGGCTTTCTCCATCGCCGAGATGAAGCGCAACCTTGGCTTTGCGCACCTGGAGATTATCAACGATTTCACCGCCGTTTCAATGGCCATCCCGATGCTGAAAGCCGAGCACCTGATTCAGTTCGGCGGCAGCGCGCCGGTAGCCGGCAAACCGATCGCCGTTTATGGCGCCGGAACCGGGCTGGGCGTAGCCCATCTGGTACACGTTGATAAACGCTGGGTCAGTCTGCCGGGCGAAGGCGGCCATGTCGATTTTGCGCCGAACAGCGAAGAAGAGGGCATTATTCTGGAAGAGCTGCGCGCTGAGCTGGGGCATGTCTCCGCAGAACGCGTCCTCTCCGGTCCTGGTCTGGTCAACCTTTATCGCGCGATAGTCAAATCGGATGGTCGACTGCCGGAGAACCTGCAGCCGCGTGAGGTCACCGAGCGGGCGCTGGCGGATAGCTGCACCGACTGTCGCCGGGCGCTGTCGCTGTTCTGCGTCATTATGGGGCGCTTCGGTGGAAACCTGGCGCTGACCCTGGGGACGTTTGGCGGCGTCTATATCGCTGGCGGCATCGTGCCGCGCTTCCTGGAGTTCTTTAAAGCCTCCGGCTTCCGCGGCGGTTTTGAGGACAAAGGTCGTTTTAAAGCCTATGTCCAGGATATCCCGGTTTACCTGATCGTGCATGACAACCCAGGCCTGCTGGGCTCCGGCGCGCATCTGCGTCAGACGCTGGGTCAGGTGCTGTAAGCGCATTTCTCCCGGGCTACTGTCGTAGCCCGGCCAGGCGGGGCTCCCCGCCGTCTACAGATTCATCAGCTGGCGAAACTCTTTCACTTTACTGCGACTGACCGGAACCTGAAACTCCAGGTCGCGCAGGCGTAGCACATAGGTATTGTTAAACCACGGCTCAATTTCCCTAATTTTGCTGAGATTCACACAGTACGAGCGGTGACAGCGAAAGAACTGTGCGGTGGGCAGTTTGCTGCAGAATTCGGTAATGTTCATCGGCATGACGAATGACTCCCGGCGAGTGTAGACGAAGGTCATCTTCTCGTGCGCCTCGGCATAATAGATATCATGAATGCTGGTGACGATGATCCGCTCATCTTTTATCAGATTGATGGTGTCGTTTTCCCGAGGCGCCACGCTGGTCAACCCGGAAGCGGCGTTATTTTGCTGCTGCCAGGCGGCGGTCAGCTTCTGCAGCATATTGATGATGCGCGACTCCTGGTAGGGCTTCAGAATGTAGTCAAACGCCTCCAGCTCAAAGGCTTCCACGGCGTGTTCTTTCCACGCGGTGATAAAGACGATAAAAGGCTTATGGGCGAACTGGCTGATGTTCTGCGCCAGCAGAACGCCGTCCAGCGACGGAATATTGATATCGAGAAAGATGGCGTCGACCTTGTTGTGCTGGAGAAATTTCAGCACGTCCAGTCCGTCGTCAAAGCTGCCGACGATCTCCATCTGGCTGTGGGTGTTGATAAGCCAGGAGAGTTCCTGTTGGGCCAGAAACTCATCCTCCACAATGATAACTTTCATCTTTTCTCCGCTCATGACAACAGAGACTCCGTCAGCGCCTGCGGCGTAGAGTGATTGGGGACATAAAAAGCGATCTCCGTTCCTGGCGTCAGGGTGCGGATATGCAGCCCCTCGCCATAGAGAAGTTTCACCCGATGATGAACGTTGAGCAGGCCGATTTTGTTACCCGGCATTTCATCGGCTTCCACGCGGGCGACCACGGCGGGATCGATGCCGTTGCCGGTGTCGCGAACGCTGATGCGAACCCGATTTCCGCACTCATTGATGCCGATCGTCACCACGCCTTTCCCTTTACACGGCTGAATGCCGTGCACAATGGCATTTTCCACCAGAGGCTGGATAAGCAGGCTTGGGATCACGCAGCTGACGTCGTCGTCAATATCATAGATAACCGTCAGTTTGTCGCCGAATCGCGCCTGTTCAATGGCGATGTAATCTTTGATCTGATACAGCTCTCGTTTGATATCAATCTGCTCATCGTCTTTTAATTCGATGTTATAGCGCAGATAGCGCGACAGATTAAAAATGAGCTGGCGCGCGGTGTCCGGATTAAGGCGAATCGAGGAGGAGATCGCGTTCAGGGCATTGAATAAAAAGTGCGGGTTAATCTTGCTTTGCAGAGCGCGCAGCTCCGCTTTGTTGGCCATCTCCCGTAGCTGTTCGGCGCGGGAAACCTCCAGCTGGGTGGAGATGATTTGTGACAGGCCTATTGCCATCTCCTGCAGCGTCGAGGTGATGCGATGGGCGTGGCAGTAATAGATTTTTAGCGTACCGGTGACCACCCCTTTTTCCCACAGCGGAATGACCATCAAGGAGTGGATCTCCGGCGTGCGGTGGGCTTCATCATTGTTTTTAATAATGATTTTTCCATAACGGATGGCCTGTCGGGTGGTGGGACTGATGACATCGTTATGATGTTGATAGTTGGCTTCACCGACGCCCACGTAGGCCAGCACGTGTTCCGTATTGGTGATCGCCACCGCGTCGGCGGTAATGTCGCGGCGGATAATGTCGCAAACCTGGCGCAGAGAATCGCTGTTGACCTGACGGAACAGCGGCAGGGTTTTGTTGGCAATGTCGAGCGCCAGTTTCGCCTGCCGCGCGGCGCTGGCCTCCTTTTCCCCTTCCACGCTCTGCACCAGCAGCACGATAAAACCGATGCAGACGCTGCCGAGGATCATCGGGATACCAATTTTCGAGACAATATCCACGCCGAGGCTGAGGGAAGGGGCCCAGACCACCACCAGGATCATGGTCAGAGTCTCGCAGACCATTCCGGCCAGAATGCCGATTTTCCAGCGTTGATCGCGGGCCACTTTGCGGTTAATCAACCCCGACAGCAGGCCGGCGATGATGCTGGTGATAAAGCAGGGCACGGCGGTCACGCCGTCAATATCAATCAGATAGCGGTGCACACCGGCAATCACCCCGACAATGGCCCCCACCCAGGGACCAAACAGGATCCCGCCGGACATCACGGCGATGATGCGCACGTTTACCAGCGATCCTTCCACCGGCACACCGGACCAGGTACTGAAGAGCGCGAACAGCGAGAAAATGGCGGTGACAGCCAGCAGCTCTTTCGGCGTATGCGCCGACTTATGCAACAGTTCGCGGAACAGGCGCAGGCGAATGAGAAAAAACAGGCAAATAAGCATCAGGGCCGCACGATCATAGACCGCCAGCATCATAGTAAAGATTTCGTGCATGGGTGCGCCGCGTCAGTGGCCAGAAAAGGACATGATAAAAAACCTGACGACAGAAGACCAGCCGCAGAAAAATAATGAGGAAAAGGCGCACTTTTAAAAGGGGATTGAGGGGTGGGGAGGCGATGTACCGCCAGACGCCAGAAGAAACGATAAATACCCGTGATAGAAAAGATATCAATATGTTACCACTTGCAGACAAAACGGTATTCATTCCGCAGCGTACTGCCGTATTTAGCGCAGACGATACCCGTTTTTAACGCCAGTGATTATTTTTCGTCAGGGCACTCGACAACGTGATTTTTTTCAGGTTATTTTCTAAACGAGCCGCAACAGCGGCAGCGTCGCTCGGACGGTCCGGGCGCTAACGTTAATCAGAGGAACCTATGGCTGAATCCAGTCCTGAACGCCGTTTTACGCGTATCGATCGTCTCCCCCCGTACGTTTTTAATATTACTGCCGAACTGAAAATGGCTGCGCGCCGGCGCGGCGAAGATATTATCGATTTCAGTATGGGCAATCCCGATGGCGCGACGCCGCCGCATATCGTGGAAAAACTCTGCACCGTCGCTCAGCGGCCTGACACCCATGGTTACTCTACCTCGCGGGGGATCCCACGCCTGCGTCGCGCTATTTCGCGCTGGTATGAAGAACGCTATAACGTCGATATCGATCCGGAATCGGAAGCGATCGTCACCATTGGTTCGAAAGAGGGGCTGGCGCATCTGATGCTGGCGACGCTGGATCATGGCGACACCGTGCTGGTGCCGAACCCCAGCTACCCGATCCATATCTACGGCGCGGTGATTGCCGGGGCGCAGGTGCGCTCGGTGCCGCTGGTGGAAGGGGTGGATTTCTTTAACGAACTGGAACGCGCCATCCGCGAGAGCTATCCGAAGCCGAAGATGATGATCCTTGGCTTTCCCTCGAATCCGACCGCGCAGTGCGTCGAGCTGGATTTCTTTGAAAAGGTTGTCGCCCTGGCGAAGCAGTATGACATCCTGGTCGTCCACGATCTGGCCTATGCCGATATCGTGTATGACGGCTGGAAAGCGCCCTCCATCATGCAGGTGCCCGGCGCGCGCGATGTCGCCGTCGAGTTCTTTACCCTGTCGAAAAGCTATAACATGGCCGGCTGGCGCATTGGCTTTATGGTCGGTAATAAGACCCTGGTGAACGCCCTTGCCCGCATCAAAAGCTACCATGACTACGGCACGTTTACGCCGCTGCAGGTGGCGGCGATCGCTGCCCTGGAGGGCGATCAGCAATGCGTGCGGGATATCGCTGAACAGTATAAGCGCCGCCGCGATGTGCTGGTGAAAGGGCTCCATGAGGCCGGCTGGATGGTGGAGTGTCCGAAAGCGTCCATGTACGTCTGGGCGAAAATTCCGGAACCTTACGCCGACATGGGCTCGCTGGAGTTCGCGAAAAAGCTGCTTAACGAAGCGAAGGTTTGCGTTTCTCCGGGGATTGGCTTTGGCGATTATGGCGATACCCATGTCCGCTTCGCGCTGATCGAGAACCGGGACCGGACGCGTCAGGCGATCCGCGGCATTAAGGCGATGTTCCGCGCGGATGGCTTGCTGCCCGCCGCGAGCTAGCGCTTCGGCGAATACGCTATAACAAAAACGGGAGCCTCTGGGCTCCCGTTTTTTTTGACACCGCTGCAGTCTAGATCATCAGGGCAAAAGTACCGGCCCAAACGATGACCATAAAAGAGAGGCCCATAAAGAAGTATTTCACGACTCATCACTCCACGCGCTTATGCGACGTTCAAATGAATTAATTGTTCTGTTTTTCAAGGGCTGTCGCTGGTGAAATCTCACCCTGCGGCAGCTCGCAATTCTGTGCGTTAAGTGCTCCAGATGGCGCTAATGTACGCCTAAAAAATCAGGGAAACAAGAGGCATTTTTTTATTAATTTTTAGTTACTTACGAGTGTCGTGATTCGGCGACACATTAATTTCGCCCGGTAATAAATTTAGCGCCAGCGACGCTGCGAAAACGGGTTTCTCATCAGGGCGATTAGCGGGGCTAGTCAGGCTTGGCGCGCGGCATTCACGTTGCCACGCGCCACCGGTTTAATGCAGATCAGAGGCGCGCTGTCGCCACTCGGCAGGGTAGTGTGCCGGGATAAAGCGCAGCGTGATCGCCATGAGTAACAGGACACAGAGCGCATGCCAGGACCAGTCAAGGGTGTAGTTCCCGCTCAGGCTACGCAGCAGGCCGGAAAGCCAGGGCGACAGGCCGGCGATAATAAATCCGATACCCTGCATAAAGGCTACCAGCCGGCCGGCCACCGTCGGTTGTCCGGCATGATCGAGGGCCAGCACCAGGCACAGGGGAAACGCGCCGCCCAGACCGACGCCGCAGGCGAGAGCCCAGAGCGCGGAGAAGTGCTGCGGCAGCCAGATGAAGCCGCAGAAGCCAATCAGCTGGAGCGCCAGAGCACACAGCAGAAGCTGGCGCCGGTCATCCTGGCGAGCCAGCGCCGGCAGCAGCAGCGCGCCCGCGGTTTGCCCAACCGTCAGCAACGCCAGCAGCGAGCCGCTGTACTGGGCGCTGTCGCCAAGCTGCATATAATAGGGCGGCAGCCAGGCGATCAGACTGGCGTAGCCAGCATTGATCAGTCCGAAATAGAGCCCCAGCGTCCAGGCGCGGCGCTGGCCAATAATCGCTACCCGGGGGGCGGCGCTGGTCTGATGCGGAGCACGGGGCAGGTGCCGGCAAATCGCCAGCCAGCTGAGCAGGGCGAGGAGGGCGGGGAGCGCCCACCAGGCCAGCGCATCCCGCCAGGCTGTGCTGTGCGACGCCAGCCACGGCGTTAACGCGGCGCCTAACCCGCCACCGCCCATTAGCGCAGCTGACCATAGCCCCATTACCAGCGGCGTCCGTCGGGCGAATAAGCGCTTAATCACCGCCGGGATGGCAGCCTGGATGATGCCGATGCCAACGCCTCCTGCCAGGGCGCTGGTGAGCAGTAGGCCGCTATTCGGGGCGATTTCCCGCAACAGGGCGCCCGCCGCGATAATCAGCAGGCTTAGCGCAATGCTACGGTTTTGACCGACATGACGATCGACCCAGCCGCCGGCCAGCGCCAGCACGCCCATCGCTACCACCGGCAGGGCGGTCAGTAGCGCGGCCAGGGTATAGCTCATCCCGCTGGCGGCGCGGATCTCCGGAAGCAAAGGGCCGATGGAGGTGAGCAGCGGCCGCATATTTATGCCGATCAGCACCAGGATCCCCAGCGTCAGATTCTGTCGCAACACGGCTTTCATGGCTGCTGTTCCGCCCACCGCTGATAAACTGCCAGCCCCTCCGGCTGGGGGCGATGATGGATCGGCAACGTCTGCTGCGCCAGCGGCTGCTGCAACTGCTGATAAATCGCGGCGGTAGATAGCTGAAAAGGCTCTCCGTCCTGATTGCTGTTGGCGAAAAATACTTCCCGCACGCCGGTTAAATAGAGTGCGCTAAGACACATCGGACAAGGCTGTCCGCTGGCGTAAATAACGCATTCGCGCAGAACTTCGCTTCCCAGCCTGGCGGCAATATCGCGAACAGCATTCAGTTCGGCATGCGCCGTTGGGTCGCCGCTCAGATGAAAGGTGTTGACGGCTTCGGCGACAACCTCGTTATGGCGCACCATCACGGCGCCAAAGGGGCGACCACCGTGGGTTGTGTTGTGTTTTGCCAGCGCTAAGGCGCGCTGGAGATAGCGATCGTGAGCGGACATAGTCACTCCTGCACAAGATAATGTTCAAGGTAAAAGAGGCAACGGGTCGTGCGTAGAGGGTACGTAACTTGTTTCATAAGTTAAAAGACTTATTTATGATGAACCCTAGTTGAATTACTTATAGGTAAGCGGATGCTCCTGCGCCATCTTTCCTACTTTATCGCTGTGGCAGAACACCGTGGCTTTACCCGAGCCGCCGCGGCGCTGCACGTCTCCCAGCCGGCGCTGTCACAGCAGATCCGCCAGCTGGAAGCCATGCTGGAGGTTCAGCTTTTCGACCGCTCTGGCCGTTATATCCGGTTAACCGATGCCGGAGAGATCTGGCTGGAGTATGCCCGCCGGGCGTTACGCGATCTTGAGGAGGGGCGGCGCGCTCTGCATGACGCTGAGGATCTGCAGCGCGGCAAACTCCGCATTGCCATGACGCCGACCTTCACCACCTATATGCTGGGACCGCTGGTGGAAAACTACTATCGACGCTACCCCGGCGTGAAATTGCTGATCCAGGAGATGAACCAGGAGCGCATGGAAATGATGTTGCTGCAGGATGACCTGGATGTCGGCATCGCCTTTGACGACAGTCGTTCCCCGGATATTGTCGTTCAGCCGCTGCTGACGGAAACCCTCGCGCTGGTGGTGAGCCGCACGCATCCTCTGGCCAGAGAGAACGCGCTCAGGCTGCAGGCGCTCGACGAGCAGCCGCTGATTTTACTGAGCAGCGAGTTTGCCACCCGGGAGCAGATCGATCGTTATTGTCGTCGTCATCGGCTCGAACCTGACGTGCAGATGGAGGCCAACTCTATCGGCGCCGTTCTGTCGGTCATTCGGCGAACGCCCCTTGCGACACTGCTGCCGGCGGCGATCGCCGGGCAGTATGATGATGTGGTGGCGATTGAGCTGGAACCCGCGCTGCTGCAGCGAACGGCCTGTTTGCTCCAGCGCAGGGATGCGTGGCAGAGCGCCGCGGCACGCGAATTTATCGCCCTGGCGCGGGAGATTGCGCTAACGCTTGAGCAGGAAAACCGCCTGCCTCCTGCCTGAAGGCGTGCGTCGCTCGACGGCGAACCAGGATTAACGATGGGCTGCGTTGCTGGTGTCGGCCTCGTCGGGCAGGGCATTCTCTCTAAGCATGACTTCCTCCTTCAGCCTTTCCAGCACGTGATGAAAGAGCTGGGTCTTGTCTGGCTCAGCCATGGTCTGCAATTTCACATTAAATAAAGTATGGGACAGAATAAGATCGTGGATAAATTCCAGCAGTACCTCACTTTGCGGAAGTGAGGTTAATTCCTGATGGATATAACCGGTTTGTTGCCGTAGCGGATTTTTTGTGACATCCATCGGTCGGGCGCTAATGCTATGGGCAAATATTTTCTCAATTGCCTGACTGGTAATATAGAGCCGATTCAATGACAGGATGGGGTTTTCGGCTTCCTGCGGAATGAAGTGACAATAAACAAACGGTTTCTCAGGCAGCATCATGCTGAACCCGTTTTCACGATGAATATCGTTAGGCGCCTCCAGTAACGCCATTAAATTCCGGCCGTGCGGATGCCAGAGTCCTGAAGCTGTGACCTTGACGTTGAACTGCGTGACGGTATTCCCGCTCTGGGTTTCCATGACGGGAATATCGTCATCCATCCGCAAAATGCTATGGATATGCGAGTGTGGCGACCAGTAGGTTTCCAGCGTCTCTGATGAATTGAGTGGATTAAATGTGTCGGTTACCTCTTTTTCCTGATGAGAAAGGACGGCGAGTTTTAGTGTTCCCCGCGTCGGGTTAAGCTTCAGGCATAGATTGATCGCACCGATATCATGCCAGTGAAGAATGTCTTCAATTTCGCAGTTTAATAATTTTTGCGCCCGGGAAAGGGAACAATACTCCATTGGCGGTAAATTATTTAATTTCCAGATATTCCGTTCTGTTATATTCATAAGGATTGTTTATTGCAGAAAAATAGCGGTCAGTATTAGCAATGAAAATCTGATGGTCATGTGCTTTTTTTGTTAACGTCGCTGGTCTGATTGATGAAATTCATTCATGTTGAGAATATTATATCAATAAGATGATTATTCTTATTGTTACGTCAGCCATTCACTTGATGGTGTAATCCTATCATTTATTTCGCTCGAGAAAAATAGTTTGCTTAGCGCCTGAATACAACACTTTTTTGTTTTTTTATTAACGACCTCGACGAGAGGGAACGCATCATGAAGAGAATGTGGATCTTGAGATCAATGCCTGGACGACAGGGATAACGCAAACGGATACTCGCGGCATCCGTTTGCGGCGGCCAAGCTTACCGGGTTACAGAGGGATAGCGATCTCCTGGCTGCGCGATGGCATACCAGGCCATCATCTCCGCGGTACCCGGCTGACCTTCTGCTGGCGCCCAGTCCATAGTGTCGATTTCAGCAAGCGGTTGATAAGCGCCTTGTTTGACTTCAAATACCATCCCACCAGCGTCGAGTGAGAGCACCGTATGCCAGGTGCCAGGCTCCATTTCCAGCGCCGTGCAGGTTTCACCCAGCACCACCCGGTTAGTGATCGCGCCATGATCATCAAAATTTAGCACCACAAAGCGACCTTTCAACGGCAGCAAAAGTTCAAAGGTATGTCGGTGCCGGTGCGGGCGGATATAGGTGCCGGGTTCCATAGCGATAGCCAGACGCTGCACCGGGTCGCTCAGCTCAGGGTGAAAATTGCGATGGGCACGTAAGCGCGGGGAACTGGCCGCCGCTTCGCTCTGCTGCTGCATATCGCTAAGGGTGATCTGTTTCATATCAACGCCTGGCTCCTTTGTTGTCCAGAGAGTGTTGCATCGGCTGGGCGGCAGGTTGACGACCAGGCCACGCGATATTGTACGCATAAAGCGTGTTGCTGTCGGTTAATTGTCGAGGCTATAGAGTGCAGGAGGGCTTCTGCCAGGCAACCACGCAATTCCTACCTGCTTTTTTTGTCTGGTACAGGGCGCCGTCGGCACAGTTAAGTCATTCATTCTATACCGTTTTAGGATCCTCCGTTGTGGCAAGACCGATACTGATCGTGACGCTTTCGGGCAGTTTAACCCTGCTGCTGACGTCGCCTGGATTGATAATGGTCTGGCGGGTCCGCTCGGCGATGAGTTGCGCCTGCTGTTGGCCCACGTCAGACAGTAATAGCGCAAATTCCTCGCCGCCTGTTCTGGCCACAATATCATCTCTGCGAACCTGATCCTGAAGTACCCCGGCCACATACTGAATAACAAGATCTCCCTGAAAGTGACCATATTTGTCATTGATGCGCTTGAAATGATCGATGTCGCATAACAATTTAGACAATGGTTTTGCACAGAGACCCGTTGCATTTTTTTTATCAGCACAAGGTAAAAATAACGGCGGTTATACAGCTGCGTCAGATAATCACGAATCGAGTTCTGATAGGCATTCTCATATTTATTGTTGGATAATTGATAAAGATTAAACGCATTAAGGAAAATAATGATAATAAAGTTCAGAGTGCCCAGCGTTTCGAAAAGCCTCGTTTTATACCCTGTGTTCTCGCTAGCGACATCTGCGGTTGTTAAGAAAGAGAAGGTTAAGATATAAACGAAGTAGTAAAAATAGATTCCTGTCCAGAATATATTTCTGAAGCGGGTTAATGCCATCGTCGTTAAAAAAAGAACGTCCATATGTAAACCATTATATTACTGGCTAAGCGAATCGTTGGTTCATACAGGTGGATTGAGGAAAATCCAACAATCAGGACGATAGCTAAGGTCAGGCTTACACAGGCAAAGGTAATAATAATGTGATTATGGGAGGCCAGCAGGCGATGCGAACGAAACTTGAATACTAATGCCGCGGTGATGATTTAGGTGAGTGTTAACGCGTTGCGGTAAAAATAGATGAGTCTGATGGCCTGTTCATTAGGTCATACCTGTCAGGGCAAGAAAACTATGTTTTTATGATCGTGAATATCAATATTTTGAATGTCTGTCGGGAGTGAGCAGTATGCTTTTCGTGCGGTCGCTGCGGACGATGTCATTACGTTTTACAACTCGTCTTTTCCTGTGGGTTGTTCATTTTAGTCGCAAAATTATAACTGGTGTTTTCCTCTTTTTAAAAAGAGGAATGGCGCCACGGGTTTTATATCTATAAATAAATCACTTTGTGCGTTAACAGGAAGGGGGCATTGATGATCAGGTCGGTACCACCTTGAGTAGACTGTCTACAGGAGCTGCAGAAAAACCATCAAAAGTCGGCGTGGATCCGACATAAAGCAGGAGGGTTATGGTGTCCCCTGCAGGAATCGAACCTGCAACTAGCCCTTAGGAGGGGCTCGTTATATCCATTTAACTAAGGGGACAAGGCGGCACGAGTATAGCGTTTTTCGCCCGCCTGAGTAAGAGCTATACCGTCTGACTGCTTAAACCCTCGCCATTCTGAGCGCTTTTTTATGCCCGGTCGGCATTTTTGGCTTTTGCAGCGGCCTGCGCGCGGGCTTCCGCTTTTCGCTTGTTGCTCATGTCGTTACGGATCTGCGCATGGCTAAGCAGTGCGAAGATGAAGGTCCCGCCGCAGATATTACCCGCCAGCGTCGGCAGGGCGAAAGGCCAGATGAAGTCGCTCCAGGGCAGGCTTCCATTAAACACCAGATAGAGGATCTCCACCGAGCCCACCACGATATGGGTGGTATCCGCCAGGGCGATAAGCCAGGTCATCAGAATGATCACCACGATCTTGGCGGCGCCGGCGAGGGGAAACATCCAGACCATGGTGGCGACCAGCCAGCCGGAAATAATCGCATTGGCGAACATCTCCGTCGGGCTGTTTTTCATCACATCTTCGGCGATGCTGACGAAGGCCTGGCGGGTCGGCTCATCAAAAACAGGCATATAATTGAAGGCCCATGCGGCCACCGCGGTGCCGATGAGATTGCCCGCCAGCACCACCGACCATAGCCGCATGAGTAAACCGACGTTTCCGGGGGTGGGATTGTGCATCACCGGCAGTACGGCGGTGACCGTATTTTCCGTGAACAGCTGCTGGCGGGCCATAATCACGATAATAAAGCCGAAGGTATACCCGAGGTTCTCGAGTAAAAACCCTCCCGGGATCCCCTCCAGCTTGACGTGAAAAATCCCTTTCGCCAGCAACGAGGCGCCCATCGACAGACCGGCCGCAATCGCAGACCACAGCAGGGCCAGCGCATCGCGCTCCATCTCTTTTTCCCCTTCCTGACGAATATGTTCATGGATCGCCATCGCCCGCGAGGGAAGACGGTCTTCATCCACTTCTATCTCCTCCCCGCGCTGCTTTTCTTCACTTTCGACCTCACGTTCGTCGTCCGCTGGCTTTAATTTGTTATCATCAAGTTCATCCATTTCGTGGCCCTCGCTATCACTCTGTATAGTAATAGCGTAGCGGCTTTACCTGGCGTCTGGCTGGGCATACTCTGAAATCGCAAAAATGGTAACGTCAGATTTTTGTCGCTCCGCTAGAATAGGAGCCCCGCGATCTCGTTATTCCCAGGCTATGATCAAATCAACAACTTGGGTGATATAGACATCGTTCAACGTGCTGTTACAATCGCTCACATCTGTACGGGCGGAAACGTTGTCTTTCCGTCATGGATGGCAACTCGCGATAGCCATAAAAACCAGGGAGACATCTATGAATTATCGCCTGTCGGCGCTTGCGCTTGGCGCCACATTGCTGGTGGGATGTGCCAGTTCCAGCTCTGGCGATCGGCCGCAGGGGCGCTCAGACCCGTTAGAAGGGTTTAACCGCACGATGTTTGACTTCAACTTTAACGTGGTTGATCCTTACGTGCTTCGTCCCGTCGCGGTGGCATGGCGTGACTATGTTCCGCAGCCGGCGCGCAATGGCTTAAGCAACTTCACCAGCAACCTGGAAGAGCCGGCGGTGATGGTGAACTCCTTCCTGCAGGGCGACCCGTATAAAGGGATGGTCCACTTTACCCGCTTCTTCCTGAACACCATCCTCGGGATGGGTGGTCTGATCGATGTCGCCGGGATGGCTAATCCGCAGCTGCAGCGCGTTGAACCGCATCGTTTCGGCAGCACGCTCGGCCACTATGGCGTCGGCTATGGCCCGTATGTGCAACTGCCATTCTACGGCAGCTTTACCCTGCGTGACGAAGGTGGCGATATGGCCGATGGCCTCTATCCGGTGCTCTCCTGGCTGACCTGGCCGATGTCGATCGGCAAATGGGCGGTAGAAGGGATTGAGACACGCGCTCAGCTGCTGGATTCCGACGGCCTGCTGCGTCAGTCTTCCGATCCTTACATTCTGGTGCGTGAGGCTTACTTCCAGCGTCATGACTTTATCGCCAACGGCGGTAAGCTGACCCCGGCGGACAATCCGAACGCCCAGGCCATTCAGGATGAACTGAAAGATATCGATTCACAGTAATCTGCGAATAAAAAAAGGGTGAACATGATGTTCACCCTTTTTTGTTGCGCGCTGCTTATCAGAAGCGGTAGTTGAAGTTGGCGCCGTACAGCCAGGCGGTCCCTTCGGAGCGGAAGGTATACGGGCCTTCCTTGATTTCCACATGCTGCCCGTGCATATAGGAAATCCCGACGTCAACCGACGCATCCTTGTTGAACGCGTAGGTGGTACCCGCGCTCAGCCACAGGCGATCCTGGTCCGGAATGGAAATGGAGCGATTGTTGGCCGGTACCGGGCTGTCGTCGAAGGCGATACCGGTGCGGAAGGTCCAGTTATCGTCGTAATAATAGGTCGTCCCCAGCGCTACGCGGTAGGCGTCCTTAAAGCCTTCCTCTTTATAGAACAGCGTCTGGCCGTTGCTGCCGGTGGCTTTCAGCTCCTGGAACTGGCTCCAGCTGGTGTAGGTCAGACTATAGTGGACCGCCCACTGCGGCGCCACGCGGTTATAGCCCGACAGTTCCCACATTTCCGGCAGGTTAAGGGTCAGTGAACCGCCGGTGGTCTGGCCGTTAGTACCCGCCGGCAGACCGAAGTTGCCAAGGATCTGGTTATAGGCCGCTGGCAGACTGCTGCGATAGTTACCGTCGAAATCGATCTTGACCTCGGAACGGTAGGTTAAACCGTAGCGGTTGTTCTTATCCAGCTCATAGAGGATACCGGCGTTCCAGCCAAAGCCCCACGCATTGCCGTTAAGATGGGCGATCTGCGTGTCGGCTGGGATCTTCGCCACCTGGCCTGCCAGCGCCGGCGGCAACGCGCCAGAGCCAGCGACAATTTGGCCCAGATCGCCTGCATAGCGCTCGATCTTCGCCTTAGCGTAGACCGCATCGAAACCTAAGCCAAAGCTCCAGTTGCTGTCGAGGCGATAGGCGCCGCTCAGGTTGAAGTTAGCCGTAGTCAGGTCGGTTTTACCGCCCATGCTGCCGGCCGCATAATCATCGTTATACTCTGTTGCCAGGCCGTAGTTGGAGGTGATGGACGCCCCCCAACCGAACTGATCGTTAATCGGCGCGACAAAGTGGAAGTTGGGTACCCACGCCGTCGGGGCGATATTGTCCGAATTCAGGCTTTTGCCGGTGGGGGAAGTGCCGGAGACATTGACGCCCGGGTCGACAAAAACGGCGCCCGCCGACATAGTCGGACGGTCAAACATCATAATTAATGCCGGGTTACGACTGGCATTGCCTGCATCATCTGCGATAGCCCCTTCACCGGAATAGGCCCGACCCAGCCCTGATGAAGAGAATTCGTTGAGCTGGAAGCCTGCTGACCAGGCCTGGGTGGAAACAAGTGCGACAGCCACTGCAAGGGCAGATTGGGTAAAGCGGGTTTTCTGGCTCATGCCCATAACCTCATTGAGTTATTTTTTTTTAAACTATGTTACATGCCGTAACAGAAGCGCGGAAGTGTAGGGTCTGCGGTACAACAGAGAAATCAGACCAGTGCGCTGAGTATAGGTCTGACCAGATGAGTTGTTGCAAGTTTGTTTATGAAGTTTTTCAATTGTGATAACAGAAACGCGATCCAGCTGGCAAAATTGTCGGGGGGAAGGCGACGGAGAAAAGGTGATTTTTGTTTTAGATCATTTTTAAGTGTGATTTCTGTCACTTAACGCCGTGATAGCGATTCTCGGCTGGAGGCAAACCGGAGGGCGGGCGTAAAATAGGCACATTAATTGTCTGGCACCGCAGGTGCATATCCAGAGGAAATCTACGATGAGTAAATGTAGCGCTGATGAAACCCCGGTTTGCTGCTGTATGGATGTTGGGACCATTGTCGACAACACCGACTGCACCGCCTCATACAGCCGCGTATTCGCCAACCGCGCGGAAGCAGAGCAAATGCTCGCCGCGCTGAGCGAAAAAGCCCGCAGTGTGGAATCTGAACCGTGCAAAATTAATCCCGTCTTCGCCGACGTTGACGGCGGCGTAAAGCTGGATATCGATTTTGTGTTTAGCTGTGAAGCCGAATCCCTCATCTTCCAGCTGGGTCTGCGTTAATCCCTCCGCTTAGCGCCCCGTGAACGGGGCGTTATCTTTTCTGTTCAATGTGTTTTGGCTCGCAATTTTTCGCTTCCCCGATTGGCTTAATGTAAAAAATTAGTTAACAATGCTATCAGGTCAGACCACTTGGTTGTCTTGGTTAACAGGGGAGAGTTATGAGTCAGGCATTACCGCTTATCACCCGTCAGGGCGATCGCATTGCCATTGTCACAGGGTTACGCACGCCGTTTGCGCGTCAGGCGACGGCATTTCATGGCGTTCCTGCCGTTGATTTAGGAAAAATGGTGGTTGGCGAAATGCTGGCGCGCAGCGACATTCCTGTGGAAGCCATTGAACAGCTGGTCTTCGGTCAGGTCGTGCAGATGCCGGAGGCGCCGAATATCGCCCGGGAAATTGTGCTCGGTACCGGAATGAGCGTGCACACCGACGCCTACAGCGTCAGTCGCGCCTGCGCCACCAGCTTCCAGGCCGTGGCGAATGTCGCTGAAAGCCTGATGGCCGGCACCATCCGCGCCGGTATCGCCGGCGGTGCCGATTCCTCCTCTGTGCTGCCTGTCGGCGTCAGCAAAACGCTGGCCCGCGCGCTGGTCGATGCGAACAAAGCCCGCACGCTGAGCCAGAAACTGAAGCTGTTTTCCCGCCTGCGGCCGCGCGACCTGCTACCGGTCCCCCCGGCGGTGGCGGAATATTCAACCGGCTTACGGATGGGCGATACCGCCGAACAGATGGCGAAAAGCTGGGGGATCAGCCGGGAACAACAGGATGCGCTGGCGCATCGATCACACCAGCTGGCGGCTAAAGCCTGGGAAGAGGGAAAGCTGTCCGCGGAGGTGATGACCGCCTATGCGCCCCCCTTCCGCGAGCCGCTGGAGCAGGACAACAACATCCGTAAAAATTCAACCCTCGCAGATTACCAAAAGTTACGCCCGGCCTTCGACCGTAAACATGGCACCGTTACCGCCGCCAACAGCACGCCGCTGACGGATGGCGCGGCGGCGGTGATCCTGATGACCGAATCGCGGGCCAAAGAGCTGGGTCTGACGCCGCTGGGTTATCTGCGCAGCTATGCCTTTACCGCCATCGACGTCTGGCAGGATATGCTGCTGGGGCCCGCATGGTCCACGCCGCTGGCGCTGGAGCGCGCTGGCCTGACGCTGGCGGATCTCACGCTTATCGATATGCATGAAGCTTTCGCCGCGCAGACGCTGGCTAATCTTCAGTGTCTGGCAAGCGACCGCTTTGCCCGCGAGGTGCTGGGCCGCGCGCAGGCCACCGGTGAGGTGGATGAGAGTAAATTTAACGTCCTCGGCGGCTCTATCGCCTACGGTCATCCCTTTGCCGCCACCGGCGCGCGGATGATCACCCAGACGCTGCATGAGCTACGGCGACGGGGAGGGGGATTTGGTCTGGTGACGGCCTGCGCGGCAGGCGGTCTGGGCGCGGCGATGATTGTGGAGGCTGAATAATGGATACGGTTTCCGCTTTTAAGCTTGAGGTCCGTGCGGACAACATCGCGGTGATTACCATCGATGCCCCGGGTGAAAAAATGAATACCCTGAAGGCCGAGTTCGGCAATCAGGTGCGGGGACTGATACGCCAGATACGCGACGATAAGTCGGTGCGCGGCGTGGTATTTATCTCCGCCAAAGCCGATAACTTTATCGCCGGCGCAGATATCAACATGATTGCCCGCTGCCGCAGCGCGCAGGAGGCGGAAGCGCTGGCGCGCCAGGGGCAGCAGATTATGGCCGAGATCCATGGCTTGTCGATTCCGGTCATTGCCGCCATCCATGGCGCTTGTCTGGGCGGCGGACTGGAGCTGGCGCTGGCCTGCCATGGCCGCATTTGTAGCGATGACGAAAAAACCCGACTCGGGTTGCCGGAGGTACAGCTTGGTCTGCTGCCGGGTTCCGGCGGGACGCAGCGTTTACCGCGGCTGATCGGCGTCAGCACGGCGCTGGATATGATGCTCACCGGCAGGCAGTTACGGCCGCGCCAGGCGCTGAAGGCCGGTCTGGTGGACGAGGTGGTGCCGCAGACAATTTTACTGCAGGCGGCGGTGGAGCTGGCGCTGAAGGGGCGCCCGGCCAGCCGCGAGGTGCCTGTTCGCGAACGCGTGCTGGCGGGCCCCTTGGGTCGCCATCTGTTATTCCAGTACGTCGGCAAGCAAACGCAGCGCAAGACCCAGGGCAACTACCCGGCGGTGAAGCGAATTTTGCAGGTCGTCGAGAATGGTCTGGCCCATGGCTGCAGCAGCGGTTACGCCGAAGAGGCCCGTGCGTTTGGCGAACTGGCGATGACCCCGCAGTCGCAGGCGCTGCGATCGATCTTCTTTGCCAGTACCGATCTGAAAAAAGACCGTGGCGCCGAGGCGGAACCCGCTCCGCTGAGAAGCGTTGCCGTCCTGGGCGGCGGCCTGATGGGCGGGGGGATCGCCTATGTGACCGCCTGTAAAGGCGGACTGCCGGTGCGAATCAAAGATATTCAGCCGGGCGGGATCAACCACGCCTTAAAGTACAGCTGGGATCTGCTGAACAAACAGGTTCGCCAGCGTCGACTGCGCCCCAGCGAGCGCGATCGTCAACTGGCGCTGATCACAGGCACAACCGACTATCAGGGCTTTACCCATCGCGACGTGGTGATTGAGGCGGTATTCGAGGACCTGGCGCTGAAACAGCGGATGGTCAGTGAAGTGGAGCAAAACGGCGGGCCGCAGACTATCTTTGCCTCGAATACCTCGTCGTTACCGATAGGCGATATAGCCGCCCATGCCAGCCACCCTGAGCGGGTGATCGGCCTGCACTTTTTCAGCCCGGTGGAGAAAATGCCGCTGGTTGAGGTGATCCCGCATAAGGGAACCGATCCGCAGACCATCGCCACGGTGGTGCAACTGGCTAAACGTCAGGGGAAAACGCCGATCGTGGTGGCGGACAAAGCGGGCTTCTATGTAAACCGCATCCTCGCGCCGTATATAAATGAAGCGATGCGCCTGCTGGTGGAGGGAGAACCGGTTGAGGTGATTGATAAGGCGCTGGTGAAATTCGGCTTCCCGGTGGGACCGGTTCAACTGCTGGATGAAGTGGGTATCGATACCGGCACCAAAATTATTCCCGTGCTGGAGAATGCCTTTGGAGAGCGTTTCAGCCCGCCTGCAAACATCATTGACGCGATTTTGAAGGACGATCGCAAAGGTAGAAAAAATAATCGTGGTTTCTATCTTTATGAGACAAAAGGGCGTAAAAGCAAAAAACGACCCGACCCGGCAGTCTATCCGCTGCTGGACATCGACCGCCCCCAGTCGCGGTTGTCCGCGCAGCAGGTGGCGGAGCGCTGTGTGATGATGATGCTTAACGAGGCGGCGCGCTGCTTTGATGAGCAGATTATCCGTAGCGCGCGCGATGGTGATATCGGCGCCGTATTTGGTATAGGGTTTCCGCCATTTCTTGGCGGCCCGTTCCGGTATATGGATACTATCGGCGCGGGTGAAGTTGCCGCGATCCTGCAGCGCCTGGCCGCCCAGTACGGCCCACGTTTTACACCCTGTGACACTTTATTACGCATGGCCGAACAGGGGACCACCTTTTGGCCAGCGGATGAACGGATGACCTAAGTTATGGTCAAAGAAGGTAAATCCGGCTGCGGATGACGCTGTTGATTGGCTGTTTTGTAAACAATCATTGACTATACTTACGCCATTGAGGTAAAAAACAGCGTTTCATTCGTTGAATGGATCAGGCACAATGCCCGGCCACCGGGTCACCTGCGTATTGTCTTCGCAGGCCAAACTACGGTGCTTCTGGTTAACAAAAGCGGTGCAATATGCAAGTTTTTATTATGCGTCACGGCGACGCTGCCCTCGATGCAGCCAGCGACTCGGTTCGTCCATTAACCGTATGCGGTTGTGATGAGTCTCGTCAGATGGCAACCTGGCTGAAAGGTCAAAAAGTGGATATTGAGCGCGTTCTTGTCAGTCCCTATCTGCGTGCGGAACAAACGCTGGATATTGTTGGGGAGTGCATGAACCTGCCGAAACATGTCGACGTGATGCCGGAACTCACGCCGTGCGGCGATGTGGGAATGGTGAGCGCCTATCTGCAGGCGCTGGCAAATGAAGGCGTGGCGACGGCGCTGGTCGTCTCCCACCTGCCGCTGGTGGGGTACCTGGTCTCAGAGCTGTGCCCGGGGGAAACGCCCCCGATGTTCACCACCTCGGCTATCGCCTGCGTTAATCTGGACGCCGACGGCAAGGGTGAATACCTCTGGCAGAAAAGCCCCTGCAATCTCAAGATGGCCAACGCCATCTGACGACCCCGGAGCTCGCCGTCAAGGCAGCTCCGGCGGTTGCCACTCCTCGACCTCAATCAGAATCAGCAGTGCGGCGTCACCGCCGTACTCTTTTGGCGCCTGATGAAAAGCCATGATGTGCGGATGCTGCGCCAGCCACAGCGGGGTTTGCTGTTTGAGAATGTGCTTCCCGTGCCCGTGCATCACGCAGGCGCAAAACACATGCTCGCGGCGGCAGGCGGCAATCAGCGCGCCCAGTTCCTGTTTGGCCTGCTGCTGGGTGAGCCCATGCAGATCGAGAAACAGTTCCGGGGAATAATCTCCACGGCGCAGCTTTTTCAGCTCAAAATGGCTGACGTCGGCGCGGACATATTTTGTCGAGCCTTCGGTATTCAGTAACGGCTGAAACTCATCGGAAAAATAGTGGCTGTTGTCGGCCTGCTCCTGCAGCAGACGCTTAGGGGCAACCTCGGTGATTTTCTTGCGCTGCGGGCGGTGAACGATGGTGTCCTGTTTGATCTTCCGCGTGCCGGTCATCAGCTGACGGAACAGCGCCTGATCCTCCTCGCTAAGCGATGTCTTCTTTTTCATTGTCCGCTCTCATTAATACTTTGCGCTAGTTTACCCGACTCAATATCCCTTCGGGCAAGGAAAACCTGTTTTTTCCCCCGCCACCCCACGCAAGAATGCTGATTTATCGCCGTCTTCATGGCACACTAGCCGCCGAATTTATAGCAGAGTGTGCCCTGGAGGATGTCGTGGATAAAATTTTTGTTGATGAGGCAGTCAATGAGCTGCATACCATTCAGGACATGCTGCGCTGGGCGGTAAGCCGTTTCAGCGCTGCTAATATCTGGTACGGCCACGGGACTGATAACCCATGGGACGAGGCGGTACAGCTGGTGCTGCCTTCGCTGTATCTGCCGCTGGATATTCCGGAAGATATGCGCACTGCGCGCCTGACCTCCAGCGAGAAACACCGCATTGTAGAGCGGGTGATTCGCCGCGTGAACGAGCGTATTCCCGTCGCCTATCTGACCAACAAAGCGTGGTTCTGCGGCCATGAGTTTTACGTCGATGAGCGAGTGCTGGTGCCGCGCTCCCCGATCGGCGAACTGATCAATAACCAGTTTGCCGGGCTGATTACCCATAAGCCGCAGCATATCCTTGATATGTGCACCGGCAGCGGCTGCATCGCCATTGCCTGCGCCTATGCCTTCCCGGAAGCCGAAGTCGACGCCGTGGATATCTCCCCGGACGCGCTGGCCGTCGCCGAGCACAATGTGGAATCCCATGGCCTGATCCATCACGTGACGCCGATCCGTTCCGACCTGTTCCGCGACCTGCCGAAGCTACAATACGATCTGATCGTCACTAATCCGCCGTATGTCGATGAAGAGGACATGGCCGATCTGCCGGAAGAGTATGAGCATGAGCCGGTTCTGGGTCTGGCCTCCGGAAGCGATGGCCTGAAGCTGACGCGTCGCATCCTCGGCAATGCGCCGGATTATCTCAGCGACGACGGGATTCTGATTTGTGAAGTCGGTAACAGCATGGTACATCTGATGGAGCAGTATCCGGACGTGCCGTTTACCTGGCTTGAGTTTGATAACGGCGGCGACGGCGTCTTTATGCTGACCAAACAGCAGCTGATTGACGCTCGCGCGCACTTCGGTATTTATAAAGACTAAAAAAAACAACACGCCAACATAACGACAAAGAATGGAGCCGTGATGGCAGGAAATACAATTGGACAACTCTTTCGCGTCACCACCTTCGGCGAGTCGCACGGCCTGGCGCTGGGCTGCATCGTTGACGGCGTGCCGCCGGGCATTCCGCTGACCGAAGCCGATCTGCAGCACGACCTCGATCGTCGTCGCCCGGGTACCTCGCGTTACACCACGCAGCGTCGCGAGCCGGATCAGGTCAAAATCCTCTCCGGCGTCTTCGAAGGCGTCACCACCGGGACCAGTATCGGGCTGCTGATTGAGAACACCGATCAGCGCTCGCAGGATTACGGCGCGATCAAAGATCTGTTCCGTCCTGGCCATGCGGATTACACCTACGAGCAAAAATATGGTCTGCGCGACTATCGCGGCGGCGGTCGCTCCTCCGCCCGCGAAACCGCGATGCGCGTGGCGGCCGGGGCGATTGCCAAAAAATTCCTCGCCGCGAAGTTCGGCATCGTCATTCGCGGCTGCCTGACGCAGATGGGCGACATTCCGCTGGCTATTAAAGACTGGGATCAGGTTGAACAGAATCCTTTCTTCTGCCCGGACCCGGAGAAAATCGACGCTCTCGATGAACTGATGCGCGGTCTGAAAAAAGAGGGCGACTCCATTGGCGCCAAAGTGACCGTCGTCGCCGACGGCGTACCGCCGGGCCTTGGCGAGCCGGTCTTTGACCGCCTTGACGCCGATATCGCCCACGCGCTGATGAGCATCAACGCCGTGAAAGGTGTGGAGATTGGCGACGGTTTCGACGTGGTGAAGCTGCGCGGCAGCGAAAACCGCGATGAGATCACCAAAGCCGGATTCCAGAGCAACCACGCCGGCGGCATTCTTGGCGGCATCAGCAGCGGTCAGCAGATCGTTGCCAACATCGCGCTGAAGCCGACCTCCAGTATTACCGTTCCCGGTCATACCATTAACCGCTTTGGCGAAGAGGTGGAGATGATCACCAAAGGGCGTCACGATCCGTGCGTCGGCATACGCGCCGTACCGATCGCTGAGGCGATGCTGGCGATTGTCTTAATGGATCACTTTATGCGTCAGCGCGCGCAGAATGGCGACGTGACGACGACAATTCCACGCTGGTAACCATGAAAAACACCGTTATCGCCCTGCTGGCGCTGCTGGCCAGCGCCGGCAGCCTGGCCGCCACGCCATGGCAGAAGATATCCCAGCCAATCGGCGGCAGCGCGCAGTCGATTGGCGCGTTCTCCAATGGCTGTATCGTTGGCGCCGAGGCGCTGCCGCTGAACGCCGCCGGCTATCAGGTGATGCGTACCGATCAGCGTCGCTACTTCGGTCATCCGGATCTGGTTCAGTTTATTCAGCGCCTGAGCAATCAGGTGCACAATAAAGGCATGGGGACCGTGCTGATTGGCGACATGGGGATGCCGGCAGGCGGCCGCTTTAACGGCGGCCACGCCAGCCATCAGACGGGCCTCGATGTCGATATCTTCCTCCAGCTGCCGCAGACGCGCTGGACTTCGTCCCAGTTGCTGAAGCCGCAGGCCCTGGATCTGGTCGCCAGCGATGGCAAACGCGTGGTGCCGTCGCTGTGGAGTCCGCAAATCAGCCAGCTGATCAAGCTGGCGGCGGAAGATAGCGAAGTGACCCGCATCTTCGTCAACCCGGCGATTAAACAGCAGCTGTGTCTGGATGCGGGCAACGACCGCCAGTGGCTGCGCAAAGTTCGTCCCTGGTTCCAGCATCGCGCCCATATGCACGTCCGTCTGCGCTGCCCGGCGGGCAGCCTGGAGTGCGAAGATCAGGCGCCGCCGCCGGCCGGCGATGGCTGCGGTGCGGAGCTGCAGAGCTGGTTCGAACCACCTAAACCCGGGTCTACCCCACCTGTGAAGAAGACGCCGCCGCCGTTGCCGCCTTCCTGTCAGGCGCTACTGGATGAGCATGTGCTGTAATGGATAGTTTTATCGAGTTGTTTTCCGTATCGCCGCTGGTGCTGGTGGTGCTTTTCTTTGTCGCCATCCTGGCCGGTTTTATTGACTCACTGGCCGGGGGCGGGGGCTTACTGACCGTGCCGGCGCTAATGGCCGCCGGTATGCCGCCGGCCCAGGCGCTGGCGACCAATAAGCTGCAGGCCTGCGGCGGATCGCTGTCGGCGACCCTCTATTTTGTCCGCCGCAAGGTGGTCAATCTCGCCGATCAGAAGCTGAATATTCTGATGACTTTTATCGGTTCAACCGCCGGCGCGCTGCTGGTCCAGCACGTGCAGTCCGATATTCTTAAGCAGATCCTGCCGTTGCTGGTGATCGGCATCGGTCTCTATTTTCTGCTGATGCCGAAACTGGGCGAAGCGGACCGACAGCGTCGGCTCTACGGCCTGCCGTTTGCGCTGGTCGCCGGCGGCAGCGTCGGGTTTTACGATGGCTTTTTCGGCCCCGGCGCCGGTTCGTTTTATGCGCTGGCGTTTGTCACCCTGGCCGGGTTTAACCTGGCGAAGTCGACGGCCCACGCCAAACTGCTCAACGCCACCTCGAACGTCGGCGGCCTGCTGCTGTTTATTATCGGCGGAAAGGTTATCTGGGCCACCGGCTTTGTGATGATGGCCGGCCAGTTTATTGGCGCCCGCGCCGGCTCCCGGCTGGTGCTGAGCAAAGGGCAATCGCTGATCCGACCGATGATCGTTATCGTTTCGGCGGTGATGAGCGCGAAACTTCTCTACGACAGCCACGGGGCTGAGATTTTGCAGTGGTTGGGAATTCATTAATGCAACAGCAACACCATTATCAGCAGCTTATTGACCTCTTCGACAGCTGCTTTGCCGCAGATTTTAATACTCGCCTGGTGAAAGGCGACGATGAGCCGATCTACCTCCCGGCGGACGATGACACGCCATATCACCGTATCGTCTTCGCGCACGGTTTTTTTGCCAGCGCTCTGCACGAGATCTCCCACTGGTGCATCGCCGGCAAAGCCCGCCGCGAGCTGGTGGATTTTGGCTACTGGTACTGTCCGGACGGCCGCGATGCGATGACCCAAAGCCAGTTTGAGGACGTGGAGGTGAAACCGCAGGCCCTGGAGTGGCTGTTCTGCGTGGCGGCGGGATTTCCGTTTAACGTCAGCTGCGACAATCTGGAAGGTGACGTTGAACCCGATCGCATCGCCTTTCAGCGCCGGGTACATGCCCGGGTGATGACTCTGCTTGAACAAGGGATCCCCGAACGTCCGGCGCGTCTTATTCGCGCATTACAACACTATTATCAAACGCCGCCATTGACGGCAGAACACTTTCCGTGGCCGGAAGACCTGCACTAAGGCCACACATTACATGACAAGAGGTAAGATGATGATCGCGGAGTTTGAATCACGCATTCTGGCGCTGATTGACAACATGGTAGACCACGCCAGTGATGATGAACTGTTTGCCGGCGGTTATCTGCGCGGCCACCTGACGCTGGCGGTGGCTGAGCTGGAAGGTGAGGGCGAACATTCAGCGGAAGCGGTACACAGCAAAGTCAGCCATAGCCTGGAGAAAGCCATCGGCGCTGGCGAACTGTCGCCGCCGGACCAAATTCTGGTGCAGGGCATGTGGGAAAACCTGTATCAGCAGGCGAAAAATCAGGCCTGATCCATGATGTAGGTCGGGTAAGCGTAGCGCCATCCGACACGCTAACGGCGCAACCAGGATTTACCCTGTTTGCGCTGTGCTTCGCCGGGCTACCGTGTTGGTCGCCCGGATGAGGCCGGGAATGTCGTGCTTCCCAGGGATTTTTCTCCTCTTACGCTGTTACTTCACCGCTTTTCCCTTCAGCAGTTTTCTCACCCATAGCCGATTCGGATTCAGCGCCGCCAGGGTGCCGCTATCCAGCGGCAGCGGTTCAGCGCTCATCTGCGCCGCCAGCAGCTCAGCGCTTAACGGCGCGGTGCAAATGCCTCGCGATCCGAGGGCGCCAAGCATAAACAGGTTATGAAAGACCGGCGCGCTACCGGCGTTATCCTGCCGTTCGTGGAGGCTGGCGTATTGCGTCAATGTCGCCGCATAGTCCGGCACGTTGCCGACCATCGGCAGATGATCGCGGGTGGCGCAGCGCACGCCGCAGCGGGCGTCACTGGCGCTGATATCCACGTCCTGCGGCCACTCCGCGCCCGGGAAGCAGTCGATCAGCCGTTGCCGGTTGTGCTGCTGATCTTCTTCGCTGAAGGTGGTGTCGGTTTTGCCGCGATGGTAGCTGGCGCCAATGCAGTGCTGCTGATTTTGCGGATTCTGCGGCGTCAGGTAGCCGTCGTAGCACAGCACCTGGCGCAGGGCGGAAAGCCGCGGGGTGGTGGGTATATGGCTGACCTGGCCGCCAACGGGGTAGACCGGCAACGGCGCGGTTTGCGCAAAATCCGATATGCGGTGGCCGTTGGCCAGCACGACCGCCTGATGATAGCGCTGCCGGTTGAGCAGCCAGCCATCGCCCTCCGCGCTCAACGTCTCGACCTGATAACCATAATGCACGTGCAGTCCGCGAGTCGCCGCCAGCGCCAGTAGCTCGGCGGTGAGCTGCTGCGGGCACAGCCAACCGCCGGCCGGATAGGTTATGCCGCCGCAGCCGGTCTCGACGCCGGTCAGCTCCGCAGCCTGCTCCGCCGTCACCGCGCAGGCGATATCAGGGGGCAGCTCCAGGGCCAGCATCTGATTGATTTTGTGTGCGCTTTTTTCATCCCAGCCAAGCTGGGTGACCCCGCACCATTGATGATCGAACAGCACCGGCAGCGCGTCGTAGGTGCGGCGGGCGAAGGTAAAGGCGGCCGGGAAAAAGCGCGCCAGCGCCGGATCGTGCTGGCTTAACAGCGGGTAGAGCGCGCCCTGGCGATTACCGGAGGCGCCCTGCGCCGGGGCGTCGTCCGCACAGTAAAGGGTCACCTGCCAGCCGCGACGCAGCAGCGCCAGGGAGAGCAGGGCGCTGGCGATACCGCCGCCGACGATGGCCGCCTCGCGGGCCTCGCTCCCGGGGCGGGCGAACCAGGGCGCGCGCGCCGGAAAGGTCAGCGTTTGCGCCATCTCGCCGGTCAGCATCTCACGTTTGCGGCCGAAGCCTTTGGTTTTACGCAGGGTGAACCCGGCTTCCTGCAGGCCGCGGCGGACAAAACCGGCGGAGGTAAAAGTGGCCAGCGTCCCGCCGGGACGCGCCAGGCGCGCCATGGCATTGAACAGATCCTGGGTCCACATGTCGGGATTTTTCGCCGGGGCAAAGCCGTCGAGAAACCAGGCGTCCACCTGCTGATTCAGCGAATCATCCAGCTCTCTGGTCAGCTCGTTGATATCGCCAAACCACAGATCGAGCGTGACCCGTCCGCCGTCGAGCAGCAGACGATGGCATCCGGCGAAGGCCGAAGGCCATTGCGCCTGCAGCTGTTCCGCCCATGGCGCCAGCTCTGGCCAGCGCTGGTGCGCCAGGCGGAGATCTTCCGCCTTCAGCGGATATTTCTCAAAACTGATGAAATGTAACCTTTGCAGGGTAACGTCCGGGTTATCGCGAACAAAAACGTCAAACGCCTGCCAGAGGGTGAGGAAATTGAGCCCGGTGCCGAAGCCGCTCTCCGCGACGATCAACAGCGGGCGAGGGTGGCTGGAGAAGCGCTCCGGAAGGCGATTTCCGCCGAGAAAGACGTAGCGTGTCTCTTCCAGACCGTTGTCATTGGAAAAGTAAACATCGTCAAAATCTCGGGAAACAGGTGTACCCTCAGCATTGAATTCCAGGTTGGCGGGTTGTATAGCGTTTTGTTTCACGTAAGTTACTCGAATCACAAGGCGTAGCGCGATCTTAGCGATGTGTGCCTGAGGGCGCAAATTTATACACAAAATGTCTGATCGGACTTGTTCGGCGTACAAGTGTACGCTATCGTGCGACACGAAACTTAAAATAGTGCGACTTACAGAGGTATTTAATGAAACGTGCAGTGATTACTGGCTTGGGCATCGTTTCCAGCATCGGTAATAACCAGCAGGAAGTCCTGGCATCTCTGCGTGAAGGACGTTCAGGGATCACTTTCTCTCAGGAGCTGAAAGATTCAGGGATGCGCAGCCACGTATGGGGCAACGTCAAACTGGATACCACTGGCCTCATTGACCGCAAAGTAGTGCGCTTCATGAGCGACGCCTCCATCTATGCTTACCTGTCCATGGAACAGGCCGTTGCCGACGCAGGTCTGGCGCCGGAAGCATACCAGAATAACCCGCGTGTCGGCCTGATCGCAGGCTCCGGCGGCGGCTCCCCGAAATTCCAGGTCTTCGGCGCCGATGCCATGCGCAGCCCGCGTGGTCTGAAAGCCGTGGGTCCGTATGTGGTCACCAAAGCGATGGCTTCCGGCGTTTCCGCCTGCCTCGCCACGCCGTTTAAAATCCACGGCGTTAACTACTCCATCAGCTCCGCCTGCGCCACTTCCGCACACTGCATCGGTAACGCGGTAGAGCAGATCCAGCTGGGCAAACAGGATATCGTCTTTGCCGGCGGCGGCGAAGAGCTGTGCTGGGAAATGGCCTGCGAGTTCGACGCCATGGGCGCGCTGTCCACCAAATACAACGACACGCCGGAAAAAGCCTCCCGCACCTATGACGCCAACCGTGACGGCTTCGTTATCGCCGGCGGCGGCGGTATGGTCGTGGTGGAAGAGCTGGAACACGCCCTGGCGCGCGGCGCGCACATCTATGCGGAAATCGTCGGCTACGGCGCAACCTCCGATGGCGCAGACATGGTAGCCCCATCCGGTGAAGGCGCAGTGCGCTGCATGCAGATGGCGATGCACGGCGTTGATACCCCGATCGACTACCTGAACTCCCACGGTACTTCCACGCCGGTCGGCGACGTGAAAGAGCTGGGCGCGATCCGCGAAGTGTTCGGCGACAACAGCCCGGCTATCTCGGCGACCAAAGCAATGACCGGTCACTCGCTGGGCGCTGCTGGCGTGCAGGAAGCTATCTACTCCCTGCTGATGCTGGAGCACGGCTTTATCGCGCCGAGCATCAACGTCGAAGAGCTGGACGAGCAGGCTGCCGGCCTGAACATCGTCACCAAACCGACTGACGCTAAGCTGACCACCGTGATGTCCAACAGCTTCGGCTTTGGCGGCACCAACGCCACGCTGGTGATGCGTAAATACAACGCCTAATCGGCACGCGATGCACTGAGGGGAGCCACCGGCTCCCCTTTTTTGTCATCTTGACAGGGTAAGAGCCCGCAGGCACACTGCTGGCGGATCCATTAGTCTCTCCACTAATGCGTAAGCGTTTAACGTCAACCAACGCGCCTTAACCCTGATAGTCAGATGGAGGGGGCGTGTCGCTTTGCTCGCCTTACTCTGCGAATCTGGAGTAATGCATGTCCGCAGTCACTGAAACAACATCTCATTCATCCGCGAATTTGTCGCTTTTTCGCATTACGCTCGCCGTCTTTTTGACCTATATGACCGTCGGTTTGCCGCTGCCGGTGATCCCGCTGTTTGTCCATCAGGAGCTGGGATTGGGTAACACCATGGTCGGCGTAGCGGTGGGGATCCAGTTCCTCGCCACCGTTCTTACCCGCGGCTACGCCGGGCGCCTGGCAGACCAGTACGGCGCCAAACGCTCCGTCCTGCAAGGGATGCTGGCCTGCGCCCTGGCCGGCGCGGCCTGGCTGGCCGCTGCGCTGCTGCCGCTGCCGGTGTTCGCGAAGCTGGGCCTGTTGCTGCTGGGCCGTCTGATCCTCGGGTTTGGCGAAAGCCAGCTGCTGACCGGCAACCTGAGCTGGGGGATGGGGCTGGTGGGGCCGGCCCGCTCAGGCAAAGTGATGTCATGGAACGGCATGGCGATGTACGGCTCGCTGGCGGTGGGCGCCCCGCTGGGATTGTTAATTTACAGCCACTTTGGCGTGGCGGTCCTGGCCTGCGTCACCATGGGACTACCGCTTGTCGCCTTGCTCATCAACGGCACGGTGCGCAAAGTGGCGGCGCACGGCGGCGAGCGGCCTTCACTGTGGAGCGTCATCGGCATGATCTGGCGGCCGGGTATTGGCCTGGGCCTGCAGGGCGTCGGCTTTGCGGCGATCGGCACCTTCGTTTCTCTCTATTTTGCCAGTCAGAACTGGCCGATGGCCGGATTTACCCTGACGGCGTTTGGCGGCGCCTTTGTGCTGATGCGGGTGCTGTTTGGCTGGATGCCGGATCGATTTGGCGGCGTTAAAGTGGCGATGGTCTCGCTGCTGATAGAGGCGGTCGGTCTGACGCTGCTGGGGCTGGCGCCCGGCGTCTGGGTGGCGCTGGCCGGCGCGGCGCTGACCGGATGCGGCTGTTCGCTTATTTTCCCGTCGCTTGGCGTGGAGGTGGTGAAGCGCGTCCCGGCGCAGGTGCGCGGCACTGCGCTCGGCGGCTATGCGGCCTTTCAGGATATCTCTTATGGCCTGACCGGGCCGCTGACCGGTCTGCTGGCCACTTCGCTGGGCTACTCGTCGGTTTTCCTTGCCGGCGCCCTCTGCGCGGCGCTGGGGATCCTCGTCACCCTCATCTCATTTCGCCGCTAGGTTGTTGTCAGACCAGAAACCGCCGAAGTAAACACTGCGGCGTTTGGCATCAAAGGGTGCCGTGAACGCCGCCAGTGCCTGCTGGGCTACAGCAGGAGCCACAGCACCAGGAGCAGGACAACCGCGCCCAGCGCCAGCTGCCAAGGCTTAGCGGCCCATGTCCGCCGGGTCGCGGGCTCCTCCTGCGGGATCGCCAGCGTCTCCTGGGCGCGGGCTACCCGCAGCACAAACACCTTATTCAGCAGCGCCAGGATCTGCGCCGGGCTCAGCGTGGTCTGCGGCGTGACCTGCCAGTTGCGACGGGCAAAGTCGACAATCTTCTGCCACTCCGCGGCCTCCAGCGGCTGCTTGAGCGCCCCCTGCAGCGAGGTAAGCGTGGGCGCGCTTTGCGCGCTGAGCGTCTGCCGCGCCTGCAGCCAATACGAAAGCGGCGTGAAGTGCGTCGCCGGGATCAGCTCCCCGGACTTGACGCCGCAAAGTTCCAGCATGGACTGCCAAATCAGTTTGCTCGGTTCGCCGGTGGCGGCCGCCAGCTTAGTCACCAGCTGATTGAGCGTGTTGTGCTCGGCCGGCAGCAGTGGACGAAGGGTCGGCGGGCGCTGCTGCGGCTGCGGGATCGACAGCTGACCACGCTGCAGCAGATGCAGAATGTTCTCCAGTTGCGACTGGCTGAGGGCATGCAGCGCCGTTTGCCCATAATGCTGACGAATATAATCGCTCACCGCCTGGCGGTTATTGCCCTGGCCGAGCAGATCGCTGAGCTGCGCCAGGGTCTGGCGATGATGATGATTGTCCTGCGCGGCGGCCAGGCGCTGGTTGAGACTGGCCTCGGCGGCGCTGAAATGGCGGGCCAGCAGGGGCGTGTCGCCTTTCAGTCCGAGGTCATGTTTGACGCAGGCCCACACTTCCGCATTCTGCTGCGAGGTCAGCGCCACCAGGCGCGTGATCAGTCGCTCCAGGACGGTGCGTTGCTGCATGGAAAGCGAAGGTTCGCCGGTGGCGGCAGTGCCTGATGGGCCTCGCCCTGGAGGACGGTCTGGCATATCTGCAAGGGGGTGCGTCATGATTCATCCTTTCGATATCGCGGTGCTGGAACCAGGTGATGAGTATGCCTGGCGGCCAGATTATGGCACACTTCCCCGGTTAACTCTCGTTCTCAGACAGGTACTGAACTGTGAAAATCCTCGTTGATGAAAATATGCCCTATGCCCGTGAGCTTTTTAGCCGTTTAGGCGACGTGCAGGCGATCCCGGGCCGCCCGGTCCCGGCCGATGCCCTGACCGATGCGGATGCCTTAATGGTGCGCTCGGTCACCCGGGTCAATGAAGCATTGCTTGCCGGCAAGGCCATCAGGTTCGTCGGCACCGCGACCGCAGGCACCGATCATGTCGATCAGGCGTGGCTGCAGCAGGCGGGGATTGGTTTCTCCGCGGCGCCAGGCTGCAACGCCATTGCGGTGGTGGAGTATGTCTTTTCATCGCTGCTGATGCTGGCCGAACGTGACGGCTTCGCGCTGCGCGATCGCACCGTCGGGATTGTCGGCGTCGGTAACGTCGGCGGGCGGCTGCAAAAGCGTCTGGAGGCGCTGGGCATCAAAACTCTGCTCTGCGATCCGCCGCGCGCTGACCGCGGCGACGAAGGCGACTTCCGCTCCCTTGACGATCTGGTCCAGCAGGCCGATGTCCTCACCTTCCATACCCCGCTGTATAAAGAAGGACAATATAAAACGTTGCATCTGGCGGATGAGGCGCTGATTAGCCGCCTGAAGCCCGGAACGATTTTGATCAACGCCTGCCGCGGGCCGGTGGTGGATAACGCCGCGTTGCTGAAACGCCTGGAAGCCGGTCAGTCCCTGAGCGTGGTGCTGGACGTTTGGGAGCCGGAGCCGGATCTCAACATAGCGCTTCTCAAGCGGGTGGATATCGGCACGGCGCATATCGCCGGCTACACCCTTGAAGGGAAGGCGCGCGGGACGACGCAGGTATTCGAAGCCTATAGCGCCTTTATCGGTCATCCGCAGCAGGTGGCGCTGGACACCCTGCTGCCGGCCCCGGAGTTTGGCCGCATCACCCTGCATGGCCCGCTCGATCAGCCGACGCTGAAAAGACTGGTTCATTTGGTGTATGATGTGCGCCGCGATGATGCGCCGCTGCGGAAGGTGGCGGGCGTCGCCGGTGAATTCGACAAGCTGCGTAAAAATTATCAGGAACGTCGCGAATGGTCTTCGCTGTACGTGCAGTGCAGCGATGAGCAGGCGGCGACGCTGTTGCGCCAGCTCGGTTTTAACGCCGTGCATCATCCTGTTCGTTAATGTCTTCTTAATGCCCCTGCCGGATACTCCGGCAGGGCCGCTTTATTTCTGGAGTAAACCACCATGTCTGAAGGCTGGAATATTGCCGTACTGGGCGCAACGGGCGCCGTAGGCGAAGCCCTGCTCGAAACTCTCGCTGAACGCCAGTTCCCGGTGGGGGAGATTTTTGCTCTGGCGCGCAATGAAAGCGCGGGCGAACATCTGCGTTTTGGTGGCAAGTCGGTGATCGTCAAGGACGCCGCCGAGTTTGACTGGACCCAGGCCCAGCTGGCTTTCTTTGCCGCAGGCGTCGAAGCCAGCGCAGCGTATGTCGAAGATGCGACAAACGCCGGATGTCTGGTTATCGATCTCAGCGGCCTGTTTGCGTTGGAGCCGGACGTACCGCTGGTGGTGCCGGACGTGAACCCGTTCGTGTTAGGCGATTACCGCAACCGCAATCTGATTGCGGTGCCCAATAGTCTGACCAGCCAACTGCTGACGGCGCTGAAGCCGCTTATCGATCAGGGTGGACTGTCGCGCATTAGCGTCACTAACCTGCTTTCCGCCTCAGGGCAGGGGAAAAAAGCGGTGGATGCGCTGGCAGGGCAGAGCGCCAAGCTGCTGAACGGCATCCCCATCGATGAAGACGATTTCTTTGGCCGCCAGCTGGCCTTCAACATGCTGCCGCTGCTGCCGGATCGTGAAGGTAGCGTGCGCGAAGAGCGCCGTATCGTCGATGAAGCGCGCAAAATTCTTCAGGATGACGGGCTGATGATCTCCGCCAGCGTCGTCCAGTCGCCGGTCTTCTACGGCCATGCGCAGATGGTGAACTTTGAAGCGATGCGTCCGCTGGCGGCGGAAGAGGCGCGTGACGCCTTTACCCGCGGCGAGGAGATCGAACTTTCTGAAGAGGGCGAATTCCCCACTCAGGTTGGCGACGCCTCCGGCAACGCCCGTCTCTCCATCGGCTGCGTGCATAATGATTACGGTATGCCGGAGCAAGTCCAGTTCTGGTCTGTGGCGGATAACGTCCGCTTCGGCGGCGCGCTGATGGCGGTGAAGATCGCCGAGAAGCTGATTGAGGAGTACCTGTACTGATGTCTGAGATGGAGCAACAGCCGGTCTGTAAAATCGCGCTGGGCATCGAGTACGACGGTAGCAAATATTACGGCTGGCAGCGGCAAAACGAAGTACGCAGCGTGCAGGAGAAGCTTGAAAAGGCGCTCTCGCAGGTGGCGAACGAACCTATTACCGTCTTTTGCGCTGGCCGCACCGACGCCGGTGTCCATGGCACCGGCCAGGTGGTGCATTTCGAAACCCGGGCGCAGCGTAAAGATGCCGCCTGGACGCTGGGGGTAAATGCGAATTTACCTGGTGACATCGCGGTGCGTTGGGTCAAACATGTCCCGGCGGATTTTCACGCCCGGTTCAGCGCCACGGCGCGCCGCTATCGTTACGTCATCTATAATCATCGCCTGCGTCCGGCGGTATTAAGTCAGGGCGTCACGCATTTTCACCAGCCGCTCGACGCCGCGCGCATGCAGCGTGCCGCACAGTGTCTGCTGGGGGAGAATGACTTTACCTCGTTTCGCGCGGTGCAGTGCCAGTCGCGTACCCCGTGGCGCAACGTGATGCACATTAACGTTACCCGCTACGGCGCTTATGTGGTGGTGGATATCAAAGCGAATGCCTTTGTACATCATATGGTCAGGAATATTGTGGGCAGCCTGATGGAAATCGGGGCCGGAAACCAGCCGGAGAGCTGGATGGCAGAACTGCTGGCAGCAAAAGACAGGACGCTCGCTGCGGCAACGGCAAAAGCGGAAGGGTTGTATCTGGTGTCGGTGGATTACCCGGCCCATTATGATTTACCGGTGCTGCCAATGGGCCCGCTGTTTCTGGCGGACTAATAGGGTCATTAAGGGTAAAGACAAACATGGACTTGATTCACTTTTTAATTGATTTCATCCTGCATATTGATGTGCACCTGGCCGAACTGGTCGCCCAGTATGGCGTCTGGGTTTATGCCATTCTGTTTTTGATTCTGTTCTGCGAAACCGGGCTGGTGGTAACGCCGTTCCTGCCGGGGGATTCCCTGCTGTTCGTCGCGGGCGCGCTCTCGGCCCTGCCCACCAACGATCTGAATGTCCACCTGATGGTATTGCTGATGGTCATCGCGGCTATCGTCGGCGATGCGGTCAACTACACCATTGGCCGGCTGTTCGGCGAAAAGCTGTTCAGCAACCCGAACTCGAAGATTTTCCGTCGCAGCTATCTGGATAAAACCCATAGCTTCTACGAACGTCACGGCGGAAAAACCATTATCCTGGCGCGCTTTGTGCCGATAGTCCGAACCTTCGCGCCGTTTGTGGCGGGAATGGGGCATATGTCCTATCGTCATTTTGCGGCCTATAACGTCGTCGGGGCGCTGCTGTGGGTGCTGCTGTTCACCTACGCCGGCTATCTGTTTGGCGATCTGCCGGTGGTGCAGGAGAACCTGAAGCTGCTGATCGTGGCGATCATCGTGCTTTCCGTCCTGCCGGGCGTGATTGAGATTATTCGCCATAAGCGGGCGGCGGCGAAGCAGGCGAAGTAGTTTAGCCTGCGTTGCGCGTGACGGTGCACGAGCGTCACGCGCAGCGGTTTGACCACTTTTTTATCCCATGTTCCGGGATGATATGATTTAATGTGCAACATTCATGGTCTGTAAGAGGCAAAAATGGCATTATGCGCCCCTTACGACAAAACTGGCATCGACCAGGTTCAGGCAGAAAGGTTATCAATGAGCTGGATTGAACGAATTAAAAGCAACATCACTCCCACCCGCAAGGCGAGCATTCCTGAGGGTGTATGGACCAAGTGCGACAGCTGCGGTCAGGTACTCTACCGCGCCGAGCTGGAGCGCAACCTGGAGGTTTGTCCTAAGTGCGATCACCATATGCGCATGTCGGCGCGTAATCGCCTGCATAGCCTGTTGGATGAAGGTTCCCTGGTGGAACTGGGTAGCGAACTTGAGCCAAAAGATGTGCTGAAGTTCCGCGATTCAAAAAAATACAAAGACCGCCTGGCGTCCGCTCAAAAAGAGACGGGCGAAAAAGACGCGCTGGTGGTGATGAAAGGTACGCTCTACGCGATGCCGGTGGTGGCCGCGGCCTTTGAATTCTCCTTTATGGGGGGATCGATGGGTTCCGTCGTTGGCGCACGCTTTGTGCGCGCGGTGGAGCAGGCGCTGGAAGATAACTGCCCGCTGATCTGCTTCTCCGCCTCCGGTGGCGCCCGTATGCAGGAAGCGCTGATGTCGCTGATGCAGATGGCGAAAACCTCCGCGGCGCTGGCAAAAATGCAGGAGCGCGGATTACCGTACATCTCTGTGCTGACCGACCCGACCATGGGCGGCGTATCGGCGAGCTTTGCGATGCTGGGCGACCTGAACATTGCCGAGCCGAAAGCGCTGATCGGCTTTGCCGGTCCTCGCGTCATTGAGCAGACCGTACGTGAGAAGCTGCCGCCGGGATTCCAGCGCAGTGAGTTCCTGATTGAAAAAGGGGCGATCGATATGATCGTTCGCCGTCCGGAAATGCGTCTCAAGCTGGCCAGCATTCTGGCGAAGCTGATGAACCTGCCGGCGCCGGTTGCCGCTTCGGAAACGCCTCATGAAGGCGTGGTGGTGCCGCCGGCACCGGATCAGGAACCCGAGGCCTGATAAAGCAGAGGGCAGGGCCTGGCGGCGCTGCCCTTTTTTATTCAAACGCGTTAACCGTCAATTCTTGCGGGCATCATGGAAAAAGATCCTATTCCTCAGGCCACGTCGCCCCTGGCTACGTGGCTTTCTTATCTGGAACATCTGCACAGTAAAACCATCGACCTGGGGCTGGCGCGCGTCAGCGAGGTCGCGCGGCAGATGGATATCGTCAAACCGGCGCCGTTCGTCTTTACGGTCGCGGGCACCAATGGCAAAGGCACCACCTGCCGCACGCTGGAAACGGTCCTGATGGCGGCCGGCTATAAAGTGGGGGTCTACAGCTCTCCGCATCTGGTGCGCTACACCGAACGCGTGCGCATTCAGGGAGCGGAACTGCCGGAGGCGGCGCATACGGCCTCGTTTGCGGAGATTGAAGCGGCGCGGGGCGACATCTCGCTGACCTATTTTGAGTACGGCACGCTCTCTGCGCTATGGTTGTTTAAGCAGGCGCAGCTGGATGTGGTGATCCTGGAGGTGGGCCTCGGCGGCCGTCTCGACGCCACCAATATCGTGGATGCCGACGTCGCCGTGGTCACCAGCATCGCCCTCGATCATACCGACTGGCTGGGACCGGATCGCGACAGTATCGGCCGGGAGAAAGCCGGTATCTTCCGTGCCGGTAAACCGGCGGTGGTAGGGGAGCCGGATATGCCGCATACCATTGCTGAAGTGGCGCGCGAGAAGGGCGCGCTGCTCCAGCGCCGCGGCGTCGACTGGCGCTATGAGGTGGAAGGCGAGACATGGTCCTTCCGCGACGCGGGCGGAGCGTTAAGCCGCCTGCCGCTGCCTCAGGTGCCGTTGCCGAATGCCGCCACGGCCGTGGCGGCGCTGCGCGCCAGCGGCCTTGCCGTGGATGACGCTATCCTGCGCGCGGGGATCCGCGACGCGATGCTGCCGGGACGCTTTCAGATAATCAGCGACGCCCCGCGGGTGATCCTCGATGTGGCGCATAACCCGCACGCGGCGGCTTATCTCGCCGGGCGTCTCAAAACGTTAGCGAAAACGGGACGCGTGCTGGCGGTTATTGGTATGCTGCATGATAAGGACATCGCCGGTACGCTGGCCAATCTGACGCCGGAAGTTGACGTCTGGTACTGCGCGCCGCTGGAGGGTCCGCGCGGGGCGACGGCGGAGCAGCTGGTGGAACATTTGCGTGGCGGCACAGTCTATAGCAGCGTGGCGCAGGCATGGCGCGCGGCCATGGCTGACGCTAAAGCGGAAGATACAGTGCTGGTGTGTGGTTCATTTCATACGGTAGCGCAGGTAATGGAAGAGATTGACGCGGGGAGAATCGGTGGCGAGTAAGTTTCAGAACCGTTTAGTCGGGACAATCGTGCTGGTGGCGCTGGGGGTGATTATCCTGCCAGGGCTGCTGGACGGGCAGAAAAAGCATTATCAGGATGAGTTTGCCGCGATCCCGCTGGTGCCGAAACCCGGCGATCGCGATGAACCGGATATGCTGCCGGCGGCGACTCAGGCGCTGCCTTCGCAGCCGCCGGAAGGGGCGGCGGAGGAGGTGCGGGCTGGCGATGCCGCTGCGCCATCGTTAGATCCGTCGCGTATCCCGGTGAACAGCAACAGCTTCGATGACGTTCAGGAGCCGGTGGTTGCCGCGAAACCGCAGCCTAAACCCCAGCCGAAGCCGCAGCCGAAGCCGCAACAGCAGGCTGCGACGGCTACCCCTCCGCCGGCTAAGCCTCAGCAGCAGCAACCACCGCAGCAGCAGGCGGCCCTGCCGGCGCCGACCGGCAAGGCCTATGTGGTCCAGCTGGGCGCGTTGAAGAACGCCGATAAGGTGAACGAGATCGTCGGTAAGCTACGGGCATCGGGCTTCAAAGTCTATACGTCGCCTTCGACGCCGGTACAGGGTAAAATTACCCGTATCCTCGTCGGCCCGGATGCGTCAAAAGACAAGCTCAAGGGCCAGCTGGGCGATCTGCAACAGATCTCCGGGCTCAGCGGGGTGGTGATGGGCTTCACCCCGAACTGATGGTTTTTTCCGCCATGCGGAGAGAACGCGGCGGGGCTAAACGCCCCGTAAACCCTGTCTCAGCCGCCCTGAAGAGGCGAAAGGCAGTCTGGCGTTGAATGTTTTTTCAGCGCCATTTTTATTTCTGTAGGGCAAGGAAATCCCTACGCAAACGTTTTCTTTTTCTGTTAGAATGCGCCCCGAACTGGACGACAGGGCGTAAAATCGTGGGACGTATATGGTCTGGATTGATTACGCCATTATGGCGGTGCTGGGTCTTTCTTGCCTGGTCAGCCTGATCCGCGGCTTCGTTCGCGAAGCTTTATCGTTAGTCACGTGGGGTTGCGCGTTTTATGTCGCCAGCCACTACTACGCTGACCTGTCTGTCTGGTTTACGGGCTTTGAGGATGAACGGGTTCGAAATGGGATTGCTATTGCGGCGCTGTTTATCGTGACGCTCATCGTTGGCGCTATCGTGAACTATGTGATAGGCCAGCTGGTGGAGAAGACCGGTTTGTCAGGTACCGACAGGGTATTGGGGATCTGCTTCGGCGCGCTACGTGGGGTGCTGATCATCGCCGCTATCCTGTTCTTCCTTGACACCTTTACCGGGATGGCGAAGAGCGATGACTGGCAGCAGTCGCAGTTTATTCCCTATTTTACCCCCGTCATCAGATGGTTTTTTGAATACCTGCAAAGCTCGTCAAGTTTCTTGCCTAAAGTATAGACTTTGGGTCGTTGCTGAACGAGGAAAAGACGTATGTGCGGTATTGTCGGTATCGCCGGTGTTATGCCGGTAAACCAGTCGATTTATGATGCGCTAACGGTGCTCCAGCACCGTGGACAGGATGCCGCTGGCATCATCACCATTGATGCCAACAACTGCTTCCGGTTGCGTAAGGCTAACGGGCTGGTAAGCGACGTATTCGAAGCCCGCCATATGCAGCGTATGCAGGGCAATATGGGGATTGGCCACGTGCGTTACCCCACGGCGGGCAGCTCCAGCGCCTCCGAAGCGCAGCCGTTTTACGTCAACTCGCCGTATGGCATCACGTTGGCGCATAACGGCAACCTGACCAACGCCCATGAGCTGCGTAAAAAGCTGTTTGAAGAAAAACGCCGCCATATCAATACCACCTCAGATTCCGAAATCCTCCTCAATATTTTCGCCAGTGAGCTGGATAACTTCCGTCACTACCCACTGGAAGCGGACAACATCTTTGCCGCGATTGCGGCGACCAACCGCCTGATCCGCGGCGCGTACGCTTGCGTGGCGATGATCATCGGTCATGGCATGGTGGCCTTCCGCGACCCGAACGGCATTCGTCCGCTGGTGCTGGGCAAACGTGACGTAGGCGATGGCCGCACCGAGTATATGGTGGCCTCGGAAAGCGTGGCGCTTGACACCCTTGGCTTTGAATTCCTGCGCGATGTGGCGCCGGGCGAAGCGGTTTATATTACCGAGAAGGGCCAGCTGTTTACCCGTCAGTGCGCCGATAACCCGGTCAGCAACCCGTGCCTGTTCGAGTATGTCTATTTTGCCCGTCCGGACTCGTTTATCGACAAAATTTCCGTCTACAGCGCCCGCGTCAATATGGGGACTAAGCTGGGCGAAAAGATTGCCCGCGAGTGGGAAGATCTGGATATTGACGTCGTTATCCCGATCCCGGAGACCTCCTGCGATATCGCGCTGGAGATCGCCCGCATCCTTGACAAGCCTTATCGTCAGGGCTTCGTGAAGAACCGCTACGTCGGCCGCACATTTATCATGCCGGGTCAGCAGCTGCGTCGTAAGTCTGTGCGCCGCAAGCTCAACGCCAACCGTGCGGAGTTCCGCGATAAGAACGTGCTGCTGGTGGACGATTCCATCGTCCGCGGCACCACCTCGGAGCAGATCATCGAGATGGCGCGCGAAGCAGGGGCGAAAAAAGTGTATCTGGCCTCAGCCGCGCCGGAAATTCGTTTCCCGAACGTGTACGGTATCGATATGCCGACCGCCAACGAACTTATCGCCCATGGCCGCGAAGTGGATGAGATCCGCCAGATCATCGGCGCCGATGGCCTGATTTTCCAGGATCTCAACGATCTGATCGAAGCGGTGCGCGCGGAAAATCCGGATATTCAGCAGTTTGAATGCTCAGTGTTCAACGGCGTATACGTCACCCGGGATGTCGACCAGCAGTACCTCGACTACCTCGATTCCCTGCGTAACGATGATGCCAAAGCGGTCCAGCTGCAGAACGAAGTCGAAAACCTCGAGATGCACAACGAGGGTTAAGCCGTTCGCGCGTCGCGGGCCCGCCGTTTCTGATGGACGGCGGGCCTTTTTTTCGCCCGGCAACCGTGCGTCAATGGTTGCGCCAACGGCTATAATCCGGCAAAGTCTGCGGCACGACGCGCAAGGGGTAACTGAACGTGAAACGACTGATTATTGGCATTTCCGGCGCCAGCGGCGCCATCTATGGCGTGCGGATGCTGCAGGTGCTTCGGGATGTGCCGGATATAGAAACCCATTTGATCCTCAGCCAGGCGGCGCGCCAGACGCTGGCGATGGAGACCGACTTTACCGTGCGTGAAGTGCAGGCGCTGGCTGATGTGGTGCATGATGCCCGCGACATCGCCGCCAGCATCTCCTCCGGCTCGTTTAAAACCGCCGGGATGGTGATTTTACCCTGCTCAATGAAAACGCTCTCGGGTATTGTCCATAGCTACACGGATGGTCTGCTGACGCGGGCGGCGGATGTGGTGCTGAAGGAGCGTCGTCCGCTTGTGCTCTGCGTGCGGGAGACCCCGTTCCATCTTGGCCATCTGCGCCTGCTGGTGCAGGCCGCGGAGCTGGGGGCGGTGATTATGCCGCCGGTGCCAGCCTTCTACCATCGGCCGCAAAGCCTGGATGATGTTATCAACCAGACCGTCAACCGGGTGCTCGATCAGTTCGACATTAGCCTGGAACAAGAGTTGTTTACTCGCTGGCAAGGGGCACAGGATTGCACCAAATAGGTGCGTGAAATGTACGCTTGCGCTGCGGTGGTGCAAATTTGTCGCCCCGATCAAATCCTCGACATTTATTTCGTCTTTTTGCGCTCAGGCGCTGCGGTTTCGCCAGTAATGCTGGTATCTTCCCTTTTAAGACAATCCTGCAACTTTATTTTAACAAATTTAACCCTGTTCCCGGCACGCACCGGGAAGATGGCACAAAAACTGCAGGATTGCTCGGCAATCACCATAACAAGCAACGCACCACATCACGACACTTAAGGGTACTGTATGAAGAAGACGATTCTGGCTCTCTCTTTACTCGTGGGAATGAGCAGCACGGCCAGCGTGTTCGCTGCTCTGCCGCAGAGCATTCGCATTGGCACTGACGCGACCTATGCGCCGTTTTCGTCGAAAGACGCGAAAGGGGACTTTGTTGGCTTTGATATCGATTTAGGCAATGAACTGTGCTCCCGTATTAAGGTGAAATGTACCTGGGTCGGCAGTGATTTTGACTCCCTGATCCCCTCCCTCAAGGCGAAGAAAATTGACGCCATCATCTCCTCGCTCTCCATCACCGAGAAGCGCCAGCAAGAGATCGCCTTCTCTGACAAGCTTTATGCCGCCGACTCCCGTCTGATCGCGGCCAAAGGCTCGCCGATCCAGCCGACGCTGGAGGCGCTGAAAGGTAAACACGTCGGCGTGCTGCAGGGATCCACGCAGGAAGCCTATGCTAACGATCGCTGGCGCAGCCAGGGCGTTGACGTGGTGGCCTATCAAAACCAGGACCTGATCTATTCCGACCTCTCCGCAGGTCGTCTGGATGCGGCGCTGCAGGATGAAGTCGCCGCCAGCGAAGGCTTCCTCAAACAGCCCGCCGGGAAAGATTTCGCCTTCGCCGGCCCGTCGGTTAAAGACAAAAAGTATTTTGGCGACGGCACCGGTATCGGCCTGCGTAAGGACGACGCCGAGCTGAAAGCCGCGTTTGATAAAGCGCTGGGCGAGATGCGCAAAGACGGCACCTACGACAAAATGGCGAAGAAATACTTCGATTTTAACGTCTACGGCGACTAAGACTGCCGCAGGCCCGCGCTATCGGGTGGGCCTGCCGCCATGCTCGTGTAAAAGCCCTGAAAAGGTGCATCGCCAGACGCTGTGGATCATTTTAGTGCAAAGGCGGCCGCTTTTGTGGCTAAAAAATGCATAGTTAAGCGTTTGTGATGCAAAAAAATGGCCTTTCTGGTGCATAAATCTTTGCCCTCAAGGGGCGAATAATGGCACGATAACTGGTGTTAATAGTTCTAATAAACCCGTTAGAATGACAGTCTGTCGAGGATAGTTATGAAAAAACTGGCGTTGTCTCTCTCTTTAGCGCTGGCCCTTTCCAGCGTTTCCACGGTCTTTGCCGCTATTCCGCAAAAAATTCGTATCGGTACCGATCCGACTTATGCTCCCTTCGAATCGAAGAATGCGCAGGGGGAATTGGTGGGTTTTGATATCGATCTGGCAAAAGAGCTGTGTAAGCGTATTAATACCCAATGTACCTTTGTGGAAAACCCGCTGGATGCGCTGATCCCCTCTTTAAAAGCGAAGAAAATCGACGCGATTATGTCTTCGCTGTCGATTACCGAAAAGCGTCAACAGGAAATCGCTTTCACCGACAAACTGTATGCGGCTGATTCGCGTCTGGTGGTGAAAAAGGGCAGCCCCGTGACGCCGGACCTCGCCACCCTGAAGGGGAAGCGCGTGGGCGTGCTGCAGGGCACGACGCAGGAAACTTATGGTAATGAGCACTGGGCGCCGAAAGGTATCGAGATTGTCTCTTATCAGGGACAGGACAATATCTATTCCGACCTGACCGCCGGCCGTATTGATGCCGCTTTCCAGGATGAGGTCGCGGCCAGCGAAGGGTTCCTGAAACAGCCTATCGGTAAAGATTACCAGTTTGGCGGTCCGTCGATTAAAGACGAAAAGCTGTTCGGCGTCGGCACCGGTATGGGGCTGCGTAAGGAAGACAACGAACTGCGTGAAGCGCTGAATAAGGCGTTTGCAGAGATGCGTAAGGACGGCACCTACGACAAGCTGGCGAAAAAATATTTCGATTTTAACGTATACGGCGAATAATTCTCACGCCTCACCACTGCGCGTCCGATTCACGCGCAGTGGTGGATGACAGACAGGGTAGGCAGCATGCTGTATGGGTTTTCACAGGTTATTTTGCAGGGTGCGCTCGTCACCCTGGAGCTTGCGCTCAGCTCGGTCGTTCTCGCCGTCCTGATCGGGCTGGCGGGCGCGGGCGCAAAGCTATCGAGCAACCGTCCTCTGGCGCTGGTGTTTGAAGGCTATACCACACTGATCCGCGGCGTCCCCGACCTGGTGCTGATGCTGTTGATTTTCTACGGCCTGCAGATTGCGCTCAACAGCGTCACCGACGCGTTGGGCATGTCGCAGTTTGATATTGACCCGATGATCGCCGGGATAATTACCCTTGGCTTTATCTATGGCGCCTATTTTACGGAAACCTTCCGCGGCGCCTACCTGGCGGTGCCGAAGGGGCATATCGAAGCGGCCACCGCCTTTGGCTTCAGCGGCGGGCAGACGTTCCGGCGCATCCTGTTCCCGGCGATGATGCGCTACGCGCTGCCGGGGATCGGCAACAACTGGCAGGTTATCCTCAAGGCGACGGCGCTGGTCTCGCTGCTGGGGCTGGAGGATGTGGTCAAAGCCACGCAGCTGGCGGGCAAAAGCACCTGGCAGCCTTTCTACTTCGCCATCGTCTGCGGCCTGATTTATCTGGTGTTTACCACCCTGTCTAATGGCGTACTGCTGCTGCTCGAACGCCGCTATACCGTTGGCGTGAAGAGGGCTGACCTGTGATTGAAATTATTCAGGAGTACTGGAAATCACTGCTGTGGACCGACGGGTATCGCTTTACCGGCGTGGCGATTACCTTATGGTTGCTGATCTCTTCGGTGGTCATGGGAGGCATCCTGGCGGTCTTTCTGGCAATCGGCCGCGTTTCAAGCAATAAGTTCATCCAGTTTCCCATCTGGCTGTTTACTTACATATTTCGCGGCACGCCGCTGTACGTGCAGCTATTGGTCTTTTACTCCGGCATGTACACCCTGGAAATCGTCAAAGGCACTGAACTGCTGAACGCCTTTTTCCGCAGCGGGTTAAACTGTACGGTGCTGGCGCTGACCCTGAACACCTGCGCCTATACCACCGAAATTTTCGCTGGCGCGATCCGCTCGGTACCGGCGGGCGAAATTGAAGCGGCGCGGGCCTACGGCTTCTCTTCGGTCAAACTGTACCGCTGCATCATCCTGCCTTCCGCGCTGCGGATTGCGCTGCCGGCCTACAGTAACGAAGTGATCCTGATGCTGCACTCAACGGCGCTGGCGTTTACCGCCACGGTGCCGGATCTGCTGAAAATCGCCCGCGATATCAACTCGGCCACCTATCAACCGTTCACCGCCTTCGGCATCGCCGCGGTGCTCTATTTAATTATCTCGTATGTGCTGATTAGCTTGTTCCGCAAAGCGGAAAAGCGCTGGTTGCAGCATATCAAACCTTCTTCAACGCATTGAGAACGCCATGTCCGACAATAAATTAAACGTTATCGATCTGCATAAACGCTATGGGGAACACGAGGTGCTGAAGGGCGTCTCGCTGCAGGCGAAAGCCGGGGACGTTATCAGTATCATCGGTTCATCGGGTTCCGGGAAAAGTACCTTTTTGCGTTGTATTAACTTCCTTGAAAAACCGAGCGAAGGCACGATCGTCGTCAGCGGCCAGAATATTGGCCTGGTACGGGATAAAGACGGCCAGCTGAAGGTAGCCGACAAGAACCAGCTGCGCCTGCTGCGCACCCGGTTGACCATGGTGTTTCAGCATTTCAATCTGTGGAGCCATATGACGGTGCTGGAGAACGTCATGGAGGCGCCGATTCAGGTGCTGGGCTTAAGCAAACAGGAAGCGCGCGAACGGGCGGTAAAATACCTGGCCAAGGTCGGGATAGATGAACGTCAGCAGGCGAAATACCCGGTGCATCTTTCCGGCGGCCAGCAGCAGCGTGTCTCTATTGCCCGCGCGCTGGCGATGGAGCCGGAGGTGCTGCTGTTTGATGAGCCGACCTCCGCGCTGGATCCGGAGCTGGTGGGCGAAGTGTTACGCATTATGCAGCAGCTGGCGGAAGAGGGGAAAACCATGGTGGTGGTGACCCACGAAATGGGCTTTGCCCGCCACGTCTCTTCGCATGTCATTTTCCTGCATCAGGGAAAAATTGAAGAAGAAGGGCATCCGGACGCGCTGTTCGGCGCGCCGAAAAGCCCGCGCCTGCAGCAGTTTCTGAAAGGTTCGCTGAAATAAACGGCTCACCCGGCGTCCGCGGGCGCCGGGTGGGATCCACGCTCCAGCCGGTAGATCCAGTCATCGTAATCGACGCCGTTCAGATGATAGGCTTTCTCCAGCACCTGCGTGCGTACAAAGCCCTGCTTCTCCAGCAGGCGCGATGAGCCACGATTCTCTGCCAAAACCCAGGCATTGATAGCCCGCACCCCCAGCGTGCTGAAACCATAATCGCAGATCGCCCGCAGCGCTTCGCTGGCATACCCTTTTCCCTGAGCCTCGGGCAGCAGCGCATAGCCGACGTCGGCCTCGTGCGGATTTTTAGGGCTGATGCGAAGCCCAATATCGCCCAGCGCATCGCCGCGCTGATTACGCAGAACATACACGCCGGGATCGGCGCAGCGACTGGCGAACACGCTGCGCAACGCCTCCTCGCTTAACATTTCGCCCATAAAACGCATCACCTGCGGATCCTGGCGCAGGCGCAGAAAAAAGGGCCAGTCATCGGTAACAAAGCGGGTAAGCGAAAGGCGAGGCGTGGTGATGGTCGTCATAAAGCAGTCAATACAAAGAAGGAAAGGCCTACCTTAGCACTTTACTCCGCCTGGTAACACCGGCGAACCGGCCCGCTGGCGATGAACTCAGGCGCTTCAGGGCGCGGGTTGTCCGGGATAGGGCGACGCTGCAGCGCCAGGCTGAGACCATCCAGGCGTGGGGCATTAGCCAGCAGAATGGAATCAGGGGAGCCAATGCTCCCCCGTGTCAGCCATTAACTCAGCACATCCTTTAGCGCTTCGTCGAGATCGTACCAGCGGAAGGCGAAGCCGGCGGCTTCCAGCCGCTTAGGCAGCGCACGCTGACCGCCGAGCACCAGGACGGCGGATTCGCCCATCAGCAGGCGGATGGCGGCGGCGGGGACGCGGAAAATCGCCGGTCGATTGAGCGCATGACCCAGCGCGTGGGCGAACTGCTCGTTATGCACGGGATAGGGCGAAACCATATTGAACGGGCCGCGCAGATCGTTCTCCAGCAGCCACAGAATGCCGTTAACCATATCGTCGATATGGATCCAGGCCAGGTACTGTCTGCCGCTGCCGATAGGCCCGCCGAGGCCGAGCTTAAAGGCCGGGGTCATTTTGCCGAGAATACCGCCCCGCGGCGCCAGTACCACGCCGGTGCGAAGCAGACAAACGCGAGTGCGATTGCTTTGCGCTTCGCAGGCAATTTGCTCCCAGCGGGCGCAGAGCTTATGGGTAAACTCATTGTGCGGCGGCTCTTCTTCGGTCACCACCACTTCGCCGAGGTCGCCGTAATAGCCGGTGGCTGACCCGCTGATCAGCACGGAGGGAGGGGTGTCGCTGGCGTGGATCAGGCCCACCAACCGCTGAGTGAGATCCCAGCGACTATGGCATAAGCGCTGTTTCTGTTCGGCGGTCCAGCGTTTATCGGCGATGGGCTCGCCCGCCAGATTGATGACGGCATCGATGTCATTGAGGTGGTGATGGCCCTCGAAATCGCGCCACAGCGTGACGCGCGGATCGAGATGGGCGCGGGCGGTATCCGGATGTCGGGTGGAGACCGTGACGCTATGCCCGAGCTCCAGCAATCTGGGTATCAGATGTCGGCCAATCAGGCCGGTACCACCAGTAAGCAGGATCTTCATACCACCTCCCTGACATGGTTAGCGCCGCCAGCTCATGGTCATGGATACCGAGTCGGCATAGCGCAGCGCGTGAAGTTTATCGATCTCCACTTCAGCATATGTGACCCAGTGATGTTCGCATGCGATATTCAGCACATCCTGAGTTAATTTTTCCAGCAGCGAAAAACGACCATTCTCAAGATGGCTGATGATGCGTTTGGTAATGGTGCGGTAGTTCAACGCATCATTAATGTCCTCGCTGTCGCGCGCTTTATCGGCAGGGTAGTGAATGGCCACATTCACCACCACGTCCTGGCGGTTGGCGATCTCTTCCTCTTTAATACCAATAAAAGTACGCAGGCGCAGGTTCTTAATACGAATAATGGCGTCTGGTTGAGACATTGCAGGCTTCCTCCGTGGTGTAAGTCCTGCAATCATACAACAAAGCGCGACGGGCGAGCAGGGGGTTAATAAGACTGAATTTTTAGCATCGCTTCCACCGTCGCCGGCCGCTGCTTAATGCGCTCATACCAGTTATGCACCGCCGGATAGTTCGCCAGATCGATCCGCTGGCGGACATGGCAGTTCACCCAGGGCCAGGCGGCGATGTCGGCGATGCTGTAGTGGTCCCCGCCCAGCCACGGGCTGGATCCCAGGCGGTGATTCAGTACCCCGTAGAGTCGCTGGGTTTCCACCTGAAAACGCTCAATCGCGTAGGGCACGGTTTGCGGCGCTGAGTGGGAAAAATGCTGATTTTGCCCCAGCATCGGTCCCAGGCCGCCGACCTGCCAGAACAGCCACTGCAGGGTGGTATAGCGCGCCCGCAGCTCGCCGCTCAGCAGCTTGCCGCTTTTTTCCGCCAGATAGAGCAGAATGGCGCCGGACTCGAAGACGCTCAACGGCGCGCCGCCGTCGGCAGGCATGTGGTCGACGATAGCCGGAATTTTGTTATTCGGCGAAATCGCCAGAAACTGCGGATGAAACTGCTCCCCTTTACCGATATCGACCCGAATTAGCCGATAGGCCAGCTGCGCCTCTTCGAGAAAGAGGGTGATTTTGTGGCCGTTTGGGGTGGGCGCATAGTAGAGATCGATCATAATATTTCCCGCCGTCGTGGGTCGCAAACTGATCGAGTATAGATGAAGCTGCGCGACCCGGGAGAAAATCCGCGAGCGGCGCGTCGGTCTGTCGCCAGCCACGCAGCGGGCGAGCAGTGACATCGCCTGTAAGACAGGCTATGTTGGTTTATTGCCCTGTCTACCAACCCTGAGGAAGCTATGAGCCAGCCTGTGATTACCCTGTGGTCCGATGCCGATTTTTTCTCACCGTACGTGATGTCTGTCTATGTCGCGCTGCAGGAAAAGAGCCTGCCTTTTAGCCTTAAAACCATCGACCTGAACCGCGGCGAACATCTGCAGGCCGGCTGGACGGGCTATACAGCCACCCGTCGCGTACCGCTGCTGGAGGTTGACGATTTCGCGTTAAGCGAGTCTTCGGCGATTACCGAATATCTGGATGAGCGTTTCGCGCCGCCTGAGTGGGAGCGCCTTTATCCACACGATCTGCAAAAGCGGGCCCGCGCCCGGCAGATCCAGGCCTGGCTGCGCAGCGATCTGGTGCCCATTCGTGAAGAGCGATCCACCGCCGTGGTGTTTGGTGGAGTGAAAATGCCGGCGCTCAGCGAGGCAGGCAAGCGGTCGGCGGAAAAACTGTTTGCCACCGCGACCACACTGCTGGCCCACGGCGGGCAAAATTTATTCGGCGAATGGTCTATTGCCGACGCCGACCTGGCGCTGATGCTCAATCGTCTGGTTCTCAATGGCGATGAGGTGCCGGAGGCGCTGGCGGATTATGCGGCGTTCCAGTGGCAGCGGGCCTCAATCCAGCGTTACGTGGCGCTTTCCGCCAAACGCGGAGGCTGATAACCCGCTGCGCTTCCGCTATCATAGAGGCATCGTAACCAGTGGAGATGGAACCTATGAAGCTGATGTTTGCCTCCGATATTCATGGTTCGCTGCCCGCCACGGAACGCGTGCTTGAACGGTTCGCGCAAAGTGGCGCCAGGTGGCTGATCATCCTCGGCGATGTGCTTAATCACGGACCGCGCAACGCGTTGCCGGAAGGCTATGCGCCGGCGGAGGTGGCCGAGCGGCTGAACAGCGTGGCGGAGCGCATCATTGCCGTCCGCGGTAACTGCGACAGCGAAGTGGATCAAATGCTGCTTCGTTTTCCCATGACCGCACCCTGGCAGCAGGTGCTTGGCGAAGGCTATCGCCTGTTTCTGACCCACGGTCATCTGTATAGCCCGGACAATTTGCCGCCACTTGCCGCTGGCGATGTCCTGGCGTATGGCCATACTCATATTCCGGTTGCTGAAAAACGCGGGGCGATCTCTCTGTTTAATCCTGGCTCAGTGAGTATCCCGAAAGGGGGATATTCCGCCAGCTATGGGCTACTGGATGAGGGGCGTCTGCAGGTTTTAGCACTCAATGATAATCAGGTTATTGCAGAGGTCGCAATTTACCCGTAATTTAGCCCTCAATCATAAAGACGCGCCGCAAGAGCGCTTTTAAAGTAAGGTTTCCTGATGGCGGAACAGAATCATTTGGCAAGCACAGAATGGGTCGATATTGTTAATGAAAACAATGAGGTGATAGCACAGTCCAGCCGCGAGCAGATGCGCGCGCAGTGCCTGCGCCACCGGGCGACCTATATCGTCGTTCACGACGGAATGGGGAAAATTCTGGTGCAGCGACGCACCGAGACAAAAGACTTTCATCCGGGCATGCTGGATGCCACCGCCGGCGGCGTCGTGCAGGCTGATGAGCAATTGCTGGAGTCGGCCCGCCGCGAGGCGGAAGAGGAGTTAGGCATCGCCGGGGTGCCGTTCGCCGATCACGGCCAGTTCTACTACGAAGATAAATTCTGCCGCGTCTGGGGAAGCCTGTTCAGCTGCGTTTCCCACGGGCCGTTTGCCCTGCAGGAAGAAGAGGTAAGCGAGGTGTGCTGGTTAACGCCGGAAGAGATCACCGCCCGCTGCGATGAGTTCACGCCCGACTCCCTGAAAGCGCTGGCGCTGTGGATGACCCGCAACGCCGGTAACGAGTATGATGACGCGGAAGAGAGCGAGCGCGAATAATCGCGCGAACGCGTGGCAGCAAACGCTGTTCGCCTCCTGACAAAAAAAGGCAGCCATCTGGCTGCCTTTTGCTTTTCTCTCAGCGAGCGATTACTTCTGCTGCTGAGCTGACTGGATCGCGGTCAGTGCGATGGTGTAGACGATATCGTCTACCAGCGCGCCACGAGACAGATCGTTGACCGGCTTGCGCATACCCTGCAGCATCGGCCCGATGGAGATCAGGTCGGCAGAGCGCTGTACCGCTTTATAAGTGGTGTTACCGGTGTTCAGATCCGGGAAGATGAACACGGTCGCGCGGCCAGCTACCGGCGAGTTCGGCGCTTTGGATTTCGCGACGTCAGCCATCACCGCGGCGTCATACTGCAGCGGACCGTCGATCATCAGGTCAGGACGTTTTTCCTGCGCCAGGCGGGTCGCTTCGCGGACTTTTTCTACATCGCTACCCGCGCCGGAAGTACCGGTGGAGTAGGAGAGCATCGCCACGCGCGGTTCGATGCCGAAGGCAATCGCGGAGTCAGCGGACTGAATCGCGATTTCCGCCAGCTGCTCTGCGGTCGGATCCGGGTTGATCGCGCAGTCGCCGTAAACGTAAACCTGTTCCGGCAGCAGCATGAAGAACACCGAAGAGACCAGCGAGCTGCCCGGTGCGGTTTTGATCAGCTGCAGCGGCGGACGAATGGTGTTGGCGGTGGTGTGTACCGCGCCGGACACCAGGCCGTCGACTTCGTCTTGTTCCAGCATCAGGGTGCCGAGAACCACGTTATCTTCCAGCTGCTCGCGGGCGACCGCTTCGGTCATGCCCTTGCTCTTACGCAGTTCGACCAGGCGAGCCACGTAGCTTTCGCGTACCACTTCCGGGTCGACGATTTCGATACCGGCGCCCAGCTCAACGCCCTGCGCTGCCGCAACGCGGTTGATCTCATCCGGGTTACCCAGCAGCACACAGGTGGCGATCCCGCGTTCGGCGCAGATAGCGGCGGCTTTCACGGTACGCGGCTCGTCGCCTTCCGGCAGAACCACGCGTTTGCCGGCTTTGCGCGCCAGCTCGGTCAGCTGGTAGCGGAAGGCTGGCGGGGAGAGACGGCGGCTGCGCTCGGAGGTCGCGGTCAGCGATTCGATCCAGTCGGCGTTGATGTAGTTGGCGACGTATTCCTGAACTTTCTCAATGCGCTCGTGATCGTCAACCGGTACTTCGAGGTTGAAGCTCTGCAGGCTCAGGGAGGTCTGCCAGGTGTTGGTGTTGACCATGAATACCGGCAGGCCGGTGGCGAAGGCGCGTTCGCACAGCTTGCTGATGCGCGCGTCCATTTCATAGCCGCCGGTCAGCAGGATGGCGCCGATTTCCACGCCGTTCATCGCTGCCAGGCAGGCGGCAACCAGCACGTCAGGACGATCTGCGGAGGTAACCAGCAGCGAGCCCGCGCGGAAGTGCTCCAGCATGTGCGGGATGCTGCGCGCGCAGAAGGTCACGGATTTGACGCGGCGGGTGTTGATGTCGCCTTCGTTGATGATGGTCGCATTCAGGTGATGGGCCATGTCGATCGCTCGGGTGGCGATCAGATCGAAGCTCCACGGTACGGCGCCCAGCACCGGCAGCGCGCTGCCGTTTTGCAGCTGAGCCGGGTCGATCTTCACGACTTTCGCTTTGGATGAGTCGTCGAAGATTTCTGACAGGTCAGGACGGGTACGGCCCTGCTCGTCGACCGGCGCATTCAGTTTGTTGATGATAACGCCGGTGATGCTGGTGTTTTTCGCGCCGCCAAAGCTGTTGCGGGTCAGTTCAATACGCTCGTTCAGCTGTTCTGGCGTATCGGTGCCCTGCGACATCACGAAGACGATTTCCGCGTTCAGGGTTTTGGCGATTTCAAAGTTCAGCGCCTGGGCGAACTGATGCTTACGGGTCGGCACCAGGCCTTCCACCAGTACCACTTCCGCGTCCTGAGTGTTCGCGTGGTAGTTGGCGATGATCTCTTCCATCAGCACATCTTTCTGATTGCTGGAGAGCAGAGACTCAACGTGGTTCATCTTCAGCGGTTCAGCAGCGGTGGTGGTGGAGGAGCTGGCGCGAACGATGGTGGTGGTCTGGTCCGGGGCATCGCCGCCGGAGCGCGGCTGGGCGATAGGTTTAAAGACGCTCAGACGAACGCCTTTGCGTTCCATAGCGCGGATCACACCGAGGCTGACGCTGGTCAGGCCTACGCTGGTACCGGTAGGAATTAACATGATAGTACGGGACACGGTATATCCTCTTTCGTTACCGCCAGTATCAGGCGGGATACAAAACAGCACCACCAGCGACCCGTCATACTCCACGTTGCACGTGCGTTGGCTCTACTTGCTCACCCCGGTCGCGTACGCGCTGTACGCGCCGGGGATCTGCTGTGTCGCCGCCTTCCTGCAGCTCGAAGTATTGCGGGTCAGGGCTGGCGGTGTGGAATTATGCGGTCAGACGGCTGGCGTCTTGCGCGATGACCAGCTCTTCGTTGGTCGGGATAACCACGGCAGGACGGGTGCCTTCTTTGTTGATGAAGCCAGACTTGCCAAAGCGGGCAGCCAGGTTACGCTCATGGTCAACTTCAAAGCCCAGTACGCCCAGTTTGCCCAGCGACAGCTCACGCACCATCGCGGCGTTTTCACCGATGCCACCGGTGAAGATCACGGCGTCGAGACGGCCGTCCATCAGCGCAGTGTAGGAGCCGATGTATTTCGCCAGGCGGTGGCAGTAGACGTCCATCGCGCGTTTAGCGTCGGCTTTTTCCTGGTAGTTGTCTTCCACGTAGCGGCAGTCGCTGGTGACTTCGGTCAGGCCCAGCAGGCCGGACTCTTTGGTCAGCATTTTGTTGATGGCGTCAACGCTCATGCCCAGGGTGTCGTGCAGATGGAAGATGATGGCCGGATCGATATCGCCGGAGCGGGTACCCATCACCAGGCCTTCCAGCGGGGTCAGACCCATGGAGGTGTCAACGCATTTGCCGTTACGAATAGCGGAAACTGAACCACCGTTGCCGAGGTGGCAGGTGATGATGTTCAGCTCTTCAACCGGCTTGTTCAGGAACTTAGCGGCTTCCTGAGTCACGTAGAAGTGGCTGGTGCCGTGCGCGCCGTAACGACGAACGCCGTGCTCTTTGTACAGGCTGTACGGCAGGGCGTAGAGATAGGATTCTTCCGGCATGGTCTGGTGGAACGCCGTATCGAATACTGCCACGTTTTTGTCTTTCAGGTGCGGGAAGGATTTCAGCGCTTCAGCAATGCCGATCAGGTGTGCCGGGTTGTGCAGCGGGGCGAAGGACGCGGCGTCTTTAATGCCCTGAATCACGGACTCGTCGATGACTACGGAGCTGGTGTATTTTTCGCCGCCGTGGACGATACGGTGGCCGATTGCGGTCAGCTGAGCAGACAGTTCTGGTTTTTGTGCCAGAATAGTGTTAACGATAAAGTTCAGTGCTTCGCTGTGCGCGGCGCCCGCGCCTAATTCGGCTTCATGTTTGCCGCCGTCAATTTTCCATTTGATACGGGCTTCCGGCAGGTGGAAGCATTCCGCTAAACCGGACAGGTATTCGTCGCCGTTCACGGCGTCAAGGATAGCAAATTTCAGAGAGGAGCTACCGCAGTTCAGAACCAGTACTAACTTACTCGACATGGAAGTACCTTTTTATGATACGTGGCTAAAAAAACGTCAGTGTGTCATTAGCGTAGCGCAGGATGACCTCGACATTTATGATTAACATCATGCCTTGTTCTGTTTTCAGGCACGATGAGATAAGTACATTTGATTTTATGCCATTTTGCATAATTTTCAGCCAATGGCAGAATATGCGATAATTTGACTAGCCTGGCAAAAGAGTCTATCCGCCCTTTCAGGCGGGCACAGGATACCTGATTGCGGCATCCTTTGCCAAAATCTTTTGAACGATGTCATGCATAGTTGGTGTTTTGCACGAATTTTTTAAGTTTTATATGTAAAGTTGAGGTAAAGCCATGTCGACCCCTGAGAAACGCCCCGTTAGCTTCTTTAGCTTGTTCAACCGCGGGCAGCACTACGCCAAGACCTGGCCTCTCGACAAGCGCCTCGCGCCGGTATTTATTGAAAACCGTATCATTCGTGCCACCCGCTACGCCATCCGCATCATGCCGCCGATCGCCATTTTCACCCTCTGCTGGCAGATAGCGCTGGGCGGCCAGTTGGGTCCCGCCGTGGCCACCGCGCTGTTTGCATTGAGCCTGCCGATGCAGGGGTTATGGTGGTTGGGTAAACGTTCAGTGACGCCGCTGCCGCCTTCCATTCTTAACTGGTTCTACGAAGTACGCGGCAAACTGCAGGAGGCGGGGCAGGCGCTGGCGCCTGTCGAAGGCAAGCCCGATTATCAGGCGCTGGCTGACACGCTTAAGCGCGCCTTCAAACAACTCGATAAAACTTTCCTTGATGATTTGTAATTCACTACGGAAAACGCATATAAAAGAAGGCGCATGATTTATGCGCCTTCTTTATTTCACGCCCTACCGTGCTACAGGAGTCACAACATGGAAATGACCAATGCGCAGCGTCTGATTTTATCCAATCAGTACAAAATGATGACGATGCTCGACCCGGACAATGCGGAGCGCTATCGTCGTCTGCAAACCATCATTGAGCGTGGGTATGGGCTGCAGATGCGTGAACTGGACCGCGAGTTCGGCCAGTTGACGGAAGAAACCTGCCGTACCGTTATCGACATCATGGAGATGTACCACGCGCTACACGTCTCCTGGACCAACCTGAAAGACGCGGAGGGTATCGACGAGCGTCGGGTCACCTTCCTCGGCTTTGATGCCGCCACCGAAGCGCGTTTTCTCGGCTACGTGCGCTTTATGGTCAATGTTGAAGGCCGTTACAGCCACTTTGACGCCGGCACCCATGGCTTTAACTCGCAGACCCCGATGTGGGAGAAATATCAGCGGATGCTGAGCGTCTGGCACGCCTGCCCGCGCCAGTATCATCTGAGCAGTAACGAAATTAACCAAATCATCAATGCCTGAGGGAGGTGCCCGTGCAGTGTAAAGGTTTCCTGTTCGATTTAGACGGGACGCTGGTGGATTCCTTACCGGTGGTGGAGCGTTCATGGTGCAAGTGGGGGGATCGTTTCGCCATCGACCATGATGAAATTCTCAGTTTTATTCACGGCAAACAGGCCATTACCTCCATTCGCCATTTTATGCCGGGTCGCAGCGAGGAGGATATCCAGGCCGAATTCCGTTATCTCGAGCAGATGGAAGCCACTGATATCGAAGGCATCGTTGCCCTGCCGGGGGCGTTAGCCCTGCTGAATTCGCTCAATGAGGCTGGGATCCCGTGGGCGATTGTCACCTCCGGCTCGATTCCGGTTGCGCACGCGCGTCACCGCGCGGCGGGCCTGCCGATGCCGGAGGTGTTTGTCACCGCAGAGCAAGTGAAGCACGGCAAGCCGGCGCCGGACGCCTATCTGCTGGGCGCCGAGCGGTTGGGGCTGCCTGCCGGGGAGTGCGCGGTGGTGGAAGATGCGCCGGCGGGGCTGCTCTCCGGGCTGACGGCAGGCTGTCGCACCATCGCGGTCAAGGTGCCTGCCGATGCCCCCCGTCTGGATGAAGCCGACCTCGTGCTGAGCAGCCTGGAAGATCTGCTGGTTGAACGCCAGGCCGACGGCGTGGTGAATGTGCGTCTTAAAGCGTAAACCCATGATTTCGCCCCGCGTCGTCGGGGCTTTTTTATGCCACTATGTCGACTCCCACTTGTGACAAGGAAACGTTGTGAACGGTGAATTGATTTGGGTTTTATCCCTCCTGGCCATCGCGGTTGTGCTGTTTGCTACCGGCAAGGTGCGCATGGATGCTATCGCCCTGATGGTCATTGTCGCCTTTGTCCTCAGCGGCACGCTGACGCTGACCGAAGCTTTTTCCGGGTTCAGCGATCCTAACGTGATCCTGATTGCCGCCCTGTTTATTATCGGCGACGGCCTCGTGCGTACCGGGGTAGCCACCAAGATGGGCGCCTGGCTGGTGAGCGTAGCAGGCAACAGCGAAACCAAAATGCTGATCTACCTGATGCTCACCGTCGCCGGGCTGGGCGCGTTTATGAGCTCCACCGGCGTGGTCGCCATTTTCATTCCGGTGGTCCTTAGCGTCTCGGCGCGGATGAATACCTCCCCCTCGCGGCTGATGATGCCGCTGAGCTTCGCCGGGCTTATCAGCGGGATGATGACCCTGGTGGCGACGCCGCCCAACCTGGTGGTCAACAGCGAACTGCTGCGCGAAGGGCTGCACGGCTTCAGTTTTTTCAGCGTCACGCCGATTGGCCTGGTGGTGCTGATCCTGGGCATCGTCTATATGCTGGCGGTGCGCTTTATGCTGAAGACGGATAATGGCGAATCCGCGCGCGATGGACGAAAAAGAAGCACCTTCCGCGATTTGATTCGCGAATATCACCTCACCGGCCGCGCCCGCCGACTGGCGATCCGACCCGGTTCGCCGATGATCGGTCAGCGGCTGGATGATTTAAAGCTGCGTGAGCGCTACTGTGCCAACGTTATCGGCGTTGAGCGCTGGCGGCGGTTCCGTCGGGTGATTGTTAACGTCAACGGGGTATCTGAATTTCGCGCCCGCGACGTCCTGCTGATCGATATGTCCGCCTCCGATGTCGACCTGCGCCAGTTCTGCGGCGAGCAAATGCTCGAGCCGATGGTGCTGCGCGGCGAGTATTTTGCCGATCAGGCGCTGGATGTGGGGATGGCGGAGGTGGCGCTGATCCCGGATTCAGAGATGATAGGCAAAACGGTGCGTGAGATAGCCTTCCGCACCCGGTTTGGTCTCAATATCGTCGGCATGAAGCGCGATGGCAAAGCGATGGATGGTTCCGTGGTCGATGAGCCGCTGCAGCTCGGCGATATCCTGCTGGTGGTCGGCAACTGGCGGCAAATTGCCCTGCTGGCGAAGCGCGGTCGGGATTTCGTGGTGCTCAATATGCCGGTTGAGGTCGATGACGCTTCGCCGGCCCACAGCCAGGCTCCGCACGCGATTTTCTGTCTGGTGCTGATGGTGGCCCTGATGCTGACGGATGAAATCCCCAACCCCATCGCCGCGATCATCGCCTGTCTGCTGATGGGCAAATTCCGCTGCATCAACGCCGAAAGCGCCTACAAGGCGATCCACTGGCCGAGCATTATTCTGATTGTCGGGATGATGCCGTTTGCCCTGGCCTTACAGAAAACCGGTGGGGTGGATCTGGTGGTCAAGGGACTGATGGACGTTGCCGGAGGCGAGGGGCCTTATCTGATGCTCGGCTGCCTGTTTGTGATGTGCGCGGCGATAGGCCTGTTTATCTCTAACACGGCCACCGCAGTGCTGATGGCGCCTATTGCCTTAGCGGCGGCGAAGTCGATGGGCGTGTCGCCCTATCCCTTTGCCATGGTGGTGGCGATGGCGGCTTCGGCGGCGTTTATGACCCCGGTCTCCTCGCCGGTCAACACCCTGGTGCTTGGCCCGGGTAAGTATTCCTTCAGCGACTTTGTAAAGATTGGCGTGCCCTTTACCGTGCTGGTAATGGTGGTCTGCGTCCTGCTGATCCCGGTGCTCTTCCCGTTTTAAGGTATGCAGGCCGGGTAGGGGGCGACCGCTGCCCGGCCTGAAAAATTACAGCGGCGAATCCTGGCTGATTTCATCCAGCGACAGCTGGAAGCTCGGGACAAACACCTGCATAAAGTAATCCATCTCCGCGCTGCGCCGCGACGCCAGCGTTTTTTCCAGACGGCCTTTGGCCAGCAGAAATTCGTTGTTGCCCGCCGACAGCTCTTCGAGGCATTTCAGGTAGGCGCAGAGGGCGTCAGCCTGTTTGACGATCGACTGCTCTTCCTCACTGTAGTGATGCTCGTCAATCAGCGGTTCGAAAATATCGCGCAGCTCGTCAGGCACCATATCCACCAGCTTCTGCTGGGCGATTTTCTCAATCGCCTTATATTCCTGGGCAATCTGCGAATTGAAATATTTCACCGGAGTAGGGAGATCGCCAGTTAAGACCTCCGAGGCGTCATGGTACATCGCTAACAAGGCGATACGCTCGGCGTTGACCTGGCCGCCGAATTTGCGGTTTTTGATCGCCGCCAGCGCGTGGGCGACCATCGCCACCTGCAGGCTGTGCTCGGAGACATTTTCAGTGCGCACGTTGCGCATTAGCGGCCAGCGGTTAATCAGTTTCAGACGGGAGAGGTGGGCAAAGAAATGACTCTGACTCATAGGAACCCTTAATCAGTGACAACATCGGGTTCCATTGTGCGCAGGGATCGCCGCCGGATGCAAATGCCGGCGGCGGCACGATTACAGCTGATGGTAGCCGGAGAGGAAGCGGCCGAAGCGGGAGATCGCCATCTCCAGGTCGTCTTCGCGAGGCAGGGTCACAATGCGTACGTGATCCGGCCACGGCCAGTTAAAGGCAGTACCCTGCACCAGCAGCACTTTCTCCTGCAGCAGGAAATCGAGCACCATTTTCTGGTCATCGTGAATATTGAAGCGTTTGGCGTCGATTTTCGGGAACATGTACAGCGCGCCTTTTGGCTTCATGCAGGAGACGCCCGGAATATCGTTGATCAACTCCCAGGCGCGGTTGCGTTGTTCATACAGACGCCCGCCGGGAATGATGAATTCGCTGATACTCTGGTAGCCGCCCAGCGCCGTCTGGATAGCATGCTGGGCCGGCACGTTGGCGCACAGACGCATCGACGCCAGCATTTCCAGTCCTTCGATATAGCCTTTCGCATGTTTTTTCGGGCCATTCAGCACCATCCAGCCCTGACGGAAGCCGGCGACGCGGTAAGTTTTCGACAGTCCGTTGAAGGTCACCGTCAGCAGATCGGGCGCCAGAGCGGCGATCGAGTGATGCTGGGCTTCATCGTAGAGGATCTTGTCGTAGATCTCATCGGCGAAAATAATCAGGTTGTGCTGGCGGGCGATCTCCACGATCTCCTGCAGCAGCTCTTTGGAATAAACCGCGCCGGTGGGGTTGTTGGGGTTGATGATCACGATCCCGCGGGTGCGAGGCGTAATTTTAGCGCGGATATCGTCAAGATCCGGGAACCAGTCAGAGGATTCGTCACACAGATAGTGCACCGCTTTACCGCTGGAAAGGGACACCGCCGCCGTCCACAGCGGGTAGTCCGGGGCGGGAACCAGCATCTCATCGCCGCTGTTTAACAGCGCCTGCATCGCCTGGACAATCAGTTCGGACACGCCGTTGCCGATGTAAATATCTTCCACGGTGACATCGCGCATTCCCCGCGCCTGGTAATGCTGCATGATGGCTTTACGCGCCGAGTACAATCCTTTCGAATCGCAGTAACCCTGGGCGGTAGGCAGATTGCGGATGACGTCGACGAGGATCTCGTCAGGGGCTTCGAAGCCGAAGGGCGCCGGGTTGCCGATGTTCAGTTTCAGAACCTTATTGCCTTCTTCTTCAAGACGTTTCGCTTCTTTCAGAACCGGGCCGCGGATGTCATAACAGACGTTCTCTAACTTGCTGGATTTTTCGATGGGGGACATGAATCTTGACCTTTTAGCTGTTATCGCCACTCCCTGCCGTGGAAGTCAGCACGGAACAATGTACTCCGCCTCCCCGCTGTTTTGAAGGCTTTGCAGGAGAAGATTTTGCTAACGCAGGATTTTAAGCGTAATTGATTTATCTGCGGCTTGCTGATTTTTCCTGTGGTTTATGCCTTTTCATGGCATTTTTTCGGTCGTCTATGTTGAGGTAGTGCCTTTTTTACCATCATTTATCTGGTTTGTTTGTCTGGTAAACGGAGGGGCTGAAGAATGGATGGCCGCAAAAAAACGCTATCCTTAATGTAATAGCGGTTGATTTGTAATCTTGATGTTAAGTAATTTTAATAAAAAACTGTGCGCAAGCGCATTATTATTATTTTTGACAGGTAATAATCTGAGGTTTGTTAATTTATATAAAATGTTGAAAAAAATTTAAAATTAACTCAGTTAATCCTTATTAAGGCTTATAAAAAGGATGGGAATCGGTTAGAATATCGCCGTTAATATCAGTGGTAGTCGGTATGATTTACGGCTGAATTGGTATCTAATATATTGTTATTACAGAATTTTATTGTTCGTTTTTCGCCAAAAAAGACGTCCGGCGAAAGAGAGGCTTTCTCACCACCACTGTGCGATTTCCCGGGGCGACGTATGACGCCTTGATGGCCGTGGTAATTAATAATAATGAGGAATACGAACAATATATTACTCCGGTGTTCTGCGCATTTGCTCAGATGAGTACTTTGGCATGTAATAACGTTCGTCCAGTTGTTTATCCGCCATCTGACGGTGAGCACAAGGCTCAGGGAATAGCCGGAAACCTGGCGTAAAGCATCAACAAGGCAGGTCAGCGTTAGCCACCTGTAAGTGAAGAAAGATGATTAATACAACACGTCCGATACTCAACCTCGATCTCGATCTGCTGCGCACCTTTGTAGCCGTCGCTGATTTGAACACCTTCGCCGCCGCCGCCGCCGCAGTGTGCCGTACCCAGTCCGCGGTCAGCCAGCAAATGCAACGCCTGGAGCAGCTGGTTGGCAAGGAGCTTTTCGCTCGTCACGGACGCAATAAACTGCTGACCGAGCAGGGCATCCAGCTGCTGGGCTATGCCCGCAAAATCCTGCGCTTTAACGATGAAGCCTGCTTGTCGCTGATGTATGGCAGTCTGCAGGGGGGACTGACCATCGGCGCGTCGGAAGAAACCGCTGATACTATCCTGCCGTTTCTGTTAAACCGCATCGGCTGCTTCTATCCCAGAATGACGCTGGAGATTAAAGTCCATCCCCACGCCGTCATCATGGCGATGCTGAGCGGGGGAGAGGTCGATCTGGCATTAACCACCCATCAGCTTCCCGGTTTTACCGCTTTCACGCTGAGAACGTCGCCTACCCTATGGTACTGTGCGGCGGACTACGTGCTGGCGAAAGGGGAATCGATCCCCCTGATCCTGCTCGAAGAGCCTGGCCCGTTCCGTGAGGACATCATCGCCGCGCTGGAGGCTGCCCGCGTCTCCTGGCATCTGGCCCACGGCGCCTCGTCGCTCTCCGGGGTGAAAGCGGCAGTGAAAGCCGGGCTGGGGGTCACCGCGCGTCCGGTCGAAATGATGAGCCCGGATTTGCGCGTGGCCGGCATTAGCGATGGCCTGCCGGTCCTGCCGGATACCCGGTACGTCGTCAGCTGCAATCCGCAGACGGTGAGCGAACTACCGCAGGCGATTTTTCAGTCTCTGAGCCAGGAGAGCGATCCCTGGCGCGCGGGGCCGGCACTTACTCCGGAAGAGGGAGGAAGCACCTTCATTTTGTGAGGTTATTTTGCTAACAAAGATCACAAAAACTGGTAACAGAATGTAAGTGTCCAAAAAGAGCCTCAGGGGTGGGTTTCTCGTCTGGTGGCTCTTTTTTTTGCACTCTTATTGATGTTTTGAATCTTTTTTTTATTTCTTTGCAGAAAAATCAGCACATTGGCGTGACCGGACGCTCAGCTTGCCGACTTTTTCCTGCACTTTCAACACTTCCTGCTAATGTTAAAAAACCGGATGGATTGTTGCCGATTTCCTGGGGTAATTAACAAAACCGTGTCGCAGATCAAGAAAATACCCCTCTTTGGGGGGAGGAATCGAGGCTAAATCCTGTCAAAATAGCAGGGATTTTTGATTTACGACGGAAACGGACACGATTCAACAACACTAAAACCGAACAGTATGCAAGGTTATTTCGCATAAAAGGGCATTTAATGTTAATGAAAAGATTCCAATGTAAATTAATGTTATGAAAACTTTTGTTAAAGTTGACAAAAGGTTAAAGAAAGGGGTAAAAAGCCACGGCATCTGGGCTTCTCACATCTTCCAGGGACGCTTTTTTGCACGGTTATTTTTTATTCCTCCCGTGAAACGCTGTGGCGTTCATCTGCCAGTAAGAGCAGAGGGTTTTGGCGCTACACTTTTTTGGTTAAGCAATGCGTATGTCAACATCCACTGAAGTCATCGCTCATCACTGGGCATTCGCTATATTTCTCATCATCGCTATCGGTCTGTGCTGCCTGATGCTCGTCGGCGGCTGGTACCTTGGCGGTCGCGCGCGCGCGCGTAGCAAAAACACGCCGTTTGAATCGGGGATCGACTCCGTTGGTTCGGCCCGCTTACGTCTTTCTGCGAAGTTTTATCTGGTTGCCATGTTCTTCGTGATCTTCGACGTGGAAGCCCTGTATCTCTACGCATGGTCGACCTCCATCCGCGAGAGCGGCTGGGTCGGCTTTGTGGAAGCCGCAATTTTCATTTTAGTGCTACTGGCTGGTCTGGTTTATCTCGTTCGCATCGGCGCACTGGACTGGACGCCTGCGCGTTCCCGTCGCACGCTGGTTAACCCGGAAACAGACAGTCCCACTAACCGTCATATGCAGTAAAAGCGAGGCAATAAGATGGATTATACGCTCACCCGCATAGATCCTAACGGTGAGAACGACCGTTACCCCCTGCAGAAACAGGAGATCGTTACCGACCCCCTGGAGCAGGAAGTCAACAAAAGCGTGTATATGGGGAAACTCGAACACGCGCTGCATGACATGGTGAACTGGGGCCGTAAGAACTCAATTTGGCCGTATAACTTCGGCCTTTCTTGCTGTTATGTGGAAATGGTGACGTCATTCACTGCGGTGCATGACGTTGCGCGCTTTGGGGCCGAAGTTCTGCGCGCCTCTCCGCGTCAGGCGGACCTGATGGTGGTCGCCGGAACCTGCTTCACCAAAATGGCGCCGGTTATTCAGCGTCTCTATGATCAGATGCTGGAGCCGAAGTGGGTGATCTCCATGGGCGCCTGCGCGAACTCCGGCGGCATGTACGACATCTATTCCGTCGTCCAGGGCGTGGATAAGTTTATTCCGGTCGATGTGTACATCCCGGGCTGCCCGCCGCGTCCGGAGGCCTATATGCAGGCGCTGATGCTGCTGCAGGAGTCCATTGGTAAAGAACGTCGTCCGCTCTCATGGGTGGTTGGCGATCAGGGCGTCTATCGCGCCAATATGCAGTCGGAACGCGAGCGTAAACGCGGCGAACGTATTGCAGTGACCAATCTGCGGACGCCGGACGAGATTTAATTTGCGCCTGCGGGCGGGAGAACCACTTCGCAAATCAATCTACAACAGCGCGAAGTCTCGCCCGGCAGTCACCACGGACCTTTTGCAATGGTGAACAATATGACCGATTTAACCGCGCATGACGCCGCACCAGCCTGGCAAACCCGCGATCACCTTGATGACCCGGTGATCGGCGAACTGCGCAACCGCTTTGGGCCGGATGCCTTTACCGTTCAGCCAACCCGTACCGGCGTACCGGTGGTATGGGTCAAGCGCGAGCAGCTGCTTGAGGTGGGTGATTTCCTGAAGAAATTGCCGAAGCCTTACGTGATGCTGTTTGACCTGCACGGCATGGACGAACGTCTGCGCACGCACCGCGATGGCCTGCCCGCCGCGGATTTTTCCGTTTTCTATCACCTGATTTCCATCGACCGCAACCGCGACATCATGCTCAAGGTGGCGCTGTCTGAAAACGATCTGCATCTGCCGACCTTCACCAAATTGTTCCCCAACGCCAACTGGTATGAGCGTGAAACCTGGGAAATGTTTGGTATTACCTTCGATGGCCACCCGAACCTGCGTCGCATCATGATGCCGCCGACCTGGGAAGGCCACCCGCTGCGTAAAGACTACCCGGCGCGCGCCACCGAATTCGATCCGTTTGAGCTGACCAAAGCCAAACAGGATCTGGAGATGGAAGCGCTGACTTTCAAACCGGAAGAGTGGGGCATGAAGCGCGGGACCGAAAACGAGGACTTCATGTTCCTCAACCTCGGTCCGAACCACCCCTCCGCGCACGGTGCGTTCCGCATTATTCTGCAGCTGGATGGCGAAGAGATCGTCGACTGCGTGCCGGACATCGGTTACCACCACCGCGGCGCCGAGAAGATGGGCGAGCGCCAGTCCTGGCACAGCTACATCCCGTACACCGACCGTATCGAATACCTTGGCGGCTGCGTCAACGAGATGCCGTACGTGCTGGCCGTGGAAAAACTGGCCGGGATCACCGTGCCGGATCGCGTCAACGTGATCCGCGTAATGCTCTCCGAACTGTTCCGCATCAACAGCCACCTGCTGTATATCTCTACCTTTATTCAGGACGTCGGCGCGATGACCCCGGTCTTCTTCGCCTTTACCGATCGGCAGAAAATCTACGATCTGGTGGAAGCGATCACCGGTTTCCGTATGCACCCGGCGTGGTTCCGCATCGGCGGCGTCGCGCACGATCTGCCGCGCGGCTGGGATCGTCTGCTGCGTGAGTTCCTCGAGTGGATGCCGAAGCGTCTGGACTCCTATGAAAAAGCCGCCCTGCGCAACACCATTCTGAAGGGCCGTTCCGTCGGCGTGGCAGCCTATACCGCTAAAGAGGCGCTGGAGTGGGGCACCACCGGCGCAGGCCTGCGCGCCACCGGTATCGGCTTCGACGTGCGTAAATGGCGTCCTTATTCTGGCTATGAAAACTTCGACTTCGAAGTCCCGACCGGGGGCGGCGTCTCTGACTGCTACACCCGCGTGATGCTGAAAGTCGAAGAGCTGCGCCAGAGCCTGCGCATTCTTCAGCAGTGCCTCGACAATATGCCGGAAGGGCCGTTCAAAGCGGATCACCCGCTGACCACGCCGCCGCCGAAAGAGCGCACGCTGCAGCATATCGAAACCCTGATCACCCACTTCCTGCAGGTATCGTGGGGCCCGGTCATGCCGGCCAACGAATCCTTCCAGATGATTGAGGCGACCAAGGGGATTAACAGTTACTACCTGACCAGCGACGGCAGCACCATGAGCTACCGTACCCGCGTCCGCACGCCGAGCTTTGCGCACCTGCAGCAGATCCCGTCGGCGATCCGCGGCAGCCTGGTATCCGACCTGATCGTCTATCTGGGTAGTATCGATTTTGTTATGTCAGACGTGGACCGCTAATTATGCACGAGAATCAACAACCACAAACCGAGGCTTTTGAGCTGAGTGCGGCAGAGCGTGAGGCTATTGAGCACGAGAAGCACCACTACGAAGACCCGCGTGCGGCGTCCATCGAAGCGCTGAAAATCGTTCAGAAACAGCGCGGCTGGGTGCCGGATGGCGCGATCTACGCCATTGCCGATGTGCTGGGCATCCCGGCCAGCGACGTCGAAGGCGTGGCGACGTTCTACAGCCAGATTTTCCGCCAGCCGGTTGGCCGTCACGTGATCCGCTACTGCGACAGCGTGGTGTGCCACATTACCGGCTATCAGGGAATTCAGGCCGCCATCGAGAAGAAGCTGAACATCAAGCCAGGGCAGACCACCTTTGATGGCCGCTTTACCCTGCTGCCGACCTGCTGCCTGGGCAACTGCGACAAGGGACCGACCATGATGATTGATGAGGACACTCACAGCCATCTGACGCCGGAGGCAATTCCTGACCTGCTGGAGCAGTACAAATGAAAACCGTAATTCGTACTGCGGAAACGCATCCGCTCACCTGGCGCCTGCGCGACGACAAGCAGCCGGTCTGGCTGGACGAGTATCGCAGCAAAAATGGCTATGAAGGGGCGCGAAAAGCGCTGACCGGCATGGCGCCGGATGAGATCGTCACGGCGGTAAAAGACGCTGGCCTGAAAGGGCGCGGCGGCGCGGGCTTCTCCACCGGTCTGAAGTGGAGCCTGATGCCGAAAGACGAATCCATGAACATCCGTTACCTGCTGTGTAACGCCGATGAAATGGAGCCGGGCACCTATAAAGACCGCCTGCTGATGGAGCAGCTGCCGCACCTGCTGGTGGAAGGCATGCTGATCTCCGCGTTTGCGCTGAAGGCTTACCGCGGCTACATCTTCCTGCGCGGAGAGTATATCGAAGCGGCCCAGCATCTGCGCCGCGCGATTGCCGAAGCCACCGAGGCGGGCCTGCTGGGGAAAAACATCCTCGGCACCGGTTTTGACTTCGAGCTGTTTGTCCACACCGGGGCAGGGCGCTATATCTGCGGCGAAGAGACGGCGCTGATTAACTCCCTGGAAGGTCGCCGCGCTAACCCGCGCTCCAAGCCGCCGTTCCCGGCGAGCTCCGGCGTGTGGGGTAAGCCGACCTGCGTCAACAACGTGGAAACCCTGTGCAACGTGCCGGCGATTTTGGCCAACGGCGTTGAGTGGTACCAGAACATCTCCACCAGTAAAGATGCCGGCACCAAGCTGATGGGCTTCTCCGGCCGCGTGAAGAACCCGGGCGTCTGGGAGCTGCCGTTCGGCACCACTGCCCGCGAGATCCTGGAAGATTACGCCGGCGGCATGCGCGATGGCCTGAAGTTTAAAGCCTGGCAGCCGGGTGGGGCAGGGACCGACTTCCTCACCGAAGCGCACCTCGATCTGCCGATGGAGTTCGAAAGCATTGGTAAAGCGGGCAGCCGTCTGGGCACCTCTCTGGCGATGGCCGTTGACCACGAGATCAACATGGTCTCGCTGGTGCGCAACCTCGAAGAGTTCTTCGCCCGCGAGTCCTGCGGCTGGTGTACGCCGTGCCGCGATGGGCTGCCGTGGAGCGTGAAGATCCTGCGCGCCCTGGAGCGCGGCGAAGGCCAGCCTGGCGATATCGAAACCCTTGAGCAACTGTGTCGATTCCTGGGCCCGGGTAAAACCTTCTGCGCGCACGCGCCGGGCGCGGTTGAGCCGCTGCAGAGCGCGATTAAATATTTCCGCGAAGAATTCGAGGCTGGCATTAAGCAGCAGTTCAGCAATACCCATGCAATCAACGGGATTCAGCCGAACCTGCTTAAGACGCGCTGGTAATCTAAAGGTTTTTTTATTTTTGGAAGCACGCTAATGGCTACGATTCATGTAGACGGCAAAGAATACGAGGTCAACGGAGCGGACAACCTGCTGGAGGCTTGTCTCTCTCTTGGGCTTGATATTCCCTACTTTTGCTGGCACCCGGCGCTAGGGAGCGTCGGTGCTTGCCGCCAGTGTGCGGTGAAGCAATATCAGAACGCGGAAGACACGCGTGGTCGCCTGGTGATGTCCTGTATGACTCCGGCATCCGACGGCACCTTTATTTCTATCGACGATGGCGAAGCGAAGCAGTTCCGCGAAAGCGTGGTGGAGTGGCTGATGACCAACCACCCGCACGACTGCCCGGTCTGCGAAGAGGGCGGCAACTGCCACCTGCAGGATATGACGGTGATGACCGGCCATAGCTTCCGCCGCTATCGTTTTACCAAGCGTACCCACCGCAATCAGGATCTGGGGCCGTTTATTTCTCACGAAATGAACCGCTGCATCGCCTGCTACCGCTGCGTGCGCTACTACAAAGATTATGCCGACGGCACCGATCTGGGCGTCTATGGCGCCCACGACAACGTCTACTTCGGCCGCCCGGAAGATGGCACCCTGGAGAGTGAATTCTCCGGCAACCTGGTGGAAGTCTGCCCGACCGGCGTCTTCACCGATAAAACCCACTCCGAGCGCTATAACCGTAAATGGGACATGCAGTTTGCGCCGAGCATCTGCCAGCAGTGTTCCATCGGCTGTAACATCAGTCCGGGCGAACGCTATGGCGAACTGCGTCGTATCGAAAACCGTTATAACGGGACCGTTAACCGCTACTTCCTCTGCGACCGCGGTCGTTTCGGCTATGGCTACGTGAACCTGAAAGACCGTCCGCGTCAGCCGGTTCAGCGCCGCGGCGACGATCTGATTACCCTCAACGCCGAGCAGGCGATGCAGGGCGCGGCGGATATTCTGCGCCAGTCGAAGAAAGTGATCGGCATCGGCTCCCCGCGCGCCAGCATTGAAAGCAACTTCGCGCTGCGCGAGCTGGTGGGCGCCGACAACTTCTATACCGGCATCGCCAAAGGCGAACAAGCGCGCCTGCAGATGATGCTGAAAGTGCTGCGCGAAGGTGGGATCCACACCCCAAGCCTGCGCGATATCGAATCCTACGACGCGGTACTGGTGCTGGGGGAAGACATTACCCAGACCGGCGCGCGCGTCGCGCTGGCGGTGCGTCAGGCGGTGAAAGGGAAAGCACGCGAAATGGCGGCGGCGCAGAAAGTGGCCGACTGGCAGATCGCCGCGATCCTCAACATCGGCCAGCGCGCCAAACACCCGCTATTCGTCACCAACATCGATGACACCCGCCTGGATGACATCGCCGCGTGGACCTACCGCGCGCCGGTGGAAGATCAGGCGCGTCTCGGCTTCGCCATCGCCCATGCGCTGGACGACAGCGCGCCGGCGGTTGACGGCCTGAGCCGCGAACTGCAGGGGAAAGTCGATGTCATCGTCCAGGCGCTGGCCGGGGCGAAAAAACCACTGATTATTTCCGGAACCAACGCCGGCAGCATGGAGATCATCCAGGCCGCCGCTAACGTGGCGAAAGCCCTGAAAGGCCGCGGCGCCGACGTCGGCGTGACGATGGTTGCCCGCGCGGTGAACAGCGTCGGTCTGGGTATGATCGGCGGCGGCTCGCTTGAAGAGGCGCTGGACGAACTGGAAAGCGGCGCCGCAGACGCGGTTATCGTGCTGGAAAACGACCTTCACCGTCATGCTTCCGCCGCCCGCGTCGACGCAGCGCTCTCCAAAGCGCCGCTGGTGATGGTGGTTGACCATCAGCGCACGGCGATTATGGACAAAGCGCACCTGGTGCTCTCCGCGGCAAGCTTTGCGGAAAGCGACGGTACCGTGGTCAACAACGAAGGCCGCGCTCAGCGCTTCTTCCAGGTCTACGACCCGGCCTACTACGACGCGAAAACCGTCATGCTGGAAAGCTGGCGCTGGCTGCATTCCCTGCACAGCACCGTTAACAACCGTCAGGTTGACTGGACGCAGCTGGACCACGTCATCGATGCCGCGATTGCCGCACTGCCGCAGCTGGCGGGCATTAAAGACGCCGCGCCGGATGCGACCTTCCGCATTCGCGGTCAGAAGCTGGCGCGTGAACCGCACCGCTACAGCGGCCGCACAGCGATGCGCGCCAACATCAGCGTCCACGAACCGCGTCAGCCGCAGGATAAAGACACCATGTTCGCCTTCTCCATGGAAGGGAACAACCAGCCGTCCGCCCCGCGTTCGCAGATCCCGTTCGCCTGGGCGCCGGGCTGGAACTCCCCGCAGGCATGGAACAAGTTCCAGGATGAAGTGGGCGGGAAACTGCGCCACGGCGATCCGGGCGTCCGTCTGTTTGAAGCGTCCGCCAGCGGGCTGGAATACTTCACGGCGGTGCCGGCCAGCTTCCAGGCGGAAGACGGGAAATGGCGTATCGCGCCGTACTACCACCTGTTTGGCAGCGATGAGCTGTCACAGCGCGCGCCGGTGTTCCAGAGCCGGATGCCTGAGCCGTACATCAAGCTGAACCCGGCGGATGCCGCGAAGCTTGGCGTCAACGCCGGGGCGATGCTCTCCTTTAGCGTGGAAGGCCAGACCCTGCATCTGCCGCTGGTTATCTCTGAAGGTCTGACCGCAGGACAGGTTGGCTTACCGATGGGCATGCCGGGCATTGCGCCGGTACTGACCGGATCGCGTATTGATTCACTGCAGGAGGCGAAAGCATGAGCTGGTTAACGCCGGATCTTATCGACATTCTGTTAAGCATCCTGAAGGCCGTGGTCATTCTGCTGGTGGTGGTCACCTGCGGCGCGTTCATGAGCTTCGGCGAGCGTCGTCTGCTCGGTCTGTTCCAGAACCGCTACGGGCCAAACCGGGTGGGCTGGGGCGGTTCGCTGCAGCTGGTCGCCGACATGATCAAAATGTTCTTTAAAGAGGACTGGGTTCCGCGCTTCTCGGATCGCGTGATCTTTACTCTGGCGCCGGTGATCGCCTTTACTTCGCTGCTGCTGGCCTTCGCCATTGTGCCGGTCAGCCCGACGTGGGTGGTGGCCGATCTGAACATCGGGATCCTGTTCTTCCTGATGATGGCAGGCCTGGCGGTATACGCGGTGCTGTTCGCCGGTTGGTCGAGCAACAACAAATACTCCCTGCTGGGGGCGATGCGTGCTTCCGCGCAGACCCTGAGCTACGAAGTGTTCCTCGGCCTCTCCCTGATGGGCGTGGTGGCGCAGGCGGGGTCATTCAACATGACCGATATCGTCAACAACCAGGCGCATCTGTGGAACGTTATTCCGCAGTTCTTCGGCTTCGTGACGTTCGCCATCGCCGGCGTGGCGGTGTGTCACCGTCACCCGTTCGACCAGCCGGAAGCGGAGCAGGAGCTGGCCGATGGTTACCACATTGAATATTCCGGCATGAAGTTCGGTCTGTTCTTCGTCGGTGAATACATCGGTATCGTCACCGTTTCAGCGCTGATCGTCACGCTGTTCTTCGGCGGCTGGAATGGCCCGTGGTTACCTCCTTTCATCTGGTTCGCGCTGAAAACCGCGTTCTTCATGATGATGTTCATTTTGATCCGCGCATCATTACCGCGTCCGCGCTATGACCAGGTAATGTCCTTTGGCTGGAAGGTATGCCTGCCGTTAACGCTGGTCAACTTGTTGGTAACGGCGGCTGTCATTCTCTGGCAGGCGCAATAAGGGGTGAATTGAACATGACCTTAAAAGAATTATTGGTGGGGTTCGGCACCCAGGTCCGTAGTATCTGGATGATTGGCCTGCATGCCTTCGCCAAACGTGAAACCCGGATGTATCCGGAAGAGCCGGTCTATCTGCCGCCGCGCTATCGCGGCAGGATCGTGCTGACGCGCGATCCGGACGGTGCAGAGCGCTGCGTCGCCTGTAACCTGTGTGCGGTAGCCTGCCCGGTGGGCTGTATTTCGCTGCAGAAAGCAGAGACGGTAGACGGCCGCTGGTACCCTGAGTTCTTCCGTATCAACTTCTCACGCTGCATCTTCTGCGGTCTGTGCGAAGAAGCGTGCCCGACCACGGCGATCCAGTTGACCCCGGACTTTGAGCTGGGTGAATACAAGCGTCAGGATCTGGTGTACGAAAAAGAGGATCTGCTGATTTCCGGTCCGGGCAAATACCCGGAATATAACTTCTACCGGATGGCGGGTATGGCAATCGACGGCAAAGATAAGGGCGAAGCGGAAAACGAAGCTAAGCCGATCGACGTCAAGAGCCTGTTACCGTAAGGAGAGGGCAATGGAATTCGCTTTTTATATCTGTGGCCTGATCGCCATCCTCGCAACCTTGCGGGTCGTCACCCACACCAATCCGGTGCATGCGCTGCTGTACCTGATCATTTCGCTGTTAGCGATTGCCGGGGTGTTCTTCTCGCTGGGCGCTTACTTCGCCGGGGCGCTGGAGATTATCGTCTACGCCGGGGCCATTATGGTGCTGTTCGTCTTCGTGGTGATGATGCTCAACCTGGGCGGCAGCGAAATCGAACAGGAACGCAAATGGCTGCAGCCGGGGATCTGGATTGGCCCGGCCATCCTTTCCGCAGTGCTGCTGGTGGTTATCGTTTACGCCATCCTGGGGATTAACGACCAGGGTATCGACGGCGCGGCGATCAACGCCAAAGAAGTGGGTATTGCGCTGTTTGGGCCGTACGTCCTGGCGGTGGAGCTGGCCTCCATGCTGCTGCTGGCGGGCCTGGTGGTCGCTTTCCATATCGGCCGCGAAGAGCGCGCCGGCGAGGTGCTGAGCAACCGCGTGAACGACAGCGACAAAAGAAAAACGGAGGAACACGCATGATCCCCTTAACACATGGACTGATCCTCGCGGCCATCCTGTTTGTGCTTGGTCTGACGGGGCTGGTGATCCGCCGCAATCTGCTGTTTATGTTGATCAGCCTGGAAATCATGATTAACGCCGCCGCGCTGGCCTTTGTGGTGGCGGGCAGCTACTGGGGCCAGACTGATGGTCAGATTATGTATATCCTCGCTATCAGCCTCGCGGCTGCGGAAGCGAGTATCGGTCTGGCGCTGCTGCTGCAGCTCCATCGTCGCCGCCAGAACCTGAACATCGATTCAGTAAGTGAGTTGCGTGGATGAACATGCTTGCCTTAACCATTCTTTTGCCATTGATTGGCTTTGTGCTGCTGGCCTTTTCCCGCGGGCGCTGGTCGGAAAACCTTTCCGCCACCGTTGGCATGGGCTCGGTAGGCCTGGCGGCGCTGGTCACCGCCTACGTCGGCGTTGACTTTTTCGCTAACGGCAAACAGGCGGTCAGCGTGCCGCTGTGGACCTGGATGTCGGTTGGGGATTTCAACATCGGCTTCAACCTGGTGCTGGACGGCCTGTCGCTGACCATGCTCTCCGTGGTGACCGGCGTCGGCTTCCTGATCCATATGTTCGCCTCCTGGTATATGCGCGGTGAAGAGGGCTATTCCCGCTTCTTCGCCTACACCAACCTGTTTATCGCCAGCATGGTGGTTCTGGTACTGGCCGATAACCTGCTGCTGATGTACCTGGGTTGGGAAGGGGTGGGTCTCTGCTCTTACCTGCTGATCGGTTTCTACTACACCGATCCGAAGAACGGCGCCGCAGCGATGAAAGCGTTTGTGGTGACCCGCGTCGGCGACGTGTTCCTCGCCTTCGCGCTGTTCATTCTTTATAACGAACTGGGTACCCTCAACTTCCGCGAAATGGTTGAGCTGGCGCCGCAGCACTTCGCTAACGGCAGCACCACGCTGCAGTGGGCGACGCTGATGCTGCTCGGCGGCGCGGTCGGTAAATCCGCCCAGCTGCCGCTGCAAACGTGGCTTGCCGATGCGATGGCGGGTCCGACGCCAGTCTCCGCGCTGATCCACGCCGCCACCATGGTTACCGCGGGCGTCTACCTGATCGCCCGTACCCACGGTCTGTTCCTGATGACGCCGGAAGTGCTGCATCTGGTCGGGATCGTCGGGGCGGTAACACTGGTGCTGGCGGGCTTCGCCGCGCTGGTGCAGACCGACATCAAACGCGTTCTCGCTTACTCCACCATGAGCCAGATTGGCTACATGTTCCTCGCGCTGGGCGTGCAGGCATGGGATGCGGCGATTTTCCATCTGATGACCCACGCGTTCTTTAAAGCGCTGCTGTTCCTGTCGTCGGGTTCGGTGATTCTCGCCTGCCATCACGAACAGAACATCTTCAAGATGGGCGGCCTGCGCAAATCTATTCCGCTGGTGTACGTCTGCTTCCTGGTGGGGGGCGCGGCGCTGTCCGCTCTGCCGCTCATTACCGCAGGCTTCTTCAGTAAGGATGAGATTCTGGCGGGGGCGATGGCCAACGGCCATATCAACCTGATGGTGGCGGGCCTGGTCGGCGCCTTTATGACCTCGCTGTACACCTTCCGCATGATTTTCATCGTGTTCCACGGTAAAGAGCAAATTCACGCGCACGCAGGGAAGGGGATCACCCATCATCTGCCGCTGATTGTGCTGCTGGTGCTGTCCACCTTCGTTGGCGCGCTGATCGTGCCGCCGCTGGAAGGCGTCCTGCCGCAGACCACTGAACTGGCGCACGGCAACGTGATGACGCTGGAGATTGCCTCCGGGATCATCGCCATTGCCGGCATCCTGATCGCCGCATGGCTGTGGCTGGGCAAACGCACCCTGGTGACCTCTATCGCCAACAGCGCGCCTGGCCGCTTCTTCGGTACCTGGTGGTTCCATGCCTGGGGCTTCGACTGGTTATACGACAAAGTCTTCGTTAAGCCATTCCTCGGCATTGCCTGGCTGCTGAAGAGCGATCCGCTGAACGCATTGATGAACATCCCGGCGATCCTCTCCCGCTTCGCAGGTAAAGGCCTGCTGGTGAGCGAGAACGGCTATCTGCGCTGGTATGTGGCGTCAATGAGCATCGGCGCGGTGGTGGTGCTGGCGCTGCTGATGGTATTGCGTTGAGTTTGAGAACCATTGTGTTGCCCGGCGGCGCGCTGCTTGCCGGGCCTACGGGACCGTAGGTCGGGTAAGCGTTAGCGCCACCCGACAAAACAAGCCTCAAACCGAAGTGAATTTTCTGTGAGAATTCGTTGAAAATCAGGTCGTAAAGGACAGGCATTATCGGCGAAGTCAACGTGGACGCCGCCTGCGCGAAGCAACCGGAGCGTATTAAAGTACGTGAGGATTGTGAGCACAGCCGGAGTTCGCTATGACGAGTAAGATAGCCTGAACCGGACTTAAATAAGGAATAAAAATCACCATGTTATTGCCTTGGTTGATATTAATCCCCTTTATCGGCGGCTTCCTGTGCTGGCAGACCGAACGCTTTGGCGTGAAAGTGCCGCGCTGGATCGCGCTGATTACTATGGGACTGACGCTGGCGCTTGGCCTGCAGCTTTGGATGCAGGGCGGCTATTCTCTGACGCAATCCGCGGGTATTCCGCAGTGGCAGTCTGAGTTCGTGCTGCCGTGGATCCCACGCTTCGGCATTAGCATTCATCTGGCGATCGACGGCCTGTCGCTGCTGATGGTGGTGCTGACCGGCCTGCTCGGCGTGCTGGCGGTGCTCTGTTCCTGGCGCGAAATCGAAAAATACCAGGGATTCTTCCACCTCAACCTGATGTGGATCCTGGGCGGCGTCATCGGCGTGTTCCTCGCCATCGACATGTTCCTGTTCTTCTTCTTCTGGGAAATGATGTTGGTGCCGATGTACTTCCTGATCGCGCTGTGGGGCCACAAAGCCTCTGACGGTAAAACGCGTATCACGGCGGCCACCAAGTTCTTCATCTACACCCAGGCGAGCGGCCTGGTGATGCTGATCGCCATTCTGGCGCTGGCATTCGTCCACTTCAACGCCACCGGTGTGTGGACTTTCAACTATGAAGAGCTGTTGAAAACCCCGATGTCCCACGGCGTGGAATACCTGCTGATGCTCGGCTTCTTCATCGCCTTCGCGGTGAAAATGCCGGTGGTGCCGCTGCACGGCTGGCTGCCGGACGCCCACTCCCAGGCGCCGACCGCCGGTTCCGTCGACCTCGCGGGGATCCTGCTGAAAACCGCGGCCTACGGTCTGCTGCGCTTTGCGCTGCCGCTGTTCCCGAACGCCTCCGCCGAGTTTGCGCCCATCGCGATGTGGCTGGGCGTGATCGGGATCTTCTACGGCGCGTGGATGGCCTTTGCGCAGACGGATATCAAACGTCTTATCGCCTACACCTCCGTGTCCCACATGGGCTTCGTGCTGATTGCTATCTACACCGGCAGCCAGCTGGCGTATCAGGGGGCGGTGATCCAGATGATTGCTCACGGTCTCTCCGCGGCGGGTCTGTTTATTCTCTGCGGCCAGCTGTACGAACGTCTGCATACCCGTGACATGCGTCAGATGGGCGGTCTGTGGAGCAAAATCAAATGGCTGCCGGCGATGTCGATGTTCTTCGCCGTCGCCACCCTGGGGATGCCGGGCACGGGTAACTTCGTCGGCGAATTTATGATCCTGTTCGGCAGCTATAAAGTGGTGCCGGTGATCACCGTGATCTCGACCTTTGGTCTGGTATTCGCGTCCGTTTACTCGCTGTCGATGCTGCATCGCGCTTATTTCGGTAAAGCGAAAAGCGAAATCGCGGCGAAAGCGCTGCCGGGGATGTCCCTGCGTGAACTGTCTATCATCCTGCTGCTGGTGGTGCTGCTGGTGCTGTTGGGCTTCTTCCCGCAGCCGATCCTCGACACCTCGCATGCTGCGATGAGCAACATTCAGCAGTGGTTTGTTAATTCTGTTTCTACTACAAGGCCGTAATTCGCCATGACAATAACTCCACAACAACTGATCGCACTGCTACCGCTGCTGATCGTCGGCTTGACGGTGGTGGTTGTGATGCTCTCCATTGCGTGGCGACGCAATCATTTTCTCAATGCCACGCTGTCGGTTCTCGGACTTAACGCCGCGCTGGTCTCGCTCTGGTTCGTCGGCCAGAACGGGGCGATGGACGTCACGCCGCTGATCCGCGTTGACGGCTACGCCATGCTCTATACCGGGCTGGTGCTGCTGGCGAGCCTCGCGACCTGTACTTTCGCCTACCCGTGGCTTGAGGGTTACAAGGACAACAAAGAAGAGTTCTACCTGCTGGTGTTGATTGCCGCCCTGGGCGGCATTCTGCTGGCCGGTGCGAATCATCTGGCGGCGCTGTTCCTCGGCATCGAGTTAATCTCCTTGCCGCTGTTCGGCCTGGTCGGCTACGCCTTCCGCCAGAAGCGTTCGCTGGAAGCGAGCATCAAATACACCATCCTCTCCGCGGCAGCCTCCTCTTTCCTGCTGTTCGGTATGGCGCTGGTGTATGCGAACTCCGGCAACCTGTCCTTCCTTGCGCTGGGCAAGAGCCTGGCGGACAACACCCTGCACGAGCCGCTGCTGCTGGCGGGGCTCGGCCTGATGATCGTCGGTCTTGGCTTTAAGCTGTCGCTGGTGCCGTTCCACCTGTGGACGCCGGACGTTTACCAGGGGGCGCCTGCGCCGGTCTCCACCTTCCTGGCGACCGCCAGCAAGATTGCTATCTTCGGCGTGGTGATGCGTCTGTTCCTGTACATGCCGGTGGGCAACAGCGAAGCGGTGCGCGTGGTGTTGGGGCTGATCGCCTTCGCCTCTATCATCTTCGGTAACCTGATGGCGCTGAGCCAGACCAATATCAAACGTCTGCTCGGTTACTCTTCTATCTCCCACCTCGGCTATCTGCTGGTGGCGCTGATCGCCCTGCAAAGCGGCGAAATGTCGATGGAAGCCGTTGGCGTCTACCTGGCCGGCTACCTGTTCAGCAGCCTCGGCGCGTTCGGCGTGGTCAGCCTGATGTCCAGCCCATACCGTGGCCCGGACGCGGACTCGCTGTTCTCCTACCGCGGTCTGTTCTGGCACCGTCCGATCCTGTCGGCGGTGATGACGGTGATGATGCTCTCCCTGGCCGGTATCCCAATGACGCTCGGCTTTATCGGTAAGTTCTACGTGCTGGCCGTCGGTGTTCACGCCCATCTGTGGTGGCTGGTTGCCGCGGTGGTTGTCGGCTCGGCGATCGGTCTCTACTACTACCTGCGCGTGGCGGTGAGTTTGTACCTGAGCGCGCCGGAGCAGCTGAACCGTGATGCGCCGTCGAACTGGCAGTACAGCGCGGGCGGTATCGTGGTGCTGATCTCTGCCCTGCTGGTGCTGGTGCTCGGTATCTGGCCGCAGCCGTTGATTAGCATCGTGCAGCTGGCGACGCCGCTGATGTAAGTTGATTGCCTCAATAAAAAAACCGCCGGAATGGCGGTTTTTTTATGCCCGGAATGTTACGCCACCCTGTAGACCATAAAGTCTTCCGCCAGCAGGGTGTCCGGGAAAATCTCCCGGCATTCCGCCAGCATCCGCAGGCAGCCTTCGGCATCGTAGCGTGAGCTAAAGTGGGTGGCGATTAGCGTGCCGACCCCCGCTTCTTTGGCAAGCGCTGCGGTCTGCTGACTGGAAGAGTGGCCGCGGCTATTGGCTTTCTCCGCCATCGCCTGCTCCAGCGTGGTTTCGTGCACCATCACATTCGCCCCGCGCGCCATTTCCAGCGCCTGCGGGCAGGGGGCGGTATCGCCGAAGATGGCCAGCGTTTTACCCGGCGTAGCGGGTCCCAGGTAGCGGCTGCCGTCGATCGTCCGGCCATCCGCCAGCGTGACCTGTTCACCGCGCTTAAGCCGGTGAAACAGCGGTCCGGGGGGCACGCCGTCGGCAATCAGCTGGGCGGCGTCGAGGGCGCCGGGCTTGTCATGCTGCTCAATGCGATACCCGTAGCACTCCACCGGATGGCTGAGCGGGAACGCGGTGACCCGATAGCCCTCTTCGTCGAACACCAGACCGGGGCCGACTTCGACGATGGTCAGGGGATAATCGGTCCACGAACCGCTGAGGCGCAGCGCGGTGTCAATGAATTCCTTTATTCCTTTTGGTCCGTAGACCGTCAGCGGCAGCGAATTCCCCTGCATCGAGCGGCTGCACAGCAGGCCGGGCAGGCCGAACAGATGGTCGCCGTGCAGATGGGTAATAAAGATCTTATTCAGTTTGCCAGGATGATGGGGCGTATGCAGAAATTGATGCTGGGTCCCTTCGCCGCAGTCAAACAACCACATTTCGGCGCGGGTTGGCTGTTGCAAATTGAGTATTATCGACGTCATATTACGCGTGCGGGTCGGCACCCCGGCGGATGTCCCCAAAAAAGTTAATTCCATCGTCCAGTGTCCTCAGGGCGAGTCGCAAAGTATCAGTATATCAATAAGGAGCAGCAGATGATGACCTGGCAGGATCTCCATCATAGTGAACTGACCGTTCCCCAGCTGTATGCGCTGCTGAAGCTGCGCAGCGAAGTCTTTGTCGTGGAGCAGCAGTGCGCCTATCAGGATGTCGACGGCGATGATTTGGCCGGGGAAAATCGCCATCTGCTCGGCTGGCGCGATGGCGAACTGGTGGCCTATGCGCGGATCCTTAAAAGCGAAGAGATGTACGATCCGGTGGTGATTGGCCGGGTTATCGTCAGCCCCGCCGCGCGCGGCGAAAAGCTCGGCCATCAACTGATGGCGCAGGCGCTGGCCAGCTGTCAGCGGCACTGGCCGCAAAAGGCGATTTACCTCGGGGCGCAGGCGCATCTGCAAGCCTTTTACGCCCACTTCGGTTTTACGCCGGTGACTGAGGTCTATGATGAGGATGGCATTCCGCACATCGGCATGGCGCGGGAAAGCCGCGCTGGCTGACCCCTGAACATTCGCGTTCCAACCTTGTTCCGGGCCGGCGAGCGGGTGAGTTAAAACCCGCTCCCTCGTCATGGGTACTGCTATTCCGCCGTTGAACCCCTTATAATGTGGGGTTTTACTACCGTGGAGGTTTGCGTGCTGTCTGTTTCCACTGCGCTGGCCCGTTTATGTGACGGCCTGAGTGAGCCCTTTCCTGACTCACCCGGCACGCGAATTATCGATATTGCCTTTCCGCTGAATGATGCCTTCGATCCGCTGCTATGGTGCGGCCAGCAGCCGCAGTGGCCGCAGTTCTACTGGCAGCAGCGCAATGGCGACGAGGAGCTGGCGGCGCTGGGGGCGGTAAAAAGCTTTCCCTCGCTCGACGCCGCAAACCGCTTTTTACACCAGGCCGGGCGGCAGGATCTGCGCATCTGCGGCCTGAATGCGTTTGCCCCGCAGCAGGGCCGGCTGGTGCTGCCGCGTCTGGAGTGGCGTCGGTGCGGCGGCAGGGCCGTGATGCGGCTGGTGCTGCACAGCGACCTCTCCCTGCGCGACGATGCCGTGAAGGCGGGTGATTTTCTCGCCAGTCTGACCACCGCCCAGGCGACCCCTGGCGGCGTGCCGCCGCTGCTGAGCGAGCGCCACTCCTCCGATTATCCCCAGTGGCAGGCAATGATAGACCAGGCGACGCAGGCCATCGCCGCCGGCGACATGGATAAAGTGGTGCTGGCGCGGGCAACCGACCTGCAGTTTGCCGCCCCGCTGGATGCCGCGAGTATCATGGCCGCCAGCCGCAGCCGCAATCTTAACTGTTTTCATTTCCTGATGGCGTTCAATGCCCGGCAGGCGTTTTTCGGCTCCACGCCGGAGCGGCTGTGGCGCCGGCGCGGCGCGCTGCTGCGCACCGAAGCGCTGGCGGGCACCGTCGCTAATCATCAGGATGACGCGAAGGCGCAGCAGCTGGCCGACTGGTTGATGAAAGACGACAAAAATCAGCGGGAAAACATGCTGGTGGTGGAGGATATCTGCCAGCGCCTGCAGAGTGAGGCCTCGACGCTGGACGTTCTGCCGCCGCAGGTGGTGAGGCTGCGCAAGGTGCAGCATCTCCGACGCTGCATCTGGACCGAGCTGGCGGAGCCTGACGACAGCCGCTGCCTGCTGCAGCTCCAGCCCACCGCCGCGGTGGCCGGCCTGCCGCGGCGGGCGGCGCTGGCATTCATTCAGCGCCATGAACCTTTTTCCCGTGAATGGTACGCCGGTTCCGCCGGGTATCTGTCGCTGGCGCAAAGCGAGTTTTGCGTGGCGCTGCGTTCGGCGAAAGTGGACAACGACACTCTGCGACTGTATGCCGGGGCGGGGATCGTCAGCGGCTCCGATGCGCAGCAGGAGTGGCAGGAGATTGACAACAAAGCGGCCGGGCTGCGCTCGCTGCTGTGTCCATAAGACGGGAATGACGATGCATATCAAAACGCCGTCACTTTGCCTTATCTATACTTAGCATCAATATTTGATACCGGACAATTTCATGTCAGTAAGCGCATTTAACCGACGCTGGGCGGCGGTGATCCTGGAAGCTTTAACGCGCCACGGCGTGCAGCATATCTGCATTGCGCCGGGCTCGCGCTCGACACCCTTAACCCTGGCGGCGGCGGAAAACCGCGCCTTTATCCATCATACCCATTTTGACGAACGCGGCCTTGGCCACCTGGCGCTCGGTCTGGCGAAAGCCAGTCGTCAGCCGGTGGCGGTTATTGTGACCTCCGGGACTGCCACCGCGAACCTATATCCGGCGCTGATTGAGGCGGGGCTTACCGGGGAAAAGCTGATTCTCCTGACCGCTGACCGTCCGCCGGAGCTGATCGACTGCGGCGCCAATCAGGCGATTCGTCAGCCGGGGATGTTCGCCTCCCATCCGTCGCAGACGATTTCTCTGCCGCGTCCCTCGCAGGATATTTCCGCCCGCTGGCTGGTCTCGACCCTCGACCAGGCCTTGGGCGAGCTGCACGCCGGCGGGGTGCATATCAACTGCCCGTTCGCCGAACCGCTGTATGGCGATATGGATGATACCGGCGTGGAGTGGCAGCAGCAGCTCGGCAACTGGTGGCAGAGCGATAAACCCTGGTTACGTCAGGCGCTGCAGATGGAAAGTGAGAAACAGCGCGACTGGTTCTTCTGGCGGCAAAAGCGCGGCGTGGTCGTGGCGGGCAGAATGAGCGCCGCCGAAGGGAAAAAAGTGGCCGAGTGGGCGCAAACCCTCGGCTGGCCGCTGATCGGCGATGTCCTGTCGCAGACCGGGCAGCCGCTGCCGTGCGCTGACCTGTGGCTGGGCAACGGCAAAGCGGTGAGCGAGCTGGCGCAGGCGCAGATCGTGGTTCAGCTCGGCAGCAGCCTGACCGGCAAGCGGGTCCTGCAGTGGCAGGCCACCTGCGAGCCTGATGAATACTGGCTGGTGGATAATCTGCCCGGCCGTCTCGATCCGGCGCAGCACCGCGGCCGTCGTCTGCTCGCCAGCATTGACCGCTGGCTTGAGCTTCACCCGGCGGAGAAACGCCAGCCGTGGGCGACGGCTATTCCTGAACTGGCCCGACAGGCGTGGGAGGCGGCGGTCGCCAGCAACGAACCCTTTGGCGAAGCGCAGCTGGCGCAGCGAATTCGGCGCTATCTGCCGGAACAGGGGCAACTGTTTGTCGGCAACAGCCTGGTGGTGCGCCTGATCGACGCCCTGGCGCAGCTGCCGGCTGGCTACCCGGTTTATAGCAACCGCGGCGCCAGCGGCATTGATGGCTTGATCGCCACCGCCGCCGGCGTCCAGCGCGCCAGCGCCCGGCCAACCCTGGCTATCGTCGGCGATCTTTCGGCGCTGTACGATCTCAACTCGCTGGCCCTGCTGCGCCAGGCGTCGGCGCCGCTGGTGCTGATCGTGGTGAACAACAACGGCGGGCAGATTTTCGCCATGCTGCCGACGCCGCAGGACGAGCGGCGCCAGTTCTACTTAATGCCGCAGGACGTTGATTTCAGCCACGCGGCGGCGATGTTCGGCCTGGCCTATCATCGCCCGGCTGACTGGCAGGCGCTGGATGAGGCGCTGGCCGGCGCCTGGCGCAGGGCAGGGGCGACGGTGATTGAGCTGGCGGTCAATGAGACCGACGGCACGCAGACCCTCCAGCAGCTGCTGGCGCAGGTAAGTCGCCTGTGACCCTCAGCGCTGCAGTCGAACATGGCCAGCCGGGTTATCCCTGGCTGGTCTTTCTGCACGGTTTTTCCGGCGACCGCCATGAGTGGCGGGAAGTAGGCGACGCGTTTCGCGCCTGGCCGCGGCTGTATCTCGATCTGCCGGGCCACGGCGGCTCGGCGGATATCGCGGTGCAGGACTTTGCCGGGGTCAATATTCTACTGCAGGCTACGCTTAATAGTTACAACATACTTAACTACTGGCTGATCGGTTACTCGCTGGGGGGCCGGGTGGCGATGAACTTCGCCTGCCAGCCGCGCGCGGGCCTGCGCGGCCTCGTCGTTGAGGGCGGCCATCCGGGGCTGCAGGATGCCGAAGCGCGGCAGGCGCGGCGCAGCAACGACAGCGCCTGGGCGGAACGTTTTCGCCATGAGCCGTTGGCGCAGGTCTTTGCCGACTGGTATCAGCAGCCGGTCTTCGCTTCACTGGATGCCGGGCAGCGCGCGGCGCTGGTCGCCTTACGCAGCCGGAACAACGGCGCGACGCTGGCCGAGATGCTGCAGGCGACCTCCCTTGCCGGGCAGGCCGATCTGCGCGCGTCCCTGCAGGCGCGCGATTTCCCCTTTCACTACCTGTGCGGCGAGCGCGATGCGAAATTTCGCGCCATCGCGCAGGCGCTCGCGGCGGATCTCCATCTTATTCACCATGCCGGACACAACGCGCACCGGGACAACCCGGCGGCGGTGATTGCCTGTCTGGCGCAGATTCTGGCAAGTTAACTGAAGGACATTCTATGATCTCTCTTGATGAAGCAATGCTCTATGCCCCTGTTGAATGGCACGATTGTTCCGAAGGCTATACCGATATTCGCTATCACAAATCGGCCGACGGCATTGCCAAAATCACAATCAATCGCCCGCAGGTGCGCAACGCCTTCCGCCCGCTGACCGTCAAAGAGATGATCCAGGCGCTGGCGGATGCCCGTTATGACGACAATATCGGGGTGATTGTCCTGACCGGCGAAGGTGAGAAAGCCTTTTGCGCCGGCGGCGATCAGAAAGTCCGCGGCGATTACGGCGGCTATCAGGACGACTCCGGCGTGCATCATCTCAACGTACTCGACTTTCAGCGCCAGATCCGCACTTGCCCGAAACCGGTGGTAGCGATGGTGGCCGGCTACTCTATCGGCGGCGGCCACGTGCTGCACATGATGTGCGATCTGACCATCGCGGCGGAAAACGCCATCTTCGGTCAGACCGGGCCGAAAGTCGGCTCCTTCGACGGCGGCTGGGGCGCCTCCTATATGGCGCGCATCGTCGGGCAGAAAAAAGCGCGCGAAATCTGGTTCCTCTGCCGTCAGTATGACGCGCAGCAGGCGCTGGACATGGGGCTGGTGAACACCGTGGTGCCGCTGGCGGATCTGGAAAAAGAGACGGTGCGCTGGTGTCGTGAAATGCTGCAGAACAGCCCAATGGCGCTGCGCTGCCTGAAAGCGGCGCTGAACGCCGACTGCGACGGCCAGGCCGGTCTGCAGGAGCTGGCGGGCAACGCCACCATGCTGTTCTACATGACGGAAGAGGGACAGGAAGGCCGCAATGCCTTCAACCAGAAACGTCAGCCGGACTTCAGCAAATTTAAACGGAATCCCTAATGCGCGTTTCGCAGGTTTACCGCTGGCAGATACCGATGGACGCGGGCGTGGTGCTGCGAGAACGGCGGTTAAAAACCCGCGACGGGCTGTTCATCCACCTGCGGGAGGGTGAGCGGGAGGGCTGGGGGGAAATTTCTCCCCTGCCGGGATTCAGCGCAGAGACTCTGGCGGAGGCGCAGGCGGCGCTACTGCCCTGGGCTCAGGCCTGGCGCGACGGCGCGGAGCCGGCGCTTCCTGCGCTGCCCTCTGTCGCGTTTGGCATCAGCTGCGCGCAGGCGGAGCTCAGCGGCGAGCTGCCGCAGGCCGCGAATTATCGCGCGGCGCCGCTCTGCTCCGGCGATCCGGATGAGCTGTTCGCCAGACTGGCGGCGATGCCCGGCGAGAAAGTCGCTAAGGTGAAAGTGGGGCTCTGGGAGGCGGTCCGCGACGGCATGGTGGTTAATCTGCTGCTGGAAGCCATCCCCGACCTGCAGCTGCGTCTGGATGCCAACCGGGCCTGGACGCCGCTGAAAGCGCAGCAGTTTGCGAAATATGTCGATCCGGCGTATCGCCAGCGCATTGCCTTTCTTGAGGAACCTTGTAAAACGCGGGAGGACTCGCGGGCCTTTAGTCGCGAAACCGGGATCGCTATCGCCTGGGATGAAAGCCTGCGCGAGGCGGATTTTCGCTTCGTCGCCGAGCCGGGCGTGCGCGCGGTGGTGATCAAGCCGACGCTAACCGGCAGTTTACACCGGGTTCAGCAGCAGGTCGCCGCGGCCCATGCTCTGGGGCTGAGCGCGGTGATCAGCTCGTCGATCGAGTCCAGCCTCGGGTTAACCCAGCTGGCGCGGGTTGCCGCCTGGCTGACGCCGCAGACCATCCCCGGACTGGACACCCTGTCGCTGATGGGCGCCCAGCTGGTGCGGGCGTGGCCGGAAAGCACCCTGCCGATGCTCAGCATCGATACGCTGGAGCCGCTGCTGTGACCTTTCGCGACTGGCCCTGGCGGCACTGGCGCCAGCGGCGCGGAGAGGCGCAGGCGCTGCGCCTGAATGACCAGCCGCTGACCTGGCGCGACCTGTGCGCCCGCGTTGACGCGCTGGCGGTCGGGTTTGCCGCGCAGGGCGTAACCGAAGGTCACGGGGTGGCGCTGCAGGCTTTTAACCAGCCGTCGACGCTGCTGGCCTGGCTGGCGCTGCTGCAGTGCGGCGCGCGGGTGCTGCCGCTGAATCCGCAGCTGCCGACGGCGTTGCTGCAGGAACTGCTGCCAGCGTTGACCGTCCAGCATCAGCTGGTGCTTAACGGCGATGCGCTGCCGGGGGATTTACCGGCGTTAACCCTGCTGGCGACAGCGGGAACCCATGCTGTGCCGTGGCGTGGGGATCGTTTCGCCTCAATGACGCTGACCTCGGGGTCGACCGGTTTGCCGAAGGCGGCGGTGCATCATGCCAGCGCCCATCTGGCCAGCGCCGCCGGCGTGCTGGCGCTGATGCCGTTTGCCGCAGAAGATGACTGGCTGCTGTCGCTGCCGCTGTTTCATGTCTGCGGCCAGGGGATTATGTGGCGCTGGCTGCTGGCCGGCGCGCGGCTGACGGTGCGCGATAAACAGCCGCTGGCGCAGATGCTGCAGGGCTGTACCCATGCTTCGCTGGTGCCGACTCAGCTGTGGCGCCTGCTGAATGACGATGCTGCGCTTACCCTCAAGGCGGTGCTGCTCGGCGGCGCGGCGATCCCGGTCGAATTGACCGAGCGGGCGCGGGGGCAGGGGGTACGCACCTACTGCGGTTACGGCCTGACCGAATTCGCTTCCACCGTCTGCGCTAAAGAGGCCGACGGCGCGGCGGATGTGGGCGCGGCGTTGCCGGGGCGGGAGATGAAAATCGTTGCCGGCGAGGTCTGGCTGCGGGCGGCGAGCATGGCCGCGGGCTACTGGCGCGACGGTCAATTGTTGCCATTGACCAACGACGAAGGGTGGTTTGCCACCCGCGATCGCGGCGAGATCATCGATGGACGGCTTACTCTCCTCGGGCGCCTGGATAATCTCTTTTTCAGCGGTGGAGAAGGGATCCAGCCGGAGGAGGTGGAACGGATCATCGGGGCGCATCCGCAGATACAGCAGGCGTTTGTCGTGCCGCTGGACGATGCGGAATATGGCCAGCGTCCGGTAGCGGTGGTGGAATGCGATGACGGCTGCGAAATGAGCGTGCTGGCGGCATGGAGCGCGGAACGGCTGGCGCGTTTCCAGCAGCCGGTGCGTTGGCTGCGGCTGCCGGAAACGTTAAAGAACGGTGGGATTAAGATCTCGCGCCGGGCGCTGCGCGAATGGGTCAATTCGCCGGCTTAGCCGATATTGGCTTCGGCGCGACGCTGGCGCTGTTTACGCCGCAGACGCAGCAGCGGCGGCACCACCAGCACGGCGATAGCCAGCACCAGCAGCGTTTTGGTCACCCCGCTTTGCCACAGGATCGCCAGATTGCCGTTGCTGATCGACAGCGCGCGACGCAGGTTCTGCTCCAGCATCTCCCCCAGCACGAAGCCAAGGATCAGCGGCGACATCGGGAAGTGCATTTTGCGCATGATGTAGCCGAGCACCCCAAGCCCCACCATCAGCAGCAGGTCAAAAGTGGTGCTGTGTACCGCGTAGACGCCGACGGCGGAGACCGCGGCGATGGCCGGGACCAGAAACCACAGCGGAATGGTCAGCATACGGGTGAACAGGCCGATCAGCGGAATGTTCATAATAAGCAGCATCACGTTGGCGATCAGCAGGGCGGCAATCAGCCCCCAGACGATATCCGGCTGCTCGGTGAACATTGCCGGGCCGGGGGTGATGTTATACAGCGTCAGCGCGCCCATCATCACCGCGGTGGTGCCGGACCCCGGCACGCCGAGCGTCAGCATGGGAATAAAGGAACCGCAGGCGGAGGCGTTATTGGCCGCTTCCGGCGCCGCCACGCCGCGAATATCGCCCTTGCCGAAGTTATCGCTGTTACCGCTGAGTTTTTTCTCCGTCATGTAGGTAATGGCGCTGGCGATGGTCGCCCCGGCGCCGGGCAGAATGCCGACGAAGAAACCCACCACCGAAGAGCGCAGGGTCGCGCCGACGCACTGCGCGGCCTCTTTGGTGTTAAACAGCATCCGTCCGGTTTTCCGCACCAGCGTTTGTCCGCCGCTGGTGCTCTCCAGCATCAACAGGATCTCTGAAACCGAGAACAGGCCGATCACCACCACAATAAACTGTACGCCGTCCGAGAGATGGACGCTGTCGAAGGTGAAGCGGTAAACCCCGGTATTGGCGTCCACCCCTACCGTCGCCAGACCCAGGCCGATTAACGCCGCGAGGAACGACTTCAGCGGGTTCTGCGCCATCATGCTGCCAAGACAGGCGATGGCGAAGACCATCAGCGCGAAGTACTCCGCCGGACCGAACGCCAGCGACCACTGGGCGAGCAGCGGCGCGAACAAAATAATACCGCCGATGGCGATCATTGAGCCAAAGAAGGAACTGACGGCGGAAATCGACAACGCAACGCCGCCGCGACCCTGCTGGGCCATCGGATAGCCGTCGAGGGCGGTCATAATGGCGGCGGCATCGCCGGGCACGTTCAACAGAATTGATGAAATACGCCCGCCGTATTCGCAACCGATATAAACCGTCGCCAGCAGGATCAGCGCCGACTCCGCGGGTAAATGCAGGGCGAAAGCCAGCGGCAGCAGAATCGCCACGCCGTTGATAGGCCCCAGCCCCGGCAGGAGGCCGACGATAGTCCCGACAAAGCAGCCGATCAGGGCGATCAGCAGGTTCTCCGGCGTCATGGCGACGGCGAAGCCCTGCGAGAGATAGATCCAGGTATCCATAAACGCCTCCGTTAATTAAACCAGATGCCAAGGGGCAGGGTGACATCGAGCAGGGTGTCGAAGGCGTACCATAACGACACGCCCATCGCGACGCCGGCAATGCCCGCCGCCGGCAGCGTCGCGCCGAACAGCAGACCAATGATCGCCGTCAGCAGCGCGGTGGCCAGCGGAAAACCGAGCCATTCAAACCCCCAGGCGTAGACCACCAGCACCACGACCATGGTCAGCAGACGCTGCAGCACATGCCGTCCCGGCCACTCGACGGCGTCCGGGCGACGTAGCAACATTAACGCCGAGCACAGCAGCATCAGGCCGATGATCCCGAGCGGGAAGGGACGCGGGCCGACGGGTTCATAGGCGTATTCGCTGTGGATCTGCCAGGCGATAAACAGACCGCCAATACATAACAACAGCCACACTCCGGCAAAAATACGATCGCTCATTAGCGCCTCCGCGGATTATTTTGCCAGGCCAAAGGCTTTCGCCTGTTCGCGATAGTCGTTGACCTGCTGCTTAACGTAGGTATCGAGCTCCTTGCCGTTCATGTTGAATTCAAACAGGCCGCGCAGTTCACGTTGCTTTTTGAACGCTTCGGTTTGCTGCAGTTTAGTGAATTCATCGACCCACCACTGGTACTCGGCGTCGCTGACTTTTGGGCCCATAAAGAAGCCGCGAATAATCGGCCAGACCAGGTCGTAGCCCTGCTCTTTAGCGGTAGGGACATCGGCGAGCGCGCCCGGCAATCGTTCACTGGAGAAGACCGCCAGCACGCGGATTTTATTGCCCTGCAGATAGGGCACCATCTCGCTGAGATCGCCGGAGACCGCTTGCACATGGTTGCCGAGCAGCGCGGTCACCGGCTCGCCGCCGCCCTCAAAGGCGACATAGCGCATTTTATGCGGGTCGACGTTGGCTTTTTGCGCCAGCAGCGCCGCTTTCATCCAGTCCTGGCTGCCGATGGAGGCCCCGGCGCCAATCACGATGCTGGAGGGATTTTTCTCCATCGCGGTCATAAACGACTTCAGATCTTTCCATGGCGAATCGGCGCGCACGGCGATCATGCCGTAGTCGGTGCCGACGCTCGCCAGCCAGCGCACGTCATCGACGCTGTAACGGCCGAATTTACCCTGCGACAGGTTCAGCAGCGAGCCGCCGGAGAAGGCGACGACGGTCCCCGGCTCTGCCGGGCGCTGGGCGACAATGGCGTTGTAGGCTACCGCGCCCACGCCGCCGGGCATATAGGTGACGCGCATCGGTTTCTCGATAGCGCCGGTTTCCATCAGGCTCACCTGAATCAGCTTACAGGTCAGGTCAAAGCCGCCGCCGGGTTTAGCGGGCGCGATACATTCGGTGCGGGACGGGGCCTCTGCGGCGAAGGCGGATGTGGTGCAAAGGCACAGCGCGATGGCGCTCAGATGGCGGAAAAATGGCGTTTTCATAGGCTTCCTCAGCAGGTACAGGGCAGGTTTTTTTGATTATGTGAACCGACATATGGCGATTCGGTTGCATGATTGTTAAAACAGTTACCTTTCATTTCCCTTTCAATGCTGCAGCAACGTTACAGGATGTGATATGCGTCTCTTATTAGCCGAGGATAATCGTGAGCTGGCTCACTGGCTGGAAAAAGCGCTGGTGCAGGGCGGTTTTGCCGTGGATTGCGTCGCTGACGGGCGTGCGGCCGACCATCTGCTGCAAAGCGAGCAATATGCGCTGGCGGTGCTGGATATCGGTATGCCGGGGTTCGATGGCCTTGAAGTGGTGCAGCGGCTGCGCAAGCGCGGGCAGACCCTGCCGGTGCTGTTGCTGACCGCCCGCAGCGCGGTAGCGGACCGGGTGAAGGGCTTAAATGCCGGCGCGGATGACTATTTACCCAAGCCCTTTGAGCTGGAAGAGCTCGACGCCCGCCTGCGGGCGCTGCTCCGGCGCAGCGAAGGGCAGGTGCATGAGGTGCAGCAGCTTGGCGAGCTGGCGTATTGTGACGAAGGCTATTTTTTACTCCGTGGCCAGATGTTGTCTCTGACGCCGCGCGAGCTGGCGCTATTGAAGGTGCTGATGTTTCGCCGCACTCGCCCGGTTTCCCGTCAGCAGCTGTTCGAACAGGTGTTCAGCCTCAGCGATGACGTCAGTCCGGAAAGCATCGAACTCTACATTCACCGTCTGCGCAAGAAACTTCAGGCGAGCAATGTGCGTATAACCACCCTGCGCGGTTTAGGCTATCTGCTTGAGTGCGAGCGCCATGAGATGGAGTAAGCCGCAATCGCTCTATGCCCAACTGTTGCTGTTTCTCGGCCTGCCGCTGGTCCTGCTGTGGGGACTCTCCGCGTTTAACAGCTACGTCAGCGCGCTGCAGGCGGCGACGCAAGCCTACGATCGTACCCTGCTGTCGTCGGCGCGGACGGTGGCCGAGCAGCTGGTGGTTCGCGGAGGGCAACTGGAGGTGAATGTGCCCTGGGTGGTGCTGGACAGCTTCGAGCTCAATATGAACGATCGTCTCTATTACAAGGTGCTCGACCCGCAGGGGAAGGTCATTTCCGGCTATGACGATCTGCCCGCGATGCCGCCCTCCACCTCGCGAACTCAGCTCTATCCGGCGCTGGCGTGGTTTTATCATACCGAATATCGCGGTCAGGCAATCCGCGTGGCGCGCCTGCTGCAGCCCATCAACGAAGGCGGCATCGTTGGCATGGCGGAGATATATATTGCCGAAACGCTGCAGTCCCGCCGCTGGCTGGCCGGACAATTACTCTTCTCATCCTGGGTGTCGCAAGGGTTACTGGTCCTGTTGACGCTGGTGCTGGCAGCCTGGCTGCTGCGCCGCGTGCTGCGGCCCATGCGTCAGCTCTCCGCGCTGATGGTGCGCCGTGAACCCGGTCTGCTGACGCCGCTGCCGGAGCTGCTGCCCTGGTCGGAAACGCGGCTGCTGATTGTCGCGTTCAACCGCTACATCGACCGCCTGCGGGTGATGATCTCCCGCCAGGAGCGCTTTAGCGCCGATGCGTCCCATCAGCTGAAAACACCGCTTGCGGTGCTGAAAACGCAGGCTTCGGTAGCCCTGGCCAGCGACGATCCGCAACTGTGGCGCGAAAGTCTGCAGGCGATGCGCGCCACGCTGGACGATACGGTCTTGTTAACGGAGCGGTTGCTGCAGCTGGCGACGGTAAAACAGCGGGAGCAGGCGTTTGCGGTGATTAACTTGCCGGAGATTGTGCGCAACAGCTGCTTTTCACGTATCGCGCAAGCGCGGAGCAAACATATCGATCTTGGCTACGAGGGCGAGCAGTCGGCGGTACATGTGGCAGGCGATAGCGTTCTGCTGGGGGAGCTGTGCGCTAACCTGCTCGACAATGCCATTCGCTATACCCCGGAATATGGAACGGTCACGCTTAGCCTGCATCGCGACGGCGACGCCGTGTTGCTCAGCGTGGAAGACAGCGGTCCGGGAATTGACGACCACCAGGTACACCAGGCGCTGATGCCGTTTCGCCGCCTCGATAACGCGGGCGCGATTCCCGGCGCCGGGCTGGGCCTGGCGCTGGTTAACGATATTGCACGTTTGCATCGTAGCCACCTGCAGCTTTCGCGCAGCGAAAGCCTGGGCGGACTGAAGGCGACGCTGCGCCTGCTGACCGTGGCGTCAGAGTAGCCCCTTCATGCTCAGGGTGAGGCGGGTGGCGGCATTGAGATCGTAGTTTTTAAGCTCATCCGCTTTCACCCAGGCGTAATCGTCAAACTCCTCGTTGATCGTTACGTCGCGATTGGCGCTAACGCAGTCGAAGATCAGATAGATCATATAGATCGTTTCCTGGCGCCCGTCGGGATAGGTTTTCACGCGGGTATCGTCGCGGAAGCTCCATGGCGTGATACGGGTCAACTGCAGTTTTTCGCCAAGCTCCTCGCGGACTTCGCGTCGCAGCGCCTCTTCGATACGTTCCCCTGGCTCCACGCCGCCGCCGGACAAGGCCCATTGTCCTGGAAAAACCCCGCGGTCGGCAGCCATCTTGCACAACAGGTAATGGCCATCATTTTGGATTAGCGGGCAAACAATCGTCCTTTGACGCATGATTTTTCTCCTTCGCAGTAAGTCGGGCCGGGTATCGAGGAAACAGTTTGCGAGGCGCCTCGGCAAACCGCAAGGGAAATACGGCGCTGGCTTTACAGAGTGATAAGTTAAGCGAAAATTATCGTATGGAGAGCCACCATGGAAAGGACCACCCATTCCCCACATGACGCCGTGTTTAAACACCTACTGTCGCATCGGGCGACGGCGCGGGATTTTCTGGACATTCACCTTCCTGAACATTTGCGAGAATTATGCAATCTGCAAACGCTGCAGTTGGAGTCCGGAAGTTTTATCGATGAAGACCTGCGCGCCAGCCATTCCGATATTCTTTACTCGCTGCAAACCCAGGCGGGGGACGGATATATCTATCTGCTTATCGAACATCAAAGCTCTGCGGACCGTCATATGGCATTTCGCCTGATGCGTTATGCGATAGCAGCGATGCAGCGCCATCTGGATAAAGGACATACGCAACTGCCATTGGTGATCCCGCTGCTTTTTTATCATGGGCAAGTCTCGCCCTGGCCGTATCCCATGTGCTGGCTGGAAGGATTTGCTCATCCGCAAACCGCGCGGCAAGTATACAATCAGGATTTTCACTTAATCGATATCACGGTGCTTCCTGACGATACAATAATGCAGCACCGACGGGTCGCGATGCTTGAGTTGCTGCAAAAGCATATCCGGCAACGCGATATGATGGAACTGCAGGAGCAACTAGCCAGCCTGTTGGCGCTGGGATACACTAGCCGCAGACAGCTCAGGACGCTGCTTCACTATTTATTACAGGCAGGAAATGCCGCCGATCCGGTCGCCTTTTTACGTAATCTTGCGCAAAATGTCCCCAGACGGCTGCATAAGGAGACGCTAATGAACATTGCCCAGTTTCTGGAACAACGTGGCCATCAGCAGGGCCTGCAGCAAGGTCTTGAACAGGGAGAACAATTGGCTGCGCAACGTATTGCCAAGGCGATGCTGGAAAACGGGCTTGATCTGGCGCTGGTGGCGAAGCTGACGGGGCTTGCGCCGGAGCGCCTGGCCCTGCTCGCCCATTAATTTTTCTGCTTCCTTCAAACAGCCTGCGCAATGGCGATTGCGCAGATAAATATAGATTTATTCAATCAATACAACCTAATTAAATATAATTCTACTGAATATGAATGCGGTGAAATTTACATTCTTTCGCAAATGCGCGGTGGTATTGCTGTAAAAAGACGCAACTGGTTACACTCTTGTGAAAAATCATTTCGCCAGGTCATTGATTCCTGACGAGTGCGCAGTAGAATTTTCAGGTTTTTTCGGGACTTCTTTGATTTTAATTTTCTGGATAGAGTAAATAATGAAAAAAAGCATTTTTATGGCGCTGGCTGGCGTCATGCTGGTCTCTTCGGCGGCCCATGCGATCAGCGTTACCGGCGAAGCAGGCGAGCATTACACCAACCTTGGGGTCGGCTTCGGCACCGAGTCCACCGGTCTGGCTGTTTCGGGTAACTGGCTGCACAGCGATAACGACGGCGACGCCGCGGGTTTAGGCCTGGGCCTGAATATTCCGCTGGGGCCGTTCCTGGCGACCGTGGGCGGTAAAGGGGTATACACCAACCCGAAACAGGGTGATGAAGGTTATGCGGCCGCGGTCGGCGGCGGCCTGCAGTGGAAAATCGGCGACAGCTTCCGTCTGTATGGCGACTACTACTACTCTCCAGATTCCCTCTCCAGCGGCATTGACAGCTATCAGGAAGCCAACGTCGGCGCCAGCTGGACCATTATGCGTCCGCTCAGCATCCAGGCAGGCTATCGCTATCTGAACCTGGCGGGCAAAGATGGCAACCGCGATAACACCATCGCCGACGGCCCGTACATCGGCGCCAGCGCCAGCTTCTAATCTCCTCCGGCGCGGTCTCTTCTTGCCGCGCCAGATTTTCCTCCTCGTCAGCCTCCCGCTTTGCGTTATAGTATTTGCCACCTGGCAGGCAAGGAGTGAGCAATGTTGAATGTGGAAATGCTGTCCACTGGCGATGAAGTGTTGCATGGTCAAATCGTTGACACCAATGCAGCATGGCTGGCGGATTTCTTTTTTAATCAGGGTTTACCATTAACGCGCCGTAATACCGTCGGCGACGATCTCGATGCGCTGGTGGCGATTCTTCGCGAACGCAGCGAACAGGCGGATGTGCTGATCGTCAATGGCGGCCTCGGCCCAACCAGCGACGACCTGAGCGCGCTGGCCGCGGCCACCGCGAAAGGCGAAGGACTTATTTTGCATCCGGAGTGGCTGGAAACCATGACCCGCTTCTTTGCTGAACGCGGGCGGCCGATGGCGGAAAGCAACCGTAAGCAGGCGGAAATCCCCGCCAGCGCCGAGATGATCAATAACCCGGTGGGCACGGCCTGCGGCTTTGCCATCCAGCTCAATCGCTGCCTGATGTTTTTCACCCCCGGCGTTCCCTCTGAATTCAAAGTGATGGTCGAGCAGGAGATTTTACCGCGCCTGCGCCAGCGCTTTACGCTGCCGGAACCGCCGGTATGCCTGCGGCTGACCACTTTTGGCCGCTCGGAAAGCGAGCTGGCGCAAAACCTCAATCCGCTGACGTTACCGCCTGGCGTGGTGATGGGCTACCGCTCGTCGATGCCGATCATTGAGCTGAAGCTGACCGGACCGGCTGAGCAGCGTGACGCCATGCTGGCCCTGTGGCCGGAAGTGCGTAAAGTGGCTGGCGACAGCCTGATTTTCGAAGGCACTGAAGGGTTACCGGCGCAGATTGCACGCTGCCTGCAGGAGCGGCAGCTGAGCCTGACGCTCAGCGAGCAGTTTACCGGCGGTCTGCTGGCGCTCCAGCTGTCCCGCGCCGGCGCGCCGCTGCTGGCCAGCGAAGTGGTCCCGGCGCAGGAGGAGACGCTGGCGCAGGCGGCCCGCTGGGCGGCCGAGCGGCGCATTAACCATTTTGCCGGCCTGGCCCTGGCGGTGAGCGGCCAGGAAAACGATCATCTTAACGTGGCCCTGGCCACCCCCGACGGCACCTTCGCGCTGCGGGTGAAGTTTAGCGTCACCCGCCACAGCCTGGCGGTACGCCAGGAAGTCTGCGCCATGATGGCATTAAACCTGCTGCGTCGCTGGCTGAATGGCCAACCGCTGGCCAGTGAACATGGCTGGATTAACGTGGTGGATTCCCTCTCAATGTAAGTCGTTTCCCGGCGCGCGGGCTTCTCCCGGGCGCCGGTTGTCCAGCCTGTTGTACTCTCCTGAAAAAATTCTGTGCGTTAAGTCGCAATTTTCCGCTGCGAACGGTCCAGCATACGGGAAAGCGATTGCCCCGCGATGTCGCTCACACTTTACCGCCCGGACAACCGCAACACTGATTCCAGTATTCAGGATTGGAGTCCAGTATGTTGGAATCAACGAAAGTCCCGGCGCTGACCCGCGCGATTGAGATCCTCAATTTAATTGGCCGCATCGGACCCTGCAGCGCGGCGACGATAATAGCGGAGCTGGGGATCCCGAAAAGCACGGTTTATCTGCTGCTGGGCGAGCTGAAAAAGCAGCGCTTCATCAGTATGGATAATCAGGATAACTACTGCCTGTGGACCAAACTGGTGGAGCTGGCCGGGCAGGCGCTAAGCAAAATGGACCTGCGCGAGCTGGCGCGGCCGCGCCTGACCCGGCTGATGGATGAGTGCGGCCTGCTCTGCCATCTGGGCATTATCGATCACGGTAACGCCTACTACATTCTGAAAATTGAATCACCCGCCACCATTAGCGTGCGTTCGCACGAAGGAAAGAGCCTGTCGCTTTACCGCTCCGGGATCGGCAAATGTCTGCTGGCCTGGCAGCCCGCCGGGGTTCAGGCATCGATTATCGATGAACTGCAGTGGGAGCGGGCTACGCCAACGACCATCAGCAATGCTCAACAGCTGCGGGAGGAGCTGGGGCGGATCCGCGCCCGGGGCTGGAGCTTTGATAATGGCGAGGACTATCCGGACGTGCGCTGCGTGGCCGCCCCGGTTTTTAACGCCAATAACGACCTGACCGCCGCCATCTCGGTGGTGGGTACCCGTCTGCAAATCAATGAAGACAATCGCGATTACCTTGCCGGTAAGGCGATTGCCTGCGCGAAAGATATTTCACGACTGCTGGGGTGGAAAAGCCCCTTTGAACAACTCGCCTCATCATAAGGAGAACACCATGACCCTACCGAAAATTAAACACGTCCGCGCCTGGTTTACCGGCGGCGCCACCGCAGAGCAGGGCGCCGGCGGCGGCGATTACCACGATCAGGGGGCTAACCACTGGATTGACGATCATATCGCCACGCCGATGAGCAAATACAGACAGTATGAGCAGTCCCGCCAGTCGTTTGGCATCAACGTGCTGGGCACGCTGATTGTGGAAGTGGAAGCCGACAACGGGCAGACCGGCTTTGCCGTGTCGACGGCCGGAGAGATGGGCTGCTTTATCGTGGAAAAACATCTCAACCGCTTTATCGAAGGCAAATGCGTCAGCGATATCAAACTGATCCACGACCAGATGCTCAACGCCACCCTTTACTACGCAGGATCCGGCGGTCTGGTGATGAACACTATCTCCTGTGTCGACCTCGCGCTGTGGGATCTGTTCGGGAAAGTGGTTGGCCTGCCGGTCTACAAACTGCTGGGCGGAGCGGTGCGTGACGAAATCCAGTTCTATGCCACCGGCGCCCGTCCGGATCTGGCGCAGGAGATGGGCTTTATCGGTGGCAAAATGCCCACCCACTGGGGGCCGCACGATGGCGACGCCGGGATCCGCAAAGACGTCGCCATGGTGGCGGACATGCGCGAAAAATGCGGCCCGGATTTCTGGTTAATGCTGGACTGCTGGATGAGCCAGGACGTTAACTATGCCACCAAACTTGCCCATGCCTGCGCCCCTTACAACCTCAAGTGGATCGAGGAGTGCCTGCCGCCGCAGCAGTATGAAGGTTATCGCGAGCTGAAGCGCCAGGCGCCGGCCGGGATGATGGTGACCAGCGGCGAGCACCACGGCACCCTGCAGTCCTTCCGCACCCTGTCGGAGACCGGAATCGATATTATGCAGCCCGACGTCGGCTGGTGCGGCGGCTTAACCACGCTGGTGGAGATAGCGGCTATTGCTAAAGCGCGCGGGCAGCTGGTGGTGCCGCACGGCTCGTCGGTTTACTCACATCATGCGGTGATCACTTTCACCAACACGCCGTTCAGCGAGTTTCTGATGACCAGTCCTGACTGCGCCACGCTGCGTCCGCAGTTCGACCCGATCCTGCTCGGCGAGCCGGTACCGGAGAGGGGGCGGATTCATAAATCGGTACTGGATAAACCCGGCTTTGGCGTCGAGCTCAATCGCGACTGCAACCTGAAACGTCCTTATCAACACTGATCCCCCGGGCCGCCCGGCGGCCCACGCCTGAGGATATTATGATGAGCAACACTCTGCTGGAGAGCGTGGTGAAGAAAAACCGCGCCCGCTTAATCCCCTTTATGCTGGCGCTGTACGTGCTGGCGTTTCTTGACCGTTCGAATATCGGTTTCGCCAAAGAGACCTACCAGCTGGACACTGGCCTCAGCAACGAAGCCTATGCGCTGGGGGCGGGGATTTTCTTTGTGGTCTATGCCTTTCTTGGGGTGCCGGCCAACCTGCTGATGCGCAAATTTGGCGCCAGAAAATGGATCGGCTGCACCACGCTGCTGTGGGGCGTGCTGTCGGCGGCGATGGCGTGGGCGGATACGGAAGCGAAATTCCTGCTGGTACGTACCCTGCTGGGCGCGGCGGAGGCGGGCTTCTTCCCCGGCATGATCTACCTCACGTCTCAGTGGTTTCCCCAGCAAAACCGCGCCAGCATTATGGGGCTTTTTTATATGGGGGCGCCGCTGGCGCTGACCCTCGGTTCGCCTTTATCCGGCGCGCTGCTGGAGATGCATGGGTTTATGGGCCATCCCGGCTGGTTCTGGATGTTTGTGATTGAAGGCCTGCTCGCCGTCGCCGCGGGAGCGTTCACCTTTTTCTGGCTGGACGATTCGCCGCAGCATGCCCGCTTCCTGAGCGCGGCGGAGAAACAGGCCCTGATAAGCGAGCTGGCGCGAGAGGAGGAGAAAAAGGTCACCTCGCGTCTGTCCGATGCGCTGCGTAACGGGCGGGTCTGGCAGCTGGCGCTGATCTACATGACCATTCAGGTGGCGGTCTATGGCCTGATTTTCTTCCTGCCCACTCAGGTCGCCGCGCTGTTGGGCACCAAAGTCGGCTTCATTGCCTCGGTGGTGACGGCTATTCCGTGGGTGGCGGCGCTGTTCGGCACCTGGCTTATCCCTCGCTACTCCGATCGCACCGGCGAGCGGCGCAATATTGCCGCGCTGACGCTGCTGGCGGCAGCGGTCGGGATTGCGGTTTCCGGGCTGGTGGCGCCGGTGCTGGCTATCATCGCGCTGTGCGTGGCGGCGGTTGGGGTGATTGCCGTGCAGCCGGTCTTCTGGACGATGCCGACGCAGCTGCTCTCCGGCACGGCGCTGGCCGCCGGGATTGGCTTCGTTAACCTGTTTGGCGCCATCGGCGGCTTTCTGGCGCCGATCGTTCGCGTGCAGGCCGAAACGCTGTTCGCCAGCAGCGCCGCTGGACTGTTAACCCTGGCCGGCGTGGCCATCATCGGGGTGATCATCATCTTCTCATTAAGCCTCACCCGCGCGGTTCCTCAGCGCGGCGGCGTACAGCATTGATTAAAGGAATCGCTATGAACGCACTGTTATCTAACCCCTTCAAACGTGGATTATTACGCGGTGAGACGCAAATAGGCCTGTGGTTGAGCTCGACCTCCTCCTATCTGGCGGAGATTGCCGCCACTTCAGGATATGACTGGCTGCTGATCGACGGCGAGCATGCCCCGAACACTATTCAGGACCTTTATCATCAGCTCCAGGCCATCGCCCCTTATGCCAGTCAGCCGGTGATCCGTCCGGTGGAGGGCAGCCGCAGCCTGATAAAACAGGTGCTGGATATTGGCGCCAGAACGTTGCTGGTGCCGATGGTCGATACCGCCGAGCAGGCGCGGGAAGTCGTCTCGGCAACCCGTTATCCTCCCGTCGGTAGCCGCGGCGTTGGCGCCGGCGTGGCCCGGGCGGCGCGCTGGGGCAGAGTGGAGAATTATATGGCGGAGGCGAATGACGAACTCTGTCTGCTGATTCAGGTGGAGAGCCGAACCGCGCTGGAAAATCTGGACGCTATCCTCGAGGTGGAGGGCATTGACGGGGTGTTTATCGGACCGGCGGATCTCTCCGCTTCGCTGGGACACCCGGACGATGCTGGCCATCCTGACGTGCAGCGGGTGATTGAGCAGAGCATCCGGCGCATTCGCGCGGCGGGAAAAGCGGCCGGATTTCTGGCGGTCGACCCGGCGATGGCGGAAAAATGTCTCGCCTGGGGGGCCAATTTCGTCGCCGTCGGGGTCGATACCATGCTGTACACCCAGGCGCTGGACCGCCGGCTGGCAATGTTTAAATCCGCCAGCGCTCAGCCGCAGGAGAAAGCGAGCTATTGACGGCGCAGGCTGGCGCCGGACTCAGGCGAGCGCCTGCGCCAGCACCGTCAGCGGATGTTCGCAGCGTTTGCTGGTGGACATTTCTATCTGCCATTTACAGGTCTCGCAGTCGGTGACGACGATGTCGGCGCCGCTCTCCTCAATCTGACGGAACAGCGGGGCGCCGATAGCCTGGGATAGCGCGTAATTCTCAGTCTTAAACCCGTAGGTGCCGGCGATGCCGCAGCACTGCGAATCCAGCACTTCCAGCTGCAGGCCAGGGATCAGCCGCAGCAGTTCGAGGGTATACTGCGACCAGCCCATTTTCTCCATATGGCACGGCGTGTGATAGACCACCTTCAGCGGCAGCGGGCGCAGCGGCAGCGTTTTGCCACTATCCAGTTGTTTCCAGATCCAGCGAGTGGCCAGCTCCACCCGGTCGCGGAGATCGCTGTTGTCGACATCAAGGAGGTGCGGGTATTCATCGCGCAGCGTAAAGGTGCAGGTCGAGGAGGTGGCGATGATCGGCAGCGCGTTTTCCCGCATCGCGGCGACGTTGCTCTGCGCCTGCTTACGCGCTTTGTCAAAAAAGCCGTTGGCGATCAGCGGCACGCCGCAGCATTTTTCCCGTGATAACAACTGCACGCCGGTGCCCAGCGCATTGACGACGCGAATCAGATCCTTGCCCAGCTGCGGGTGGTTATAGTTGACGTAGCAACCATGAAAGAAGGCCACCTGCTCAGGGTACTGCGCCTGTCTGGCCGCGAGCTGGCGGTAAGCGCGGCGGAAGGTGCCGAAGCCATATTTTGGCAGCGTGCGGCGATGATCGATATTGAGCGCCGCGTCGAGCAGGCGGCGTACCGGTTTTAAGCCGGTGGTGGCGTTTACCAGTGGGGCAAAGGGGGTGGAAAGGGTGCCCATCAGATCGGTATGGCTGAGAATAGCGTCGCGCAGGGTCGGTTTTTGCTGGCCATACTGTGCCCGGGCGCGCTGAATGATATCGCCAATTTTCACATCCGACGGGCAGGCGACCTCACAGCGCTTGCAGTTAATGCAGTACTTGAGCGCCTCATCGTACAGCGCGCCATCCTTCAGGCGCAGGCGTTCGCCGTCCGGCCCCGCCTGTTTCGGCCCGGGATAGCGCGGATTGACCCGGCTGACCGGACAGGTAGTGGTACAGACCGTGCACTTAATGCAGCTTTCAAAACGGGTATCGTTCATGGTCGGCCTCCGGCGAGGGCGTGGATCTGTCTGGCGGCGTGCAGTGCGGTGACGGCGCAGACCCCGCCGCCGCAGCCGAGCTGAATGGCATCGAACCCGCCGAGCAGTGAACCGATGGCGAAAAGATTGCTGAACGGCTGCCCGCCCAGCATGGGGCGCAGCAGGGCATCGGTTTTCACCCCGAAGCGCTGCCACGGCTGGGAGGCAAAGAAGTCGCGCTGGTACCAGTCGTCGCGCGGCAGGGTCTGCTGTAGATCGAGACCGAGAATGGGTTCGCGCACGCTATCCCGCGTGGCGACAAGACCGTTACTGAAAAAGCTGCCGCTGGCCAGCACGGTAAAACGCGGACGCAGCGCAATATCGCCGTGATTTCGCGTCCAGACGGCCTCGACGGCGCCCTGTCGATGGCTGATGTTCACCACTTCATCGCCGGCAAGCCAGGTGCCGCCGCCGCGAATAAACTGCCGCTGCAGCAAACTGTGCAGGCGCATCCCGGGAACCGAAGGCGGCAGCGTCGGCAGCAGACGCAGCGGGCAGGGCAGGCGCGCCTGCAGCCAGTGGTACAGGCGATCGTCGGCGAGGCCAAAGCAGGCGGGCATGATTAGCAGCTCATGCTGCTGCGCCAGCGGCAGCAGCGCCGCATGCAGGGCAGGCCAGTGGTTTTCATCGTCGAGGAGGCGGGCGATATTGGCGGCGCGAAACTCGGTGGGGTTGTCACGTAAAACATCCAGCAGCGGTAACTCGATTTCCGCCGCTACGGCGGTGACGCCGGTTTGCCCGAGCGCGGCGGCGGCGAGATGCGGCTGAAAATCGGCAAAGCCGCTGATCCCCACCAGGCAGACCCCCTGTCGGGGGAGTGGCGCGACAGGAACCTCCTGCGGCGATAGCCACGCCGCGCGCAGCGTCCCCAGCGGCGTTACCCGCCGGTGCGGGCGGTGCGCGTCGCCCTGCATCACCGCGCCGCAGGCGGCCAGCAGGGCTTCAGTTTGTTTTGCGTATTCGAGCACCGCCCCGGCGCCGAGCCGGGAATAAGGGTGCTCAGGAAGCAGTTCAGCGAGCTGCTGCAGACCTTGCGCGAGGTCAGTGACGTTATCGCCGTTCGGCAGCGCCGAGAGCAGATCTAATGACGCGGAGGAAAAATGCAGCGCGCTTTGCCCGCGGCTGATGATCACGCTGCGCAGGCCGGACTGATTCAGCGTCAGGCCGCACAGCAGGCCGGCCAGTCCGCCGCCGATAATCGCGCAGTCAAATTTCATCCTGATGCTCCTGTGGCAGTCCGCACAGGCCGAGGTAGACCCAGCGGGTGAATTCGCTTTCGCGCAGCGCGTCGCCCCAGGCGATGGGCTGCACGCCCTTCCAGCGCTCATTGAGAAACGCCGACAGCTGGGTCAACGACTGCGCGGGGGTTGTGACGTTAAAGCGCTGCAGCAGACCGGCGGCGCGGCAGGCGCAGAGTTCCCCCTGGCAGGTCCCCATGCCAATCCGGGTACGGCGGCGCAGGTCGAGCAGGGTGTGGACCGCCAGATTTTCCACCGCGTATTTCACTTCACCAGCGGTGACGGCTTCGCATTCGCAGACCATACTACGGTGCTGGCGGCTGTCGCCAAGCCAGGCCGGCGTGCGATCGCCATGGCGGTAGACAGCAGAGCCGCGCAGCGGGCCCGGCAGGGAGATAATTTTTCGCAGGGTGCTTTCCGTCGGCTCCTGCGACCCGGGCAGCGGGCTCTCGGCCGTGGAACAGGGGGTGGTGTTGCCCAGCTTACGACAGACGGCGTCGGTGGCCCACTCGGCCATCAGGCGATAGGTCATCAGCTTGCCGCCGGTGATGGTAATAAAGCCTTCCATGCCGTCGCGCTGAGCATGGTCGAGCAGGACGATGCCGCGGCTGACGCTGCGTCCGCTGGGATCGTTGTCGCTGGCCACCAGCGGGCGCACGCCGGAGTAGGCGCGGAGGATCCGGGTGCGGCCCATGACCGGCGCCAGCTTTTCACCTTCGCGCAGCAGGGTTTCGACTTCCGCGGTCGTTACCCGGTTGTCGTCAATTTCGTCATAAGGAATATGCATCGAGGTGGTGCCGATCAGCGAGATGGTATCCCCGGGCACCAGAATATCGGCATCGGCTGGCTTACGGCAGCGGTTGATCACCAGGTTGTTAATCCGGTGGTCAAGGATCAACAGCGATCCCTTCGCCGGGAACATGGTGATGCGCAGGTCGGCATATTCCGCAATGCGCTGCCCCCAGATCCCGGCGGCATTGACCACTACCCCGGCGTACAGAGCGCGGGTCTGGTGAAGCTGACGATCGTATACCTGGACGCCACAGACGCGGTCGCCCTGGCGCAGCAGGCCTGTCACTTCGCAGCCGGTGAGGATCTGCGCGCCGTGTTCGCGGGCGTCGAGCATATTGGCCGCGGTGAGGCGAAACGGGTCAATGGTGCCATCCGGGACCTGCACCGCCCCCAGCAGCGTCGGGTTGACGGCGGGCTCGCGGCGCAGCGCCTCCTGCGCAGAAAGCGGCGTGGCCTCTATGCCAGCCTGCTGGCAGGCGGCGATAAAGGTCTGCTGCCAGGCCAGATCGTCTTCAGGCAGGGTAATGAACAGACCGCCGGCCGGTTCGATACAGTGACGGGCGATGCGGCGCAGGATGCGGTTCTCATTGATGCATTCGCGGGCGGATTCGTTGTCGGTCACCGCATAGCGGGCGCCGCTGTGCAACAGCCCATGATTACGGCCGGTGGCCCCGGTGGCGATATCATGGCGCTCAATGAGCACTGTGCGTAATCCGCGTCGGGCGCAGTCGCGGGCGATGCCGGCGCCGGTTGCTCCGCCGCCGATGATGATGACCTCGCTATCAAGACGTCCCGTCATCTTCAGCTCCTCTGCTTTCGTTTACCGCCATTTAGCCACAATTAATAAGGTTATTGTTTGATTTCGAGCATATTCGCGCGTTATTTGAGCGCGTTATGTGATTTTGTGCTCACATTGGAACCTTTTGTCATATTTCTGTAACAAATTGTGCGATGTTTCACAGTATCAGCTCTACGTATTGCCTACCATCGCGGCCAGATTCGAAGTTGGTGATTAATCTGGGATTGTTGTCGTGACGTCAGTAAAAAACAGCAAGGGCCACGGAGGCTGATATGTTAAGTATTTTTAAACCCGCCGCGCATAAAGCGCGTTTGCCAGCCGCGGAGATCGACCCGCTCTATCGTCGGTTACGCTGGCAGATTTTTATCGGCATCTTCTTTGGTTATGCCGCTTACTATCTGGTTCGTAAGAACTTTGCCCTGGCGATGCCCTATCTTATCGAGCAAGGTTTCTCTCGCGGCGATCTCGGTTTCGCCCTTTCCGGCATCTCCATTGCCTACGGATTTTCGAAATTCATCATGGGATCGGTCTCTGACCGTTCGAATCCGCGCATTTTCCTGCCGGCGGGGCTGATCCTCGCCGCGCTGGTGATGCTGGTGATGGGCTTCGTACCGTGGGCCACCTCGAGCATCATGATCATGTTCGTGCTGCTGTTTCTCTGCGGCTGGTTCCAGGGGATGGGCTGGCCGCCGTGCGGCCGTACCATGGTCCACTGGTGGTCGCAGAAAGAGCGCGGCGGAATTGTTTCAGTGTGGAACTGCGCGCATAACGTCGGCGGGGGGATTCCGCCGCTGCTGTTCCTGTTAGGTATGGCCTGGTTTAACGACTGGCACGCGGCGCTCTATATGCCGGCTTTCGGCGCTATTTTGCTGGCGATTTTCGCCTTCGCGATGATGCGCGATACGCCGCAATCCTGCGGCCTGCCGCCGATCGAAGAGTATAAAAACGACTACCCGGACGATTACAGCGAAGAGCATGAACAAGAGCTGACGGCGAAGCAGATCTTTATGCAGTACATTCTACCGAACAAGCTGCTGTGGTACATCGCGGTCGCCAACGTCTTCGTTTATCTGCTGCGCTACGGCATTCTCGACTGGTCGCCGACCTACCTGAAAGAGGTGAAGCACTTCGCGCTTGATAAATCCTCCTGGGCCTACTTCCTGTATGAGTACGCGGGGATCCCGGGCACCCTGCTGTGCGGCTGGATGTCGGATAAAGTGTTTAAAGGCAACCGCGGCGCCACCGGCGTGTTCTTTATGACCCTGGTGACCATCGCGACCGTCGTGTACTGGCTGAACCCGCCGGGTAACCCGGGCGTCGATATGGCCTGTATGATTATTATCGGCTTCCTGATCTACGGCCCGGTGATGCTGATTGGTCTGCATGCGCTGGAGCTGGCGCCGAAGAAAGCCGCCGGCACCGCCGCAGGCTTCACCGGCCTGTTCGGTTACCTCGGCGGTTCCGTGGCCGCGAGCGCCATCGTCGGCTACACCGTCGATTTCTTCGGCTGGGACGGCGGCTTTATGGTGATGATCGGCGGCAGCGTGCTGGCGGTTGTCCTGCTGGTTATCGTGATGCTCGGTGAACGTCGCCATCATCAACAGCTGAAGCAAGCCTAAGGAGCGGCGATGAACATGAAACTCACCGCGCTAATGAGCGGCATGATGTTGGCCAGTTCGGCGCTGTGCTTCAGCGCGGCAGCGGCGGATAAAATGGTTATCGCCCACCGGGGTGCCAGCGGTTATCTGCCGGAACATACCCTGCCGGCGAAAGCGATGGCTTACGCTCAGGGGGCGGATTACCTTGAGCAAGACCTGGTGATGACCAAAGACGACCGACTGGTGGTGTTGCACGACCACTATCTGGATCGGGTGACCGACGTCGCTCAGCGCTTCCCGCAGCGGGCGCGTCAAGATGGCCGTTTTTACGCCATCGACTTTTCCCTGGCCGAGATCAAGTCGCTGACGTTTACCGAAGGCTTTGAGCCGAAAGATGGCAAGAATGTGCAAACCTATCCCGGGCGTTTCCCGATGGGCAAATCCGATTTCCGCATTCATACCTTTGAAGAAGAGATTGAGTTTGTCCAGGGGCTGAATCATTCCACCGGCAAAAACATCGGTATTTACCCGGAAATCAAAGCGCCGTGGTTCCACCATCAGGAAGGCAAAGATATTGCCGCCAGCACGCTGAAAGTGCTGAAAGAATATGGCTACACCAGCAAGCAGGATAAGGTCTATCTGCAGTGCTTTGACGCCAACGAGCTCAAGCGTATTAAGCATGAGCTGGAGCCGAAGATGGGCATGGATCTCAAGCTGGTGCAGCTTATCGCCTATACCGACTGGAATGAAACCCAGCAGCGGCAGGCTGACGGCAAGTGGGTGAACTACAGCTATGACTGGATGTTCAAGCCGGGGGCAATGGCGCAGATTGCGCAGTACGCCGACGGCATTGGACCGGATTATCATATGCTGGTGGCGGAAGGCTCAAAGCCGTGGGCGGTGAAGCTGACGGCGATGGTGAAGGAGGCGCACGCCAGCCATCTGCAGGTGCATCCGTATACCGTGCGCGCGGATCAGCTGCCGGAGTACGCCAGCAACGTCAATCAGCTCTATGACCTGCTGTATCACCAGGCGGACGTCGACGGCTTGTTTACCGATTTTCCGGATAAAGCGGTGCAATTCCTGGACGCTAAACGCTAAATATCCCTGCAGGCTTCGGGTCGGGCCGAGGCAGCGTCCGTGCAAAACACGGCCCTCAGCCCGCATCCATGCGGGCTGCCCCGGCCTTCCGGGAACGTCTCAGCGATTTTGAGGCCGCAACACCGGCAGTTTCAGCAGCCCAGGACGGCAGTGCGTAAACGGCCGGTCCTGGAACAGTAGGTCAGGTAAGCGTAGCGCCACCTGACAAGACTACATCTCGATCTCAATATCGCCTTTCGCCCGGCAGCAGCAGGGCAAAATTTCTCCCGGCTGGATAAAGGCCAGCGGCTCGGTCAGCCAGTCAACCTGGCCGGAGACCAGACGAGTACGGCAGGAGCCGCAATAGCCTGCGCGGCACTGATACTCGACGTCGATATTATGCGATTCAAGAGCAGCCAACAGAGAAGGGTGTTCATCCTGACACTCAAGGCGAGTGTCAGAAATTTTCAAGAAGATCCGCTTCATTACAGCTGGAAGTTGCTCAGGTCGTCGGCATCGACTTCAGAGTCGATCTGGCCGACCAGGTAAGAGCTGACCTCTACTTCCTGCGGCGCCACCTGGACGTTGTCGGAGACCAGCCAGGTGTTGATCCACGGGATCGGGTTGGAGCGGGTCTGGAACGGCAGATCGAGGCCTACCGCCTGCATGCGGATATTGGTGATGTACTCGACGTACTGGCAGAGAATATCTTTGTTCAGGCCAATCATCGAGCCGTCGCGGAACAGGTAGTCCGCCCACTCTTTCTCCTGCTGCGCCGCCAGCACGAACAGGTCATAGCACTCCTGCTTGCACTCTTCGGCGATTTCCGCCATTTCCGGATCGTCGCTGCCGGAGCGCAGCAGGTTCAGCATATGCTGAGTGCCGGTCAGGTGCAGCGCTTCATCGCGGGCGATCAGGCGGATAATTTTGGCGTTGCCTTCCATCAGTTTGCGCTCGGCAAAGGCGAAGGAGCAGGCGAAGCTGACGTAGAAGCGGATCGCTTCCAGGGCATTGACGCTCATCAGGCACAGATAGAGTTTCTTTTTCAGCTCGCGCAGATTGACGGTCACGGTCTTGCCGTTGACGGTGTGGGTGCCTTCGCCCAGCAGGTGCCAGTAGCTGGTCATCTCGATCAGCGAATCGTAATAGTGGGAGATCCCCTCGGCACGCTTCTGGATCTGCTCGTTGGTGACGATATCGTCGAACACGGTCGCCGGGTCGTTGACGATGTTGCGGATGATATGGGTGTACGAGCGCGAGTGAATGGTCTCGGAGAAGGCCCAGGTTTCCACCCAGGTCTCCAGCTCCGGGATGGAGATCAGCGGCAGCAGTGCCACGTTCGGGCTACGGCCCTGGATGGAGTCGAGCAGCGTCTGGTACTTCAGGTTGCTGATGAAAATGTGTTTTTCATGTTCCGGCAGCGCCTGGTAGTCAATGCGATCGCGGGAGACGTCAACCTCTTCCGGGCGCCAGAAGAAGGAGAGCTGTTTTTCAATCAGCTTTTCAAAGATATCGTATTTTTGCTGATCGTAGCGGGCCACGTTAACCGGCTGGCCAAAAAACATTGGCTCAAGCAGCTGATCGTTTTTCGTCTGTGAAAAAGTGGTGTATGCCATTGAAGTGAGTCCTGTTGAACTGTACTGCCCGGCGGCGATGCGTTGGCCGGGCCTACAAAATCGTAGGCCGGGTAAGCGTAGCGCCACCCGGCAAAAATACCTTAGATCTTACAAGCGCCGCTTTCGCAGCCGTCGTCCTGGATGGACGGCGCCAGGTCATCCTGAGCGTCTTCAGCGCCATCACGGGTGTTGTGATAGTACAGCGTTTTGACGCCGAATTTATAGGCGTTGAGCAGGTCTTTCAGCAACTGCTGCATCGGCACTTTTCCGGAAGGGAAGCGCGTCGGATCGTAGTTGGTATTCGCAGAGATCGACTGGTCGATAAACTTCTGCATGATACCCACCAGCTGCAGGTAGCCGTCGTTGTTCGGCATTTCCCACAGCAGTTCGTAGGCGTTCTGCAGGTTTTCGTAGTCCGGCACCACCTGGCGCAGGATCCCATCCTTCGACGCTTTGATACTCACGTGGCCGCGCGGCGGCTCGATGCCGTTGGTGGCGTTGGAGATCTGCGACGAGGTCTCGGACGGCATCAGCGCGGAGAGCGTGGAGTTACGCAGGCCGTGGGTTTTGATGGACGCGCGAAGCGCTTCCCAGTCGTAGTGCAGGGCTTCGCTGACGATGCCGTCCAGGTCTTTTTTATAGGTATCGATCGGCAGGATACCCTGCGCATAGGTGGTTTCGTTGAACCACGGGCAAGCGCCCTGTTCGATAGCCAGTTCGTTGGAGGCCTTCAGCAGGTAGTACTGAATCGCTTCGAACGTTTTGTGGGTCAGGTTGTTGGCGCTGCCGTCGGAGTAGCGTTTGCCATGCTTCGCCAGATAGTAAGCGAAGTTGATCACGCCGATGCCCAGCGTACGGCGGCCCATTGCGCCGCGTTTGGCGGCCGGGATGGGGTAATCCTGATAGTCGAGCAGCGCGTCCAGGGCACGCACCGCCAGCACCGCCAGCTCTTCCAGCTCGTCGAGGCTGTCGATAGCCCCGAGGTTGAAGGCCGACAGGGTGCACAGCGCGATTTCGCCGTTTTCGTCGTTGACGTCTTCCAGCGGTTTAGTCGGCAGGGCGATCTCCAGGCACAGGTTAGACTGGCGCACCGGGGCGACCACCGGATCGAACGGGCTGTGGGTGTTGCAGTGGTCGACGTTCTGGATGTAGATGCGGCCGGTGGAGGCGCGCTCCTGCATCATCAGCGAGAACAGCTCAACCGCTTTAATGCGCTGCTTGCGAATGCTGTCGTCCTGCTCGTACTGGGTGTACAGGCGCTCAAATTCGTCCTGATCGGCGAAGAAAGCGTCATACAGGCCCGGGACGTCGGAAGGGCTGAACAGGGTAATGTCGCCGCCCTTCAGCAGACGGGTGTACATCAGCTTGTTGATCTGCACCCCGTAGTCCATGTGACGAACGCGGTTGGCGTCGGTCCCGCGGTTGTTTTTCAGCACCAGCAGGCTTTCCACTTCCAGATGCCACATTGGGTAGAAGAGGGTCGCCGCGCCGCCGCGTACGCCGCCCTGCGAGCAGGACTTCACCGCGGTCTGGAAATGTTTGTAGAACGGAATGCAGCCGGTGTGGAAGGCTTCGCCGCCGCGGATCGGGCTGCCCAGCGCGCGAATGCGGCCGGCGTTGATGCCGATGCCGGCGCGCTGGGAAACGTATTTCACAATCGCGCTGGAGGTGGCGTTGATGGAGTCCAGGCTGTCGCCGCACTCGATCAGCACGCAGGAGCTGAACTGACGGGTTGGGGTACGCACGCCGGACATGATCGGCGTCGGCAGCGAGATTTTAAAGGTCGACACCGCGTCGTAGAAACGCTTGATGTAGTCCAGACGCGTTTCGCGCGGGTAGTTAGAGAACAGGCAGGCAGCCACCAGAATATAGAGGAACTGCGCGCTCTCATAAATTTCGCCGGTGACGCGGTTTTGTACCAGATACTTGCCTTCCAGCTGCTTAACGGCAGCGTAGGAGAAGTTCATGTCGCGCCAGTGGTCGAGGAAACCGTCCATCTGCTGGAACTCTTCTTCCGTGTAGTCTTCCAGCAGATGATGATCGTATTTACCCTTCTCGACCATCTTCACCACGTGATCGTAAAGCGCCGGCGGCTCAAACTGGCCGAAGGCTTTTTTACGCAAATGGAAAATCGCCAGACGCGCGGCGAGGTACTGGTAATCCGGCGCCTCGCGGGAGATCAGATCCGCAGCGGCTTTGATAATGGTTTCGTGGATGTCCGCGGTTTTAATGCCGTCATAGAACTGGATATGCGAGCGCAGCTCTACCTGGGAAATCGAAACGTTATTCAGTCCTTCTGCCGCCCAATCCAGTACGCGATGGATTTTGTCGAGATTGATGCGCTCGGTGGTTCCGTCGCGCTTTGTCACCAGCAGACTCTGATTCATGTGGATTTTACCTGTCCGTGAAAGAAAATATCCCCCGTTTATCCACAGAAGGCCGTTGTGACTAACTCTGTGGATAAATACTATATGTAGGGGGTTGTCGATAAAAGGAACGCTATATGGTGAGTATTTTAGTAAGGAATCTTTTGAGTACAAGGGTTGATTTTGACGTTAAATTGAGGTTGCGGAAGGGTAATAATCCGCAAGTCCACGTCGCATAAGGCCTGGAGAAGAAGTCAATAAAACAGAAAAAAAAATGAAAATTTGATCGAGTGCTGATTTCTTCATCGGAAGAAATAATCACGCGGCTTGATGCCGCGCAATCATCATAAGCGCAGGTGCTGACGTCACGCTTTTTTGGCGCTGGTATGCAACATATAGTTAACATCAACCCCCGGCGCCAACTTGAAGGTGTTGGTCAACGGATTGTAATGCAGGCCGATGATATGCTGCTCTTTCAGAGAAGTCTGATCTACCCAGCCCAGCAGTTCGGCCGGCTTGATAAACTTTTTCACATCATGAGTGCCTTTGGGCACCATCTTCATGACATATTCCGCGCCGACCACTGCCATCAGCCACGCTTTACCGTTACGGTTGATGGTGGAGAAGAAGACCTGGCCGCCAGGCTTCACTAGCCGCGCGCAGGCGTGGACGACCGACTGTGGGTCAGGGACGTGCTCCAGCATCTCCATGCAGGTGACGACGTCATATTGCTGCGGATGCTTCGCGGCATGTTCTTCAACCGTTTCCTGAACATACTCCACCTGAATTCCGCTCTCCAGGGCGTGCAGTTTCGCCACCTGCAGCGGCTCGGCGCCCATGTCCAGCCCGGTGACCGTCGCGCCTTCGCGCGCCATGCTCTCGGCGAGGATGCCGCCGCCGCAGCCGACATCGAGGACTTTTTTACCGAACAGGCCGCCAGAGCGTTCGGCGATATAGCCCAGCCGCAGGGGGTTAATGCGGTGGAGCGGTTTGAACTCGCCCTCCAGATCCCACCAGCGCGAGGCGACGGCTTCGAATTTGGCGATTTCAGCATGATCGACGTTAGGGGCTACCGACGTTTTTTCGGCATTCATGGGCGCTTTTACTCCTTTTCTGTTCAGACCTGCGAGTATATCAGCAGCGCGCCATGAATAAACCGTATTGCTTTACCTCTCTTAGCGCGGCTGTGTTATAATTTGCGACCTTTGAATCCGGGATACAGTAGAGGGATAGCGGTTAGATGAGCGACCTTGCGAGAGAAATTACACCGGTCAACATTGAGGAAGAGCTTAAGAACTCTTATCTGGATTATGCGATGTCGGTCATTGTTGGCCGTGCGCTGCCGGATGTCCGAGATGGCCTGAAGCCGGTACACCGTCGCGTACTTTACGCCATGAACGTATTGGGCAATGACTGGAACAAAGCCTATAAAAAATCAGCCCGTGTCGTTGGTGACGTAATCGGTAAATACCACCCGCACGGCGACTCCGCGGTATACGACACCATCGTGCGTATGGCGCAGCCGTTCTCGCTGCGTTACATGCTGGTGGACGGCCAGGGTAACTTTGGTTCCATCGACGGCGACTCCGCCGCGGCGATGCGTTATACCGAAATTCGTCTGGCGAAAATCGCTCATGAGCTGATGGCCGATCTTGAAAAAGAGACGGTCGATTTCGTTGACAACTATGACGGCACGGAGCGTATTCCGGACGTCATGCCGACCAAAATTCCTAACCTGCTGGTAAACGGCGCCTCCGGGATCGCTGTCGGGATGGCCACCAACATACCGCCGCATAACCTGACGGAAGTGATCAACGGCTGTCTGGCCTATGTCGACGATGAAGACATCAGCATTGAAGGGCTGATGGCGCATATTCCTGGCCCTGATTTCCCGACCGCCGCCATTATCAACGGCCGTCGCGGCATTGAAGAGGCCTACCGCACCGGTCGCGGTAAAGTCTACATCCGCGCGCGCGCGGAAGTGGAAGTGGACGCGAAATCCGGCCGCGAAACCATCATCGTGCATGAAATTCCCTATCAGGTGAACAAAGCGCGCCTGATTGAGAAAATCGCCGAGCTGGTAAAAGAAAAACGCGTGGAAGGCATCAGCGCGCTGCGTGACGAGTCTGATAAAGACGGGATGCGCATCGTGATTGAAGTGAAGCGCGACGCGGTAGGGGAAGTGGTGCTCAACAACCTCTATTCCCAGACCCAGCTGCAGGTCTCCTTCGGCATCAACATGGTTGCTCTGCACCATGGCCAGCCGAAGATCATGAACCTGAAAGACATCATCGCCGCCTTCGTGCGCCACCGCCGCGAAGTAGTGACCCGTCGCACCATTTTCGAGCTGCGTAAAGCCCGTGACCGCGCGCATATCCTCGAAGCGCTGGCCGTGGCGCTGGCCAATATCGACCCGATTATCGAACTGATCCGTCGCGCGCCGACCCCGGCTGAAGCGAAAGCGGCGCTGGTTGCCCAGGCGTGGGATCTCGGTAACGTCGCGGCGATGCTGGAGCGTGCCGGTGATGACGCCGCGCGTCCGGAATGGCTGGAGCCAGAGTTCGGCGTGCGCGAGGGTAAATACTACCTGACCGAGCAGCAGGCCCAGGCGATTCTGGATCTGCGTCTGCAGAAACTGACCGGCCTTGAGCATGAAAAACTGCTCGACGAGTATAAAGAGCTGCTGGAACAGATCGCGGAACTGCTGCACATCCTCGGCAGCGCCGACCGTCTGATGGAAGTGATTCGCGAAGAGCTGGAGCTGATCCGCGACCAGTTCGGCGACGAACGTCGTACCGAAATCACCGCCAACAGCGCTGATATCAACATCGAAGATCTGATCAACCAGGAAGACGTGGTGGTCACCCTGTCGCATCAGGGCTATGTGAAGTATCAGCCGCTGACCGACTACGAAGCACAGCGTCGTGGCGGTAAAGGCAAATCGGCAGCGCGCATTAAAGAAGAAGACTTTATTGACCGCCTGCTGGTGGCCAACACCCATGACACCATCCTCTGCTTCTCAAGCCGCGGTCGTCTGTACTGGATGAAGGTTTATCAGCTGCCGGAGGCCAGCCGCGGCGCGCGCGGTCGTCCGATCGTCAACCTGCTGCCGCTGGAAGCCGATGAGCGTATCACCGCTATCCTGCCGGTCCGCGAGTATGAAGAGGGCGTCAACGTCTTTATGGCCACCGCCAGCGGTACCGTGAAGAAAACCGCGCTGACCGAGTTCAGTCGTCCGCGTTCCGCCGGCATTATCGCGGTGAACCTGAACGAAGGCGATGAGCTGATCGGCGTCGATCTGACCTCTGGTCAGGACGAAGTGATGCTGTTCTCCGCGGCCGGCAAGGTCGTGCGCTTCAAAGAAGATGCCGTTCGCGCCATGGGCCGTACCGCCACCGGCGTACGCGGCATTAAGCTGGCGGAAAACGACAGCGTCGTCTCGCTGATTATTCCGCGCGGTGAAGGCGCGATCCTGACGGTGACGCAAAACGGTTACGGTAAACGTACCGCCGCGGCTGAGTATCCGACCAAGTCGCGTGCCACCCAGGGCGTTATCTCGATCAAAGTCACCGAGCGTAACGGTTCCGTGGTCGGCGCCGTACAGGTGGATGATTGCGATCAGATCATGATGATCACCGACGCCGGGACGCTGGTGCGTACCCGCGTTTCCGAAGTGAGCATCGTGGGCCGTAACACCCAGGGCGTGATCCTCATCCGCACCGCGGAAGATGAAAACGTGGTGGGGCTGCAGCGCGTCGCTGAGCCGGTAGACGACGAAGAACTGGACGCCATCGACGGTAGCGCGGCGGAAGGCGATGACGATATCGCCCCGGAAGCGGATACCGATGACGACATCGCCGAAGACGAAGAGTAATCGTCCCAGGTAAATGTTCTGAAAGGGCCGGGTATTCTCCCGGCCCTTTTTGCATTAACATTGCGGCAAAGCCGGTTTACCGCTACTTTAACCCCATTCTGTTGAGTCCCTGACGGCCGAGCATCGCCACATTGAAATATCTTGCCTCTTTTCACACAACCCTGAAGGTTTCACGTTATCTGTTCAGAGCGCTGGCGGTATTGCTGTGGCTGCTGATTGCGTTTGTCTCTGTGTTTTATATCGTCAACGCGCTGCACGAGCGGGAAGCCGAGATCCATCAGGAGCTCAATCTCAACGCCGATCAGGCCCAGCGCTACATTCAGCGTACGGCGGATGTGATTAAAGAGCTGAAGTACGTCGCCGGTAACCGGCTTTCGGCAGGGGATGCGGTAGCGCAAGGGCAAAGCGGCGATATTGCGATCCCCAGCTTTGAACCCCTGTATCCTGACTCCGACTGCAGCGCGATGAGTAGCGCCTGGCGTAATTCGCTCCAATCGCTGGCGTGGTTTATGCGCTACTGGCGGGATAATTTCACCGCCGCCTACGACCTTAACCGCATCTTTCTCATCGGCAGCGATAACCTCTGTATGGCCAACTTTGGCCTGCGTGACGTGCCGATTGAGCGCGATCAGGCGCTGAAAGTCCTGCATCAACGCATTGAGCAATACCGCAATGCGCCGCAAAACGAGCGCGGCAACAACCTGTTCTGGATAAGCCAGGGCATGCGCCCCGGGGTGGGCTATTTTTACGCCCTGACGCCGATCTATATGGCCAATCGCCTGCAGGCGATGCTCGGCGTTGAGCAGACCATCCGCATGGAAAGCTTCTTTACGCCGGGCAGCCTGCCGATGAGCGTGACTATCTTCGACGATAACGGCCAGCCGCTGATCTCCCTGGCCGGCGCGGAAAGCAAAATCCAGAGCGAAGCGAAATGGATGCAGGAGCGGATGTGGTTTGGCTACAGCGCGGGTTTCCGCGAGCTGGTGCTGAAGAAAAGCCTCGCGCCGTCCTCCCTGAGCATCGTCTATTCCGTCTCGGTAGACCAGGTGCTGGAGCGGATCCGTATGCTGATCATCAACGCCATCGTTCTCAATATCCTCAGCGGCGCGATGCTGTTTGCGCTGGCGCGGATGTATGAGCGGCGCATTTTTATCCCTGCGGAAAATGACGCTCAGCGGCTGGAAGAGCATGAGCAGTTCAACCGCAAAATCGTGGCCTCCGCCCCGGTGGGGATCTGTATTCTGCGCACCCTCGACGGGACCAACATTCTCAGTAACGAGCTGGCGCACAACTATCTGAACATGCTGACCCATGAGGACCGCCAGCGGCTGACGCAGATCATCTGCGGCCAGCAGGTCAACTTTGTCGATGTGCTGACCAGCAACCATACCAACCTGCAGATTAGCTTTGTCCACTCGCGCTATCGCAACGAAAACGTGGCGATTTGCGTGCTGGTGGACGTTTCCGCCCGCGTGAAGATGGAAGAGTCGCTGCAGGAGATGGCCCAGGCGGCGGAGCAGGCCAGCCAGTCGAAATCGATGTTCCTTGCCACCGTCAGCCATGAGCTGCGCACTCCGCTGTATGGCATCATCGGCAACCTCGATCTGCTGCAGACCAAAGCGTTGCCGAAGGGCGTCGATCGCCTGGTGACGGCGATGAACAACTCCTCAAGCCTGCTGTTGAAAATCATCAGCGATATTCTCGATTTCTCCAAAATCGAGTCCGAGCAGTTGAAGATCGAGCCGCGGGAATTTTCCCCGCGCGAGGTCATGAACCATATCTCCGCCAACTATCTGCCGCTGGTGGTGCGCAAGCAGCTGGGTCTGTACTGCTTTATCGAACCGGACGTTCCGGAACAGATGTCCGGCGACCCGATGCGCCTGCAGCAGGTGATCTCCAACCTGCTGAGCAATGCGATCAAGTTCACCGACACCGGCTGCATTATCCTGCACGTCCAGTGCGCGGGGGATTATCTGCAGATTAGCGTCCGCGACACCGGAGAGGGGATCCCGGCGAAAGAGGTATTGCGCCTCTTCGACCCCTTCTTCCAGGTGGGGACCGGCGTGCAGCGCAACTTCCAGGGCACCGGCCTTGGCCTGGCGATCTGTGAAAAACTGATCAGCATGATGGATGGCGATATCGCCGTGGAAACGGAGCCGGGAATGGGCAGCCGCTTTACCATCCGCATCCCGCTGTATGGCGTGCAGAACACGCCGCAGATGACGGCGAACGGTTTCGCTGGCAAGACCTGCTGGCTGGCCATCCACAACACCTCGCTGGCGATGTTCGTCACCTCGCTGCTCAGCTATCACGGCCTCACGGTACGTCGTCATGCCGGAGAAACCCCGGACGCCGAGGATGTCTTACTCACTGACGATGAAGCGCTGAGCGGCTGGCAGGGAAGGGCGATGGTCATCTTCTGCCGTCGTCATATCGGTATTCCGCAGGAACGGGCCGCCGGCGAGTGGCTGCATAGCGTGACGACGCCGCATGAACTGCTGCCGCTGTTGGGGCGTATTTTCCACGTCGCGCTGGCCAGTGCGGACAATAGCCGGGCGCTGATGGCGCCGGAGGCGCAGGCCGGCAATAACGACGACATGATGATCCTCGTGGTCGACGATCATCCGATCAACCGGCGCCTGCTGGCGGATCAGCTGGGATCGCTCGGCTACCAGTGCGTGACCGCGAACGACGGGGTCGACGCGCTCAACGTCCTCAGCAAGCAGCACATCGATATCGTGCTCAGCGACGTCAACATGCCTAATATGGATGGTTATCGCCTGACGCAGCGCATTCGTCAGCTTGGCCTGACGCTGCCGGTGATTGGCGTCACGGCCAATGCCCTGGCGGAAGAGAAGCAGCGCTGTCTGGAATCGGGGATGGACAGCTGTCTGTCCAAGCCGGTGACGCTTGACGTGCTGAAGCAAACGCTGACGGTATATGCGGCGCGGGTACGTAAAGGGCGGGAATAACGGGGAACTCCGTCTCGCCGGGGCGAGACGGAGAGAGCGTAGGGTTACTCTTTGTCCGTCGCGCTCAGCGAGACGGAGGAGAGGTAGTTCAGCAGGGCGATGTCGTTTTCGACGCCCAGCTTCATCATCGCCGACTTTTTCTGGCTACTGATGGTTTTGATGCTGCGGTTAAGCTTTTTGGCGATCTCGGTCACCAGGAAGCCTTCGGCGAACAGACGCAGCACTTCGCTCTCCTTCGGCGACAGGCGTTTATCGCCATAGCCGCTGGCGCTGATTTTTTCCAGCAGACGAGAGACGCTTTCCGGGGTGAATTTCTTCCCTTTCTGCAGCGCGGCCAGCGCTTTTGGCAGATCGGTCGGCGCCCCCTGCTTGAGGACGATCCCTTCGATATCCAGATCCAGCACCGCGCTGAGGATCGCCGGGTTGTTGTTCATGGTCAGAACAATGATCGACAGATCCGGGAAGTGGCGCTTGATGTATTTAATCAGCGTGATCCCGTCGCCGTATTTATCACCGGGCATGGACAGATCGGTGATCAGCACATGGGCGTCCAGCTTCGGAAGATTGTTGATAAGGGCCGTGGAGTCTTCAAACTCGCCAACGACGTTCACCCACTCAATTTGCTCAAGTGACTTACGAATACCGAACAGTACGATCGGATGGTCATCGGCAATAATTACGTTCATAGTGTTCATGTATAAGGCTACCTTCTACAGCAAGCTCTTGACGTAAGCGTCAATGTCGCTGATATATTTTTCTATGCCTTGCGCATCCTTTTCGCGAATCAGATGCTCAAGCGTTTCACATAACTGTTTGCCGGGTATCAGATTAAGCATAGCAAATGCCCCTTTGAGGCGGTGGGCGGTTTGTGCCAGAGCAGCAAAATCGCCCGCTTCGATTTCAGTATACAATCTCTGAACATCATCCGGTACCGTATCGGCAAACAGTGCGTAATAGCCGCTGGCATGGAGTTCGGCGTTACTCTCGTTTCCTGAGGTGGCGGGCTGAACCGCCTCCTCCGCCAGCTGCTGCTCAATAAGCTGCAGGATAGCCTCCTGCATCGCCGTGCTAATATTAAAGTTGACCCGCAGTTGGCCCGGGCCGATTTTGCGTATCCCAACCTCATCATCGCTTAAAAGCAAGCCCGAAGCAGTAAGATTAGACGGATTATCCGTTAAATACAGATCGAACGCTTGACTTGTCGCCCGATCGTCCGGCGTGATGCAGGACGCCCCCCAGCTCTCCAGCTGGCGGGTGACAATCCGCCGCACTTCGCTGGAGGTCACATCCAGCAGGACGATAACGTCATCCAGCAGATGTTCTCCCGCCTCTGGCGCCTCTTCGCTGGCCGGCATTTTCAGATGCAGGCTATAGCGAGTCCCCAGCGACTCCCGCGCTTTGATGGTCAACTGCCCGCCCAGCTTGCGCGTCATGCGGTCACATAACCAGAAGGTGAGGGCGTTCGCTTTGCCGTACAGATCGCTCTGGGTCTCATTGAGATACGGGAAGTGCATATTGTCGATCTCGTTAGCCGAGACCCCGTTGCCGGTATCGAGAATGCGGAAGGTCAGGCGATCGCTGGCCGACTCTTCCTGGCAGACGTCGAGGGTGATCTTGCCGATCGGCGTGGTGGTGACGGAATACTGGATCAGCAGCACCAGCGTGCGCCGCAGCGCTTCACGGTCGCCATAGCGTTGCTCGCCGGTAGGCAGCGCGTTATTGATAAGCAACTGCAGCCCCTTGCGCTTCATCGCCGGCAGCACCTCCGGTACGACGTCGTCGATCAGCCCCTGCACCGAGAACAGCGACTGGCTGGTTTTCCAGGCATCGCTTTCCAGCAGGTTAGCCAGCTGAATGTCATCGATCAGTGTGACCAGCTCATCGGCATGCTGCGCCAGCGTCCGGTTCTCCGCGCCGTCGAGCGCCGCTGCCTCGGCCGCCAGGTTCAGGGCGGGCTGCTTCAGGGCGCTGCCGATATGCTGCATAAAGGCCGCCCGGCCCTGCTGGTTTTTCTCATACAAGCGCTGGGCCTGTTTGAGCTTTTTATTGACCAGCACTTCGCGGTCTTGGTCTCGGATAATCAGGATCTGCGTGCGCGGCGCTACCTGGCTGCGATACTGGCGGATCTCATACTGTTCGTTGTTGACGGTGGCCTGGATCACCCCCTGATGCTGGTCCGCCATGTTGGTGATGTTCTGCAGGTTCAGGTGCGGAAGCAGATGGTCGGCAATCGGGTTGCTGATCACCGTTCGGTTGGCTTCCTGATCGTGGACGAGCAGCCCCAGCGGCAGCAAAGACACAATTTCTTCATTAATGGCGCGCAGTAAACGCAGTTCGCTATTGGCGGCGGAGGGGAGCCCGGCGCCCGAGGCGCTGCTGCGTCCTTTATAATGCCGAAAGGTGGTGAAACCGAACAGGGCCAGCGCCAGCAGGCCGATGTTAAGCAGGAGCGGCAGAAGAATGTTCTGCAGGGACTCCAGCAGCATGGTGCTCATCGGGACCGTCCACAGCACCTGCATACCGGTGGTGCTGATGTCGGTGGCGATGTCAATCTGCATGCCGTTGAAGGTGATCCCGATATGATCGCTAGCCTCTTTCTCGGGGCTGGCGGCAACATTTTGCGAGGGATCAGGCTCGATACGGAAGCTGTCCAGCGCCATGCCCGGCGGGATCAGATCGTTAATCGGCAGGTCGAAGGCGACCACTGTCGCCAGGTGTCCTGGCTGATTGAAGGTAGTACGTAACGTAAAGTAGTGCGCGTTCTGCCAGGCAAGATGGCGCAGCGGCGAGAAGGTCTCGCGCTCATCAAGGGTATTGGCCTGCAGCAGCATTTCCGCGCGCCGGGATTCCACCACGCTGCTGATGGTTGACTCTTTAAAGCTTGAGGAGAGGTCCTTCAACGGCAGGGTGGAGATGAGAATCAGGCTATTATCCAGACCATTGAGATAGTACATCGACCACGGAATGGTCTCCGCGCCCCACAAAATATCCAGATAATCGGACATTTTCTGCGTCATCTCGAGGGTCGAGCTGTCGTGGGAGCCAAAGATCAGGGCTTCGGTTTTACGTCGGGGCTTCTCCAGATAGTACACGTCCTGCTTTAAACGCGTCTCCTGCAGGCCGCCGCTGGCGGTGTTGGAAGAGGTGGCGGCGATATTGTCGTAGATTTGCCAGGTGGCATAGCGCCAGGTATCAATACGCTGGTGCAGGGCATGGGAGACATCAACCACCTGATAGCTCTTCTCTTTCAGCCAGGCATTGACGGCGCTTTGAATCATCACCCCCATCGTCGCCAGCAGGACAATAACCATCAAAATGAAGAAGCGGCTGATGTTGCCGGGGATCAGAGAGAATTTTTTCGGGGTCATCTTGTGGCTGAACGACTCATCATTGTTTGTAAACAGGATGTAGCGCCAGAGTAACTGGCAACAAAGCAGATGCTGCAGGCAGTATAAAGGCTAATGGCGTAAATCCATACTACAGATTGGCGCCAGCGGCGCGATACCGCCCAGGAATTATCTTAGAAACGAAGCGTAAATGAAACCGCGTCCGCAAGGCTGACAGCTGACGATATTGGCAGAAACAAAAGCGAAGAATCGCACGAAATAACAAGACATTGGCAGAATAAGTACGAAAGGCGGCCTAATTGATTGATTAATAGTCGTTAGGGAATCATTGGCTGTAGCACAGATAAATTAAAGTTGTGTAAAGAAGGGTAAAAAAAACCGGATGCGAGGCATCCGGTTGAAATAGGGGTAAACAGACATTCAGAACTGAATGACGGTAATAAATAAAGTTAATGATGATAGCGACTCTTATTTTAGTCACCAATGATCATTTTGTTTTACCATTCAGTGCTATAGGCTTGGTTTTGTATATCATATTGATTTTGAATGGCTAAATAATTTTTTTGATTATAAGTGCGTATTTCCCTGGCCATTTTGGGGTGAAAAAAAGTTCCGCTGCATTTACAAATTGAAACATCTTGTGGGAACTTTGAAACATCTTAGAAGTTTTAGTATCATATTCTTGTTGGATTATTCTGCATTTTGCAGCACAATGAAATAGCCGACTGATTAGAAGGGTAATCAGTAAGCAGTGGCATAATAAAAGGCATATAACAAACAGAGGGTTAATAACATGAAAGTTAAAGTACTGTCCCTCCTGGTACCGGCTCTGCTGGTAGCAGGCGCAGCAAATGCGGCTGAAATTTATAACAAAGACGGCAACAAATTAGACCTGTACGGTAAAATTGACGGTCTGCACTACTTCTCTGACGACAAGAGCGTCGACGGCGACCAGACCTACATGCGTGTAGGCGTGAAAGGCGAAACTCAGATCAACGACCAGCTGACCGGTTACGGCCAGTGGGAATACAACGTTCAGGCGAACAACACTGAAAGCTCCAGCGATCAGGCCTGGACTCGTCTGGCATTCGCCGGTCTGAAATTTGGCGACGCGGGCTCTTTCGACTACGGTCGTAACTACGGCGTAGTATACGACGTAACGTCCTGGACTGACGTTCTGCCGGAATTCGGCGGCGACACCTACGGTTCTGACAACTTCCTGCAGTCCCGTGCTAACGGCGTTGCAACCTATCGTAACTCTGACTTCTTCGGTCTGGTTGACGGCCTGAACTTTGCTCTGCAGTACCAGGGTAAAAACGGCAGCCCGAGCGGTGAAGGCGCTCTGTCTCCGACCAACAACGGTCGTACCGCTCTGAAACAGAACGGCGACGGTTACGGTACCTCTCTGACTTATGACATCTTTGATGGCATCAGCGCTGGTTTCGCATACTCTAACTCCAAACGTCTTGGCGACCAGAACAGCAAGCTGGCACTGGGTCGTGGCGACAACGCTGAAACCTACACCGGCGGCCTGAAATACGACGCGAACAACATCTACCTGGCCACTCAGTACACCCAGACCTACAACGCAACTCGCGCTGGTTCCCTGGGCTTTGCTGACAAAGCGCAGAACTTCGAAGTGGTTGCTCAGTACCAGTTCGACTTCGGTCTGCGTCCGTCCGTCGCTTACCTGCAGTCTAAAGGTAAAAACCTGCAGAATAACTTCACAGGTGTAAACTACGGCGACCAGGACATCCTGAAATATGTTGACGTGGGCGCGACCTACTACTTCAACAAAAACATGTCCACCTATGTTGACTACAAAATCAACCTGCTGGATGAAAACGACTTCACTCGTAAAGCCGGTATCTCTACCGACGACGTGGTTGCCCTGGGCCTGGTTTACCAGTTCTAAGTTGCAAGCTGTATAACAAAAAGGCGCCTCTGGCGCCTTTTTTTATGTCTGGTTTAACCTCGCTGGTATACTCTTGTCGCCCTGGTAAGAGGAGCCTCGATTAATGGATATGACTTTCTTTCGCGCCGCGCTGTTGGGCGCCTGCGTACTGTTCTCTGGCTGCGATTCAGCCACCACTCCCGCGACACCCGCTTCAACGGCCACCGTACTGGATGGTAAAACGATGGGCACCTTCTGGCGGGTCAGCGTTATCGGTGTGGATGAGGCAAAGGCCCAGGCGCTGCGCGCCAAGGTTCAGGCCCAGCTGGACGCCGACGATCGCCTGCTGTCGACCTGGAAAAACGACTCGGCGCTGATGCGTTTCAACCACGCGGCGGATACCCGGCCCTGGCCGGTGAGCGAAGCGATGGCGGACATCGTGAGCCTGTCGCTGCGGATTGGCGCCAAAACGGACGGCGCGATGGACATCACCGTGGGGCCGCTGGTCAATCTGTGGGGCTTTGGCCCGGATAAACAGCCGGTCGCCACCCCGGATGCGCAGGCGATCGCCGCTGCGAAAGCACGCACCGGCCTGCAGCATCTGCAGGTTATCAATCAGAGCGGCAGGCAGTTCCTGCAAAAAGATATTCCCGATCTGTTTGTCGACCTCTCCACCGTGGGGGAAGGCTATGCCGCCGACCACCTTGCGCGCTTGATGGAGCAGGAGGGGATCTCCCGCTATCTGGTGTCGGTGGGCGGGGCGCTGGTCAGCCGCGGGATGAATGGCGAAGGCAAGCCCTGGCGGGTGGCGATCCAGAAACCGACCGACCGGGAAAACGGCGTTCAGGCGATTGTCGACATCAATGGCCACGGCATCAGCACCTCCGGCAGCTATCGCAACTACTATGAACTCGACGGGAAACGTATCTCACACGTCATCGACCCGCAGACCGGGCAGCCGATAACCCATAAGCTGGTCTCGGTGACCGTTATTGCGCCAACGGCGTTGGAGGCGGACGGCTGGGATACCGGGCTGATGGTGCTGGGGCCGGAAAAAGCGCAGCAGGTGGTGCGCGAGCAGGGGCTGGCGGTCTACATGATCGTCAAAGAGGGGGAGGGCTTTAAAACCTGGATGTCGCCGCAGTTCCGTACCTTCCTCGTCGGCGAAAAAAATTAAAAAGCAAGATTGCGGGTTTTTTGCGGCGGGCTTTACCGCAGACTGAGGATACACTTACAGCAGGAGACCCGTGATGAAACCGATAGTTGCCGATACTGATGACCGCCGCTGGCAGGCGGTCTGCGAGCGTGATACCCGGGCCGATGGTCAGTTCGTCTTTGCGGTACTGACCACCGGCATCTGCTGCCGTCCCTCCTGCCGCTCGCGGCGCGCGCGGCGGGAAAACGTGCGCTTTTTTGCTGACGTCGCTGCTGCCGTGGCGGCGGGATTCCGCCCCTGCAAACGCTGCCAGCCGGATAAAGCCTGCCCGCAGCAGCAAAGGATCGATAAAGTGGCGCAGGCCTGTCGCTTGCTGGAGCAGGAGGCGCCCCTGACCCTCGAGGCGCTGGCGCGCGAGCTGGCGGTTAGCCCGTTTCATTTCCACCGTTTATTCAAATCCGTGACCGGTATGACCCCCAAAGCCTGGCAGCAGGCGTGGCGCGCGAGACGCCTGCGGGAGGCGCTGGAGCAGGGGAATCCGGTGACCCGCGCCGCGCTGGCTGCCGGCTTCCCCGACAGCAGCAGCTATTATCGCCAGGCCGATGCCGCCTTAGGGATGACCGCCAGCCAGTTTCGCCGCGGCGGCGCCGCCGCCGTGGTGACCTGGACGACGGGCGACTGCGCGCTGGGCCGCTGCCTGGTGGCGCAAAGCGAACGCGGCGTCTGCGCCGTGCTGCCGGGTGATAACGATGCTGCATTGCTCGACGATCTGCGCCAGCGCTTTCCCCGCGCCGAGCTGCGCCAGGGCGACCCTGAGTTTCGTCGTCAGATGGCGGAGATTTTCGCCCACCTCGACGACAGCCGGCGGCCGGTGTCGCTGCCGCTGGATCTGCAGGGCACCGCGTTCCAGCTGCAGGTCTGGCAGGCGCTGCGGCAGATCCCGGCGGGCGAGACCCGCAGCTACCGCCAGGTGGCGGAGCATATTGGCCAGCCGCGGGCGGTAAGAGCCGTGGCCGGCGCCTGCGCGGCGAATTCGCTGGCGGTGATCGTTCCCTGCCATCGGGTGGTGCGTGAGAATGGCGCGCTGTCCGGTTATCGCTGGGGAACCGCGCGAAAAGCGCAGCTGCTGGCGCGCGAGGCGCAACGAGAGGAGGAGTAATGCTCGATCTGTTTAGCGATACCCCACCGTGGCAGGAGCCGCTGGCCCCCGGCGCGGTGGTCCTTCGGCGCTTTGCCCGCGAGCGCGCTCCGGGGCTGCTGCAGGCGATTGCCGACGTCGCCCGTCAGTCGCCGTTTCGTCAGATGGTCACGCCGGGCGGGTACACCATGTCGGTGGCGATGACCAACTGCGGCCGGCTGGGCTGGACCACCGATCGCCACGGCTACCTCTACGCCCCGGTCGACCCGGTAACTCATCACACCTGGCCGCCGATGCCGGCCGTATTCCGTGAACTGGCGCTGGCGGCAGCCGCGGCCGGCGGCTATCCGGGCTTTTCCCCCGACGCCTGTCTGATTAACCGCTACCAGCCCGGCGCAAAGCTGTCGTTGCATCAGGATAAAGATGAACAGGATCTGCGGGCGCCGATCGTCTCGGTCTCGTTGGGCGTGCCGGCCATCTTTCAGTTTGGCGGGATGCAGCGCAGCGACCCGCTGCAGCGGCTGCTGCTGGAGCATGGCGACGTGGTGGTCTGGGGCGGGGAGTCGCGCCTGTTTTATCATGGCGTTCAGCCGCTGAAAGCGGGCCATCATCCCGAGACCGGAGACTGTCGATATAACCTCACCTTTCGGCAGGCGGGCCGTCCCGGCGATTAAAATAAGAATTATTCTTGATGTCACCGGCGAGCCGTTTAAACTGCTGGCTGTTTTGCTTTTCCGGATAGCCTGTTATGGAACTTCTTTCTCTCGTCTGGCGCCAGTATCGCTGGCCGTTTCTGGGCGTTATTGCCCTCAGCCTGCTCAGCGCCGCGCTGGGTATCGGCTTAATCGCCTTTATTAACCTGCGCCTGATCGCCACTGTCGATACCTCGCTGCGGGTGCTGCCGGAATTTCTTGGCCTGCTGGGGCTGTTGATGGCGGTGACCCTGGGCTCGCAGCTGGCGTTGACCACCCTCGGCCACCATTTTGTTTATCGCCTGCGCGGCGAGTTTGTGAAACGCATCCTCGATACCCAGATTGAACAGGTGGAGAAGATCGGCAGCGCGTCGCTGCTTGCCGGGCTGACCAGCGATATCCGCAATATTACCATCGCCTTTGTACGCCTCCCTGAGCTGGTGCAGGGGATCATTCTCACCTTCGGCTCCGCCGCTTATCTGGCCTGGCTGTCAGGAAAAATGATGCTGGTGACGGCCCTGTGGATGGCGCTCACCATCTGGGGCGGTTTTGTGCTGGTGTCGCGGGTCTACAGACATATGGCCAGCCTGCGCGAAACGGAAGATAAGCTCTATCACGACTACCAGACGGTGCTGGAAGGGCGCAAAGAGCTGACCCTCAACCGCGAGCGCGCGGAGTATGTGTTTAATCAGCTCTACCTCCCGGACGCCCGTGAGTACCGGCACCACATCGTTCGCGCCGATACCTTCCATCTCAGCGCGGTCAACTGGTCGAATATTATGATGCTTGGCGCCATCGGGCTGGTGTTCTGGATGGCCAACAGCCTCGGCTGGGCCGATACCGCCGTGGCGGCGACCTACTCCCTGACGCTGCTGTTTTTGCGCACGCCGCTGCTCTCCGCCGTCGGCGCGCTGCCCACGCTGCTGAGCGCCCAGGTGGCGTTCAACAAGCTGCGCCAGTTCTCCCTCGCCCCGTACCGGGCCGATTTCCCCCGGCCGCAGCCGCAGGCTGACTGGCAGACGCTGGAGCTGCGCGATGTCACTTTCCATTATCCGGACCATCGCTTTGCGGTAGGGCCGCTTAATCTGACGCTAAAACGCGGCGAACTGGTGTTTCTGATCGGCGGCAACGGCAGCGGCAAGTCAACCCTGGCGATGCTCCTGACCGGCCTGTATCAGCCGGTTTCCGGTCAGATTCTGGTGGACGGCCAGCCGCTGGCGGCGGATAAACCGGAGGCGTACCGCAAACTGTTCTCCGCCGTGTTTACCGACGTCTGGCTGTTCGACCGTCTGCTCGGGCCGCAGGGTGAGGAGGCCGATCCGGCGCTGGTGGCAACGTGGCTGGAGCGTCTGCAAATGGCCCACAAGCTGCAGCTGGAAAACGGTAAGATCGGTGACCTGCGGCTGTCGAAAGGGCAGAAGAAGCGCGTGGCGCTCCTGCTGGCGCTGGCCGAGTCCCGGGATATCATTCTGCTGGATGAATGGGCGGCGGATCAGGATCCGCATTTCCGCCGCGAGTTCTACCAGGTCCTGCTGCCGTTGATGAAGCAGATGGGGAAAACCGTGTTCGCCATCAGCCATGACGATCACTACTTCCAGCACGCCGATCGCCTGCTGGAGATGCGTGCCGGGCAGCTGTCAGAGCTCACCGGCGAAGAGCGGGCGCAGGCCTCCCGCGATGCGGTGGCCCGCACGGCCTGATTCACGCTGCGCGCCCGGGGAAAGCCCGGGCGCCGCTGAAATTTTCAGCGTCTACATTGCTGACGGTTATTATTTCCCCCTCCTCGCGCTATGCTTAAGGCTTCCGGCCTGCAGGCCGGCTCACTATTCTCAAAAGGATTGCCCGACCGATGTCCGTTTTGCATAAAAAAAGCGCCCGCTTGCGTGACGAAGAGCGCGCCCGTCTGATTTGGCTCTTGAGCACCGATAAAGCGGTGACCTCTGCGCTGCTGGGCAAACTGACGCTGGCAGAACGTTACGATGAAGGTACGCTCGCCGATGACCTGGCCGAAGTGGAAATCCTGGTCTCGCATCTGCCGCCGCCGGATCTCGCCGATGCGCTGGAAGCGCTCCCCTATGACGCCCGCACCGCGCTGTGGTGCCAGGTGCCCGACGATAAACGCGGCGAAGTGCTGCTGGAAGCCTCAGAAAACGTCTGGGGCGACCTCATCGATAAGATGAGCGACCACGAGCTGCTGCAGGCGATGCAGCCGCTGGATATCGATGAACAGGTTTACCTGCTGCAGCATCTGCCGCGCAACCTGACCGGACGGTTGCTGGCGACACTGCCGGCCGAGAAGCGCGCCCGTATTCGCCAGATCATGCGCTACGCCGACAACAGCGTCGGGTCGATCATGGAGTTTGAGGTCATTACGGTGCGGCCGGAGGCCACCCTGGCGGCGGTCCAGCGCTATTTGCGGCGTCTCGGTAAAATGCCGGAGAACACCGACAAACTGTTTGTCACCACCCGCAATAAGCTGCTGCTCGGCGAGCTGGAGCTGCAGACCATTCTGCTCAACGATGCGCAGAAGCGGGTGGGGGAGGTGATGGAGGGCGATCCGGTCACCTTTCAGCCGCACGAAGAGGCGGAGAAGGTGGCGCGCACCTTCGAACGTGATGACTTGCTCAGCGCCGCCGTTATCGATGCCGATGGTAAGCTGATCGGCCGTCTGACCATCGATGAGATCGTCGATGTGGTCTATGAAGAGACCGACAACGATCTGCGGCGGATGGGCGGTCTGAGCGATGAAGAAGATGTCTTCGCTCCGGTCAGCAAGGCGGTGAAAACGCGCTGGGCGTGGCTGGCGGTCAACCTGTGTACGGCGTTTATCGCTTCCAGGGTCATCGACGGCTTCGAACACACCATTTCTCAGCTGGTGGCGCTGGCCTCGCTGATGCCGATCGTCGCCGGGATCGGCGGCAATACCGGCAACCAGACGATCACCATGATCGTCCGGGCGATGGCGCTGCAGCAGATCCAGCCCGGCAGCTTTACCTTCCTGATCCTGCGTGAAATGGGCGTTGCGCTGATTAATGGCCTGGTGTGGGGCGGGATCATGGGGGGCATCACCTGGTGGCTGTATGACGATCCGCAGCTTGGCGGAGTGATGACGCTGGCCATGATGCTCAACCTGCTGATGGCGGCGATGATGGGCGTCATAATCCCGATGGTCATGGTGAAGCTGGGGCGCGACCCGGCGGTCGGCTCCAGCGTGATGATCACCGCTATCACCGACACCGGCGGCTTCTTTATTTTTCTGGGGCTGGCGACGCTGTTTCTGATGTAGCCTGCGCTTTTGCCCGCAGGCGGCGGGGGATGATCGCCATCGCGGCGATCCCCGCCAGCACGCCAATCGCCAGATTGCTGGTTCCCACCGTCGCGGCGACGGTCACCAGCATCACCAGCGTTTCCGGCCACGGATTGCGCGCCAGCTCGCCCGGGCGAATGCTGTGCCAGCTAAAGGTCTTCACCGCCACGATCACCATCACCCCGGCCAGGACCGCCATCGGGATCTTCGCCATCACCTGGCTGAGCGCTGTCACCAGCAGGAGCAGCACCAGACCGGCGATCGCCGTAGAGAGACGGCTGCGGGCTTTGCCCATTTCCACGTTAACGATGGTCTGGCCGATCATCGCGCAGCCCGCGATACCGCCATAACAGCCGGCGAGGATGTTGGCGATACCCAGCCCGGCGCTCTCCCGCGATTTATTCGACGGCGTATGGGTCAGGTCATCCACCAGCTTAGCCGTCAGCAAAGACTCCATCAGGCCGACAAAGGCGATGCTGAGGGCGCACGGCCAGATAATCTGCAGCGTGGCAAGATTGAGGGGAACGGTCAGGGCGGTGAATCCCGGCAGGCCGCCGCTCATCGAGCCTTCATCGCCGACGGTCGGCAGCAGCTGGCCGGTGGTGACGGTATAGAGAGTGAGCGCGACGATGGCGATCAGCGGCGCCGGGATAGCCTTAATAAAGCGCGGCGCCCACAGGACGATAAGCAGCGTGAGGATAAACAGGCCGACGATGAGCGGCTGACGGCTCCAGAAGTGCGGCACCTGGGCAAAGAAAATCAGGATCCCGAGGGCGTTGACGAACCCGGTCATCACCGCCGGGGGGATAAAGCGCATCAGGCGCGCCATGCCGCACAGACCAAACAAAATTTGAATAATACCCGCCAGAATGACGGCTGGCAGAATGTAACCCACGCCGTGCTGATGCACCATCGGGCCAATGACCAGCGCTACTGAGCCCGCGGCCGCGGTGACCATCGCCGGGCGTCCGCCGAGTAGCGACATCGCCAGACAGAGCACCACGGAAGCAATCAGGCTCACCTGCGGGTCAACGCCGGCGATGACAGAAAACGAAATCACTTCCGGGATTAACGCCAGGGCGGTGAGCACGCCGGCCAGGGCTTCGCGCGTCAGCAGCGACGGAGAACGGAGGATGGTGCGCAGGTTGCCGGAAGCGGCGGAGTCAGAAACTGGAGGCATAAAAAAAGTTCGCAGCTTATAAAAAAAGGAGGAGCGGTGTCAGACCCTGCTTCCGTGCGGTCTGTCACAAAACCAGGGATGATAGCGCGGAATCTACCAGCGCACCAGTACAAAAAGTGATTTGCTGTATACATTTATTAAACATTTTTATAACGGATCTCAAAACAGAACTTAAAATTTAAACAATATTTAAATTTTTGAGCTTCGGTGGTAACGTGAGGGGTGAGAATCGTATCACCTGCGCTAAATAAAAACAGCGAGTAAAGTAAGGCTCAAATCCGATGAATAAAAAGATGGCCGTACCACGCTCACAGGCGGTTGGTCCCAACAGCACTCGGACCAACACCCGCCATGAGCAAGAGACGGATGTATTGTTGATTGGCGGCGGCATTATGAGCGCCACACTGGGAACCTGGCTGCAGGAGCTTGAGCCAGACTGGTCTATTACCATGGTTGAGCAGATGTCCAGCGTGGCGGAAGAGAGCTCAAACGGGTGGAACAATGCGGGGACCGGCCACGCGGCGCTGATGGAGCTGAACTACACGCCGCAGACCGCCAACGGCATCAATATCGACAAAGCGGTCGACATCAACGAAGCCTTCCACATCTCGCGTCAGTTCTGGGCGCATCAGGTGACGCGCGGCGTCCTGAACAAACCAAAATCATTCATTAACAGCGTGCCGCACATGAGCTTTGTGTGGGGCGAAGATAACGTCAACTTCCTGCGCGCGCGCTATGCGGCTCTGCAGCAGAGCGAACTGTTCCGCGGCATTCGTTACTCTGAAGACCATCAGCAGATCAAAGCCTGGGCGCCGCTGGTGATGGAAGGTCGCGACCCGCTGCAAAAAGTGGCCGCCACCCGTACGGAAGTGGGAACCGACGTCAACTATGGCGAAATCACCCGCCAGCTGATCGCCAGCCTGCAAAAGCATGATAATTTCTCCCTCCAGTTGGGCACCGTGGTGCGTCGCTTCAAGCGCAACGCCGACAAGAGCTGGACGGTCACCCTGGCGGATGCCGACAACCGTCGTCAGAAGCGGGTTATTAAAGCCAAATTTATCTTTATCGGCGCCGGCGGCGCGGCGCTGACCCTGCTGCAGGAAACCGGCATTCCGCAGGCCAAAGAGTATGCGGGCTTTCCGGTCGGCGGCCAGTTCCTGGTCTGCGAAAATCCGGAGGTGGTAAACCACCATCTGGCGAAGGTATACGGCCAGGCCGAAGTGGGCGCGCCGCCGATGTCGGTGCCGCATATCGATACCCGTATTATCGACGGTAAACGCGTGGTGCTGTTCGGGCCGTTTGCGACCTTCTCGACCCGCTTCCTGAAGAACGGTTCGCTGTGGGATCTGCTGGCCTCGACCAATACCTCGAATATCCTGCCGATGCTCAACGTCGGCCTGGACAACTTCGATCTGGTGAAATATCTGATTAGCCAGGTGATGCAGAAAGACAAAGATCGTCTGGCCGCGCTGTGCGAATACTATCCGGAAGCGCGGAAAGAGGACTGGCGGTTGTGGCAGGCCGGTCAGCGCGTGCAGATCATCAAGCGCGATGCGAAGAAGGGCGGGGTACTCCGCCTGGGCACCGAAGTGGTCAGCGATGACGAAGGCACCGTCGCGGCGCTGCTCGGCGCATCGCCAGGCGCCTCCACCGCGGCGCCTATCATGCTGCAGCTGATGGAAAAAGTGTTTAAGGACAAAGTTAATTCGCCGGAATGGCAGGCCAGGCTGAAGGCGATCATCCCGACCTACGGTATTCGCCTTGATGGCAACCCGGCGGAGATTGAGAAAGCGCTGGCGTGGACCAGTGAAGTGCTGGAGCTGAAATATGAGCCAGCCGCGGCGATGGATGAAGCCCCGCAGGCGGAGCTGAAGCCGCTGAGCGGCGGCAAGCCGATAGCGGATATCGCGCTCTGACAAAAACGGCAGCCTGCGGGCTGCCGTTTTTTTATTGCCGTTTTAATGGCGCGCCTTAGCGGACCTCGGCGTTACCGATAGTCTCCTCAGCGCGCCAGATGCGATATTTCACATCGACATTGGTCGGCGTGTAGACGACGATCGGCAGCTTGCTGTTGTAGCGCAGCATGGCGTCATCGCCGAGGCCGGCAGTCACAAATTTCTTCGTTTTCTTGCCGTCCGGGCAGGCCATCATGGTGGATACCGGGCCGCTCAGCTTATCAAAAACATAGTAGTCATAACCCCAGCCTTCCAGGGTTTTGCTTTCCAGCTCCCCGCCAAGACGATGGTGGTTGCAGTCAACTTCCAGCGTCTGGCCGATCATCAGCTCAACCTTCAGCGCCGATTCATCCTGCTGCTGCGGCAGCTGAATAACCTGACGCTTCATGCCTTTTTCCGCTTTCGGGAACGGCGCGACTTTTTCCAGCGGCTGGTCTGCGGCCAGGGCGCCGGCAGACATGCAGGCGGCGGTCAGCAGAGAAACGGCTAGCGTAGTGATTTTTTTCACGGTTGATCATCCTTTATTTTCGTTCCTGACAGAGATAGCCTATCATCACTTTGCTAAATGTTAAGATTTATTTACCAATTTTTGCAAAATGAATAGTGTTATCTACTGGTAAGACATCGGCCGCCCAGAGCGCAACAGGGGCGCTGGCAGGCCGCCAGAGGCCAGCCGGTGAAATTATTCATTACGGCTATTTTTCGCTTCCTCAATAAATTCTTCATCGATTTCATCGGTGTTGCCAGCGTGTTCCCGCCCCGACAGCAAATTCCAGCAGGCGATAAACAAGGCGGCGATCAGCGGGCCGATAACAAAGCCGTTAATACCGTAGATCTCCATGCCGCCCAGCGTGGCGATCAGGATCAGGTAGTCCGGCATTTTGGTATCCTTGCCCACCAGCAGCGGACGCAGAATGTTGTCCACCAGGCCAATCACAATGACAAAGAAGCCGACAATAAAGGCGCCCTGCCACAGCTGGCCGGTGGCAAAAAGGTAAATCGCCGCCGGCACCCAGATAATGGCCGAGCCTACCGCCGGGATAAGCGACAGGAACGCCATCAGCGCGCCCCAGAGAATGCTGCCGTCCAGACCGGCGATCCAGAAGGCAAAGCCGCCCAGCGCCCCCTGCGCCAGCGCCACGGCGACGGTGCCTTTTACCGTGGCGCGGGCCACCGCGGCGAACTTAGCGAACAGGTGCTGCTTCACGTAACTGGATAACGGCAGAGATTCGAGGATCAACAGCACCAGGTGAGGGCCATCCTTCAGCAGGAAGAACAGCAGGTAGAGCATAATGCCGAAGCTGACGGTGAAGCCAAAGGTGCCTTTACCAATCAGAAACGCGCTGCCGGCCAGATACTGGCCGCCTTTCAGGGCGACATCGGAGAGCTGCTGCTGGATCTGCTGCGCGCTATCCAGGTTATGTTCGGCGAGGAAGCTTCTGGCCCAGCCGGGGAGGTGGGCGATCAGGCTGGCGACCACCGTCGGGAACTGGGTATCGTTATGCTGCAGTTTGCTGTACACCACGTTCAGCTCGTAGGCCAGTGACGACAGGATAATCGCCAGCGGCGTGAACACGATAAGGCAGATAATGACGATGGTCATCAGCGCCGCAAGGCCGTTACGTTCGCCGAGGCGGGTGCGCATCTTGTTTTTGACCGGATTGAAAATCACCGCGAGGATGGCGGCCCAGAGGATGGCGGAATAATAGGGTGAGAGAACATCAAAAAAGGCCAGGGTTACAATGAAGACGATAAGGATGAAAAATCCTTTGGTAAGTCCATTAACTCTCATGTCATCCGCTCCTGCTTATGAGTCATACGGTCGAATAATAGATGCTACGACGTAATTTACCATCAGGATAGTCGTACTCTATACGCTGTGGCGCGGAAAGGGCACAAATTCAACGAGCTGGGGAGAACAGGCGTAAAAGAGGGGCATAAAAAAACCAGCCTTAAAAGGCTGGTTTCTCAGGGATTTTTGGTCGGCACGAGAGGATTTGAACCTCCGACCCCCGACACCCCATGACGGTGCGCTACCAGGCTGCGCTACGTGCCGACGCGTGGGGAACAATATTACCCGTTCCCCAGGCGAATGCAAGCGGGTCGCGCGCGATTGATTCATAATTAATCAATCAGTTAGCGATAAAGCGTTTTTCATCGGTCAGGACCTGCAGCAACAGGCTGAGCTGCGGTTTCTGATCTTTGATTTTCTCACCGTCGCGGCTCCAGGTGGTATAGGTGCCGTTATGGTTGAGGACCACGGTGATAGTCGGGGTGGTAATCGCCAGCGTATCGCCGTTGGCCGCGGTGACCCAGTTCCGACGCCGCGCGGCGCTGAACAGATCTTCCCCCTGCGAATACTCATTGGCCGGCGTCGACACGTGAAGCAGGCGCTGCATCAGCGTGGTCATCACATCTTTGTTATCGGTCAGGGTGGCAATTTCCTGGGCCGGCGTGCCCGGCCAGTGAATAACCAGCGGCACCTGCAGCTGCTCGCGCGACCAGTCGAACGGGTCGTGTTTGACGTTAAGCGGCTTGCCGTGGCCGCCGGTGATAATGACCACCGTATTATCGAGCTTGCCGGCTTCGCGCAGCGCGGTCAGCACCCGATCGATCTGGGCATCAACGTCGCCTGCCGCCTTGCTATAACGGCGGACAAAGCCCTGCTGCTGCGTATCGTCGAGGGTGGTGCCATTGAGCGAGACCCACGAGAACCAGCGATTCTCATCCTGCGCGTAACGGTCCAGCCAGCCGATCCACTGATTGGCGGTCTGCTCGTCGCTCTGGGTCTTCGCGCTCGGCAGCGAGAAGTCGGAGAGCAGCGCCTGGCGATACAGCGGGCTGCTAAACCCATCGGAAGAGAACAGGCCCAGCTGGTAGCCCTGCTGGTTGAGAGCGGTGATCAGCGCCGCGGGAATACGCGCCGAGAGGACACCGTCCATATAGCCTGGCGAAATGCCGTAGAACAGGCCAAACAGGCCGCTGTCGGCGGTATTGCCCGAGCTCATATGCTGGGTAAAGTTCACGTTTTCTTTGGCAAACGCCGCCAGCGCCGGCATCGTTTTTTCAAACCGCGAGTAGTTCAGGTTGTCGACGGTGATCAGTAGCACGTTATAGCCCGCACCGAGGTCGCGGTAGCGCAGGTTACTGAGCGGATACTGGACCGATACCGCCTCCGGCGCCCCTTGCTCCACCAGGCGACGCTGATAATCCTGGGCGTCGAGCAGGCCATGTTTCTCAAGGAAACGACGGGCGGTCATCGGATAAGAAAGCGGTAGATTCGCTCGCTGCATGGTGATCGGGCGATAAAAATTGGCATCCGCCCATATATAGACCAGGTGGCTGCTGATGAACGACAAAAAGAAGAACCAGGCGACCGGGCGGGCATAATGGCGGCGACGCGTCAGGCTGCGCAGCTTTTGCCAGCTCCAGGTGGCGAAGAGCATTTCAATCAAAAAGATGACCGGGACGCTGATAAACATCAGCTGCCAGTCGCGCGCCATCTCATTCTGGTCAGGGTTGATGACCAGCTCCCAGACCACCGGGTTTAAATGAAGATGAAAGCGGGTAAAGACCTCGCTGTCTATCAGCAGCAGCGTCATCCCGGCGGTGGCAAGGATCACCGACAGGAAGCGCATCAGGCGCTGCGAGACCACGATAAAGGTCAACGGAAAGAGGATCAGCACATAGCTGGTAAACACCAGGAAGCTGAAGTGCCCGACGAGACTGACGTACGAAAAGAGTCGTCCGGCAAGCGTCGTCGGCCAGTCGGCGACAAAAAGGTAGCGGCTGCCGAGCACCATGGCCAACAACATGTTGAACAGGGCGAACCAGTGCCCCCAGCTAACCATCTGGGAGACTTTTTCTCGGTAGGGCTGACGTAGAGTCACCATATACTGTTGCTGTTATCCTTAATGCGCTGGATCGTCGTTAATCGAAGATTGCAAAGCCTGCGCGAAAGAACGGGCGATGGCCTGACGCTGCGCCGGCGCGACGCTACTGTTGATCAGGTTGGTCACCATATTGCCTAACACCATCAGTGAAAGGTCAACCGGGGCTTTGTGTGATTCCAGGACGTTCGTCAGCTCGCTGAGCAACTGTTCGACCTGTTGATCGCTATAGCGGGAAATTTGCGGCATAAACTCAAAATCTGTTTGTTCGTGAAAGGGCAACATATTACCGTAGCAGCAGCTTTTTTTCCGCATTTTTTCGCCGCGGCGCAAAAGCGCACCGATCGTCAGTCATGACGTCGAAATGTGTGGCGCCAGTTGCGTCGGCAACCCGGCGGTGGTTGAATACCGCCCGGTCTAAAAGGAGAGTTTAACATGAGTCTGGATATCGACCAGATTGCCCTGCATCAGTTAATCAAACGTGATGAACAAAATCTGGAGCTGGTGCTGCGCGAGTCACTGCTGGAGCCGAATGCGACGGTCGTCGAGATGATGGCTGAACTGCACCGGGTTTATAGCGCCAAAAGCAAAGCCTATGGCTTGTTCAATGAAGAGAGCGAACTGGCGCAGGCGCTGCGCCTGCAGCGTCAGGGGGAAGAGGAGTTTCTGGCGTTCAGCCGTGCGGCGACCGGCCGCCTGCGCGATGAGCTGGCGAAATACCCGTTCGCCGAAGGGGGCATTGTCCTCTTCTGTCAGTATCGTTACCTGGCGGTCGAGTATCTGCTGGTGGCGGTGCTCAATAACCTGAGCAGCATGCGCGTCAACGAAGAGCTGGATATCCGCTCGACCCATTATCTGGATATTAACCATGCCGATATCGTCGCGCGCATCGATCTGACCGAGTGGGAAACCAACCCGGAGTCGACCCGCTACCTGACCTTCCTGAAAGGGCGGGTGGGGCGCAAAGTGGCCGATTTCTTCATGGATTTCCTCGGCGCCAGCGAAGGTCTCAACGCCAAAGCGCAGAACCGCGGCCTGCTGCAGGCGGTGGATGACTTTGCCGCCGACGCGCAGCTTGATAAATCCGAGCGACAGAATGTGCGTCAGCAGGTCTATGCTTACTGCAATGAACAGCTGCAGGCCGGGGAAGAGATTGAGCTGGAGTCGCTGTCCAAAGAGCTTGCCGGCGTCAGCGAAAAGAGCTTCCAGGAATTCACCGCCGAGCAGGGCTACGAGCTGGAAGAGAGCTTCCCGGCGGATCGCAGCACCTTACGTCAACTGACCAAGTTTGCCGGCAGCGGCGGCGGTTTGACCATTAACTTCGACGCGATGCTGCTGGGCGAACGCGTATTCTGGGATCCCGCCACCGATACCCTGACCATTAAGGGCACCCCGCCGAACCTGCGCGACCAGCTGCAGCGCCGGACGTCCGGCGGCAACTAAGCGCCACGCCCCGTCAGCGCGACCGCTGAACGGGGACGATCTCCACGCCGCTCTGCACCAGCCGCTGGCGCAGCGCGGCGTCGGGCTCCCCATCGACGATAAGCGTACTGGCGAGGTTCAGCTCGCCGATGGCAAAGGCCGACGCGGCGTTGAGCTTTTCCCGGGAGGCCATCACCACGGTTTCCGCGGCCCTGGCCGCCAGCGCGCGCTTGATGCCTGCCTCTTCATAATCACCGGTGGTAAAACCCGCTCGCGGGTGGACGCCGGTCACCCCCATAAAGAACACATCGGCGTTGATCCGCGCCATTGCTTCCAGCGTTTCAGGGCCGACGGCGACAACCGAATGCTTAAACACTTTGCCGCCGAGCAGGATCACCTCGATTCGCGGGTGATCGACCAGCGCCACGGCGATGCCGGGGCTGTGAGTGACCACCGTGCAGCTGAGGTCGGCGGGTAATAAGCCGATCATCGCCGCGGTGGTGGTGCCGCCATCGACAATCACCACCTGTCCAGGCTGGATCAGGCCGGCGGCAGCGCGCGCCACCGCCTGCTTGGAGGCGATTTGCACGCTTTTGCGTGTTTCAATAGGGGCGATGGCAGCGGAGACCGGCAGCGCCCCGCCGTGGACTCGCTGCAGTTTTCCTTCCGCCGCCAGCTCGCGCAGATCGCGGCGAATGGAGTCCTCAGAGACGTTAAACCGTTGGCTCAGCTCCCCGGACATCACCTGTTTTTCCTCCGCAAGGATCTGCAGGATTTGCTGTTTTCGTTGACTGGCGAGCATGATTTTTCCTTCACGAGTGATCTTGTTTATGCACGATTATGCATGTTATGGTGCCTGCTGTCATCTGAAAGGGGATATAACATGCAAACTCACGCACCGCACGTCCGTCACGTTCGCGAGACGCTGCTCTCTGATAACTGGTACACGCTGAAAAAATATACCTTCGAACTGCAGCGCCGGGACGGACGCTGGCAGGAGCAGAGCCGCGAGGCCTACGATCGCGGCAACGGCGCGGTCATTTTACTCTACAGACGGGAAAAGCGGACGGTGGTCCTGACCCGTCAGTTCCGTTTTCCGGTGTTTACTCACGGTCACGACGGATATCTCATTGAAGCGGCGGCCGGGCTGTTGGATAACGCCTCGCCGGAGGCGCGGATCGTTGCCGAAGCGGAAGAGGAGACCGGCTTTCGGGTGACGCGCATCGAGCCCCTCTTCACCGTCTTTATGAGCCCCGGATCTGTCACCGAAAAACTCTACTTTTTTATCGCCGAATATCAGGCCGATGACCGGCAGGGAGACGGCGGCGGGCTGGCGGCGGAAGGTGAGGACATTGAAGTGCTGGAGTGGCCCCTGGCGCGGGCGCTGCAGGCCATTCGCGATGGCGAGATCATGGATGCCAAAACCATTATCCTTCTGCAGCACCTGGCGCTGAATGCCGACACGCTCCTCGCCGGCTGAGCGGCAAGGAGCAGGGAGGGTTAACGCAGCTCGCGGGCAATGGCGCTGTACATCAGCGCCGCTTCCAACGGCTGGGCGTTAAAGGAGGGTTCCGCCTGCGGCCAGGTCGACCACTGGACGATCACCAGGTGTTCCGCGCGGTTCACCATGATCACCTGGCCGTAGATCCCCAGCGCCCACAGCGAGTCTTTCAGCCCTTCCTGCGGCGTCGGCTGGACGTTTTGCGCATTCGCCGGAATGGCGTTATTCCACCACTGATAGCCGTAGATACCTTGCGGATGCGCCGCCGAGACCGAGTTTAGCGCAGTGGTCCAGCTTGCGGCCTGATCGAACCAGCTCGCCGGCACCAGCTGTTTGCCGTTGCTTAACCGACCATCGCGGGCGACGAATTCGCCGAAGCGGCCCCAGTCTTCAAGGGTGGCGTTAAAACCGTGGGCGCCGACATCGTGCTTCCCTTGCTGATAAGCATGCCATACGCCGTCGTGGGCCATCCCGGCGGGCCGCCACAGCGACTGCTCAAGCCAGGCGGCCAGAGACATACCGGTGGCGCGCTCCAGGATATCGCCCAACAGCCAGGCGCCGCCGGAAGAGTAGGACCACTGCTCCCCCGCCGGATGCTGGCGCGCCAGGCCGGTGACGATCTTGCGCACGCAGGCATAGGCCCCGGGCTGCGCCTCGCACTGGGTCAGGCGGGCGAAGTGCGACTGCGGGTCGGTGTAGTCTTCATTCCATTCCACACCGCTGGTGTGCTGCATCAACTGCTTCAGCGTCACGCCGTCCCAGGCGGTGCCTTTCAGTTCGGGTTCATAAACGGTAATCAGATCATCAAGGGAGTGGATCTTACCCTGCTGAATGGCGATGCCCACCAGCGTCGAGACCACCGATTTTCCCACCGAGCGTGAGGTCCACAGGGTGGTATCGGTGTTGCCGTCGCCAAGATATTTCCAGGCGACTTTGCCGTCTTTCAGCACCAGCATACCGCTGACGTTCTCGCGCTTCAGGTAATCCTGCAGGGTCCAGGTGTGGCCGTTGAGGGTATAGCGGGCATCGGTCAATTGTTTTTCAGCGCGTTCCAGCGGCGCCGAGGCGCCGTGGCGGAAAACATCGCCGGCATAGTTGCGATAGTCATTTCGAAAGCCAATCACGCGTGAAGTCTGATCCCAGCTGAGCATATCTTTGGCGGCGGGTAGCGTTTGGTCGTAAGGCGTTGGGCAGACATCCAGCGTCAGGTCGCCGCAGCGTTGTGCCATTGCCGCGGCCGGCAGCGCCGCCAGGATTAACGCCAGGGCCAGTGGTTTTCTTATCATCATCCTTTCCTCGTTTGCCATAGATTCGCATCGCAGTATATAAATCGGCGCGCGGCGGCTAAAATCAGTAAAGGGGGGATTTTCCCCCGCAAGGGAGAGAAGGATGAAAACCCTGCAGTATTCTTTCGCGCAGATTGAAGCATTCGCCACCATCGCCGAGACTGGTAGCCTGTCGCGGGCGGCCATTCGGTTAGGTAAAGACCGAACCACGCTGCGCGATCTGCTGGACTATCTGGAAGATGCGCTGGGCTATCGGCTGTTCAGCCGGGAAGGGCGTACCCTGACCTTAACCGCCGAAGGGGAGCAGCTTTTTCGTCAGGCGCATCTGCTGTTGCGCCAGGCGCAGGCTTTCGAGTCTTTTGCGCAAACGCTGCCGCAAACCGCCGGGCAGGCGCTGCGTCTGGTATACGATCCCTTTATCCCACGTGATTTTCTCTGCGCACTGGCCGATACGCTGGCCCGGCGGCAGATCCGGTTAAGCTGCTGGAGCGCCTCGCGGCGCGAAGCCGAGCAGGCGCTGAGCGATGGCGTGGCGGATATGGCGATGTGCCAGGCCAACAACCGCACGCTGGGCAGCGAAATGGAGTGGCGGGCGCTCGGCACCGTGGATCTGCGTTTCTACGCGGCGGACCGCCTGTTCCGGGATGCCGCGCGGCCGCTGACGCTGCTCAATCTCTCGTTAACGCCGCAGCTGGTGATGCACCGGCGCAGCGACGATCAGATTGCCCGCCGGCTGCAGATCTCCGGCCATACGCTGTATATGAACGAAATTACCCTGCTGCGCCATGCGATGGAGCAGGGGAGGGGCTGGGGGTTTTTACCGGACCATTTGCGGCCAGGCGAGTGGCAGGGAGTCGGTGAAATCGCGACGGAGGTCGGCAGTCAGGGGCTGAACGTCACCATGGTGATGCTCTGGCTGCCCGGAATGAATAAGCACCGGCTGCTGAGCGACATCGTGGACGAGGCGCCGGCGCTTTGGCGGCGCGGATAACAAAACGCCCCGGAGCCGAAGACCCCGGGGCGCTTGCCATACAACTTGCTATCGGCGATTACGCGCGAACGAAGTCGATGTGAGTCAGTTTCGGCTTGAACGCGTGGCGCTGAACAGCCTGAACTTTGACTTTTTCTTCTTTGCCATCAACAACGACGGTCAGAACTTCGCCGTAAAACTCAGCTTTGCTCTGCATGTTCCATACTTTGTCGTGGTCCAGTTCGATAGCAACCGGAGCAGCTTCGCCACCGTAGATGATTGCCGGGAACTTGTTAGCTGCGCGCAGGCGGCGGCTCGCACCCTTACCCTGCTCTTTACGTACTTCTGCGTTGATAGTAAACATTGATGTCTCTCTATATATAAAGCCTGCTACAGGCGACCCAGCAACAGGCGGATTATCTGCTTTGCGAATGCAAAAGCGGGCGGCATTATAGCCGCCAAACGACACCCGGGCAATCAAAACCTCAGCTTTCGGGTGATTAACGCAGCTCGTTGGCGCGGCGAAAACGCCCCTGATAATCGAACACTTTTTCCCGCACCTGCCAGTACTGGCCTTTCATGCGGGCGACGACAAAGTCCGGATGGCGCAGCAGCGTCTGCTGGGCCACGATATCCGCCGGCGTTATCCAGCGCAGCGGCACGCCCGGCGTGCGGGTATGCGGGCGGATAAACAACTGCTCAAAGGCGGTACGCTGGGCGGGCGTTTGCAGACGGAAGCGCTCACTGACGTCGGCGCCGTCCTCATCGTAGTAGGTGATTTTCAGCCACGGGCCTTTCTCGTCGCTACCGTGCTGCAGGGCCATGCCGCTACAGCGCAGCACCAGCGCGTCCTTCAGCTTCAGCGCCGCCTTCAGCATGTCGTCCGGGTCAACCAGAATGGTGTCGCACTCCCGGCAGCGGCGGGCGGCGATATCGTTTTCCGCGTTGCACTGCGGGCAGTTTTTGAAACGAAAGCGGAAGTCGCACTGTTCGCGGTGGCCGTCGTCATCTTCGAACCACCCCTGGCAGCGGCGGCCAAAATGCTCAATCAAGGTGCCGTCGGCGGTGGTTTTGCCCCAGAAGGTATTGGCGAAGCCGCAGGCCGGGCAGAAGACCTGCACCGGCACGTTGTCGCTTTTACCCTTCGGCGTTCCCACTTCCGGGGCGTACAGGTCGTGCGGGTTGCCGGCGTAGTCGAGGATCAGGCAGTCGGTTTTTCCCGGCGCCAGGCGCAGGCCGCGGCCAACGATCTGTTGGTAAAGACTCACCGACTCGGTGGGGCGGAGGATGGCGATCAGGTCGACGTGCGGGGCGTCGAAGCCGGTGGTCAGCACCGCGACGTTCACCAGATAGCGATACGCCTGCGCTTTAAACGCCTCGATGATGCGATCTCGTTCCGGACCCGGGGTTTCCCCGGTGATCAGCGCCGCCTGGCCTGCCGGCAGCAGGCCGGTCACTTCCCGGGCGTGCTCCACGGTGGCGGCGAAGATCATCACCCCTTTGCGGCTTTCGGCGAACTCCACGATCTGGCTGACGATATGCGGTGTAATGCGCTGCTGTTTTTTCAGTTCGTGATTAAGATCGGCCTCGCTGAACAGGCCGTTGCTTTGCGCCTGCAGGCGGCTGAAATCGTACTGTACCACCGGCATATCGAGGCGTTCCGGCGGCGTCAGGTAGCCGTGCTTAATCATATAGCGCAGCGGCAGCTCATAGATGCAGTCGCGGAACAGCGCTTTTTCATCGCCACGCACCATCCCGTGGTAGTGGAACTGATAGATCCACCCCTTGCCGAGGCGAAACGGGGTCGCCGTCAGGCCGAGCAGCCGGAGCTGCGGGTTGACCTGCCGCAGGTGACTGATGATCTGCTGATACTGGCTGTCGTCATCATCGCTGATGCGGTGGCATTCATCGACGATCAGCAGCGAAAACTCGCTGCGAAATTGCGCCAGATTGCGCGCCACCGACTGCACGCTGCCGAACACCACTTTGCCGTGGCTCTCTTTACGCTGCAGTCCGGCGGCAAAGATATCCGCCTCGAGGCCAAGGGCGCAGTATTTAGCATGATTCTGCGCCACCAGCTCTTTGACGTGGGCCAGCACCAGCACGCGGCCGCGGGCCAGTCGGGCAAGCTCGGCGATCACCAGGCTTTTGCCCGCGCCGGTGGGCAGGACAATCGCCGCCGGCTCGGTATGGCGACGAAACCAGGCGAGGGTGGCATCGACGGCTTCTTGTTGGTAGGGACGTAATGTAAAAGTCATGAATTCACGGGGCTAATTAACTCGCGAATAGTATGCCATGAATCTTTTCCCTTGAGTGGTGTTAAGAGCCCGTTATACTAGCCAGTGAATTTCTTCTTTTTCGGGCGATTTGCCCGCTCCAGCACTTTGACAGGCTAAAAAAATCTCATGCGACTTGATAAGTTTATCGCTCAGCAGCTTGGCGTCAGCCGGGCTATTGCCGGGCGTGAAATCCGCGGCAGCCGCGTTACCGTGGACGGCGACATTGTAAAAGATGCTTCCTTTAAGCTTCAGCCGGAGCACGAGGTGGAGTATGACGGGAACACGCTGACCCAGCAGAACGGCCCGCGCTATTTTATGCTCAACAAGCCGCAGGGGTACGTCTGTTCCACCGACGATCCCGATCATCCGACTATCCTCTATTTCCTCGACGAGCCGGTGGCGCATAAGCTGCATGCCGCCGGTCGGCTGGATATCGACACCACCGGACTGGTGCTGATGACCGATGACGGCCAATGGTCGCACCGCATTACCTCGCCGCGACACCACTGTGAAAAAACCTATCTGGTGGCGCTGGAAAGCCCGCTGGCGGAAGGGACCGCGGAGCTGTTTGCCAAAGGCGTCCAGCTGCATAACGAAAAAGATCTCACCAAACCGGCGGTGCTGGAAGTTATCACTCCGACCGAAGTGCGCCTCACCATTAGCGAAGGCCGCTACCATCAGGTGAAACGCATGTTCGCCGCCGTGGGCAACCACGTGGTTGGCCTGCATCGGGAACGCATCGGCGACATCCTACTGGATGAATCTCTGGCGCCGGGTGAATATCGTCCGCTGACGGAAGCGGAAATCGCCAGCGTGGGCGCCCCGCAGCCACGGAGCAAAACGTGACGCTGAAGCAAAATTCGTCTCTGGGGATTGTCTTTATCCTTGGCCTGCTGGCCATGCTGATGCCGCTGTCGATCGATATGTATCTCCCGGCCCTGCCGGTGATCGCTGCCCAGTACCACGTGCCGGACGGCAGCGCGCAGATGACTCTCAGCACCTATATCCTCGGCTTTGCGCTGGGGCAGCTGCTGTACGGTCCGATGGCTGACAGCCTCGGCCGCAAGCCGGTGATCCTCGGCGGAACGCTGGTCTTCGCCGCGGCGGCGGTGGCCTGCGCCCTGTCGCAGACCATCGAGATGCTGATCGCCATGCGCTTCTTCCACGGTCTGGCGGCCGCGGCGGCCAGCGTGGTGATCAACGCCCTGATGCGCGATATCTATCCGAAAGATGAGTTTTCGCGGATGATGTCGTTTGTCATGCTGGTGACGACCATTGCGCCGCTGGTGGCGCCGATGGTCGGCGGGGCGGTGCTGGTCTGGTTCAGCTGGCATGCCATCTTCTGGATCCTCGCCCTGGCGGCCCTGCTGGCGTCGCTGATGATCGGCCTGTTTATCCGCGAAACGCTGCCGGCTGAAAGGCGTCAGCCGTTCCACCTGCGCACCACGATGGGTAACTTTGCCACCCTGTTCCGCCATAAGCGGGTCCTGAGCTATATGCTGGCGAGCGGCTTCAGCTTCGCGGGCATGTTCTCTTTTCTTAGCGCCGGGCCTTTCGTCTATATCAATATTAACCACGTCGCGCCTCAGCACTTTGGCTACTATTTTGCGCTGAACATTGTCTTTCTGTTCCTGATGACCATGTTCAACAGCCGGTTTGTGCGGCGGGTAGGGGCGTTGCGCATGTTCCGCGCCGGGCTGTGGATCCAGTTTGCCATGGCGGTGTGGATGGTGGTTTGCGCCCTGCTCGACGTCGGCTTCTGGTCGCTGGTCATCGGCGTGGCTGCCTTCGTTGGCTGCGTATCGATGGTGTCGTCGAACGCTATGGCGGTGATCCTCGATGAGTTTCCGCATATGGCGGGCACCGCTTCGTCGCTGGCGGGGACTTTCCGCTTTGGTATCGGGGCGATTATCGGCGCGCTGCTGTCGATGGCCACCTTTACCACCGCCTGGCCGATGCTGATCTCCATCGCCTTCTGCGCCACCAGCTCTATTTTCTTCTCCCTTTACGCTTCCCGCCGGCGAAAAATCGCACGCTAGGTCACATTTTCAGGGGCGAAATCGCCCCTTTCTTGATGCACGTCAACCGCAATGGGCTTCAGGGTTCTGCGATTTGTTTCCTTTATGTAAAATCAATTAGTGTAAAAAGTCGCATTGTTGCGATAAAAAAGTTGTTTTGGATCACAGAAACGGGTACATATAGCGCCAATCGGCTTGCCGGGTTAAAAAATAACACGCTGGAATATAAGCGCTTAACCCTGGGCCGCCGCGGCTGTAAACGTTTTCTGCGTCTGAGCAGGACTATTTGTCAACAGTGTGTTAATATTGATGTAAATTTATTGTGAAGCCTTTTGCTTCCGGGGAAACCACGTGAATACACAACAACTCTCTATCGTACACCGTCTGCCGCAGAGCTATCGCTGGCTGGCCGGTTTTGCGGGTTCCAGAGTTGAACCGATTCCGCAAAACGGCGCGCAGAACGAAAACAGTCTCGTCGCCCTGAAGCTGCTGAGTCCGGACGGTGAAAAAGCCTGGCCGGTGATGCATAAGCTCAGCCAGGCGTTAAGCGACATTGAAGTCGACTGTTCCGTTCTTGAGTGCGAAGGCGAGCCCTGCCTGTTCGTTAATCTGCAGGATGAGTTTGCCGCCACCTGTCGTCTGAAAAACTTTGGCGTGGCGATCGCCGAGCCCTTCTCCGGCAATAACCCTTTCTGACCGTCAGCTTAGCGCCAGCAGCTGGCGGGTATACTCATGCCGGGGCGCGCTGAAGACGGACTGGCACTCGCCCTGTTCGACCACCACTCCCTGCCGCAGCACCATCACCTGGTGACACAGCGCGCGCACCACGCCTAAATCATGGCTGATAAAAATATAGGCCAGCTGATGCTTCAGCTGTAACGCTTTCAGCAGATTCAGGATCTGCGCCTGAACGGTTTTATCCAGCGAGGAAGTCGGCTCGTCGAGGACGATCAGCTGCGGCTTGACGATTAACGCTCTGGCGATGGCGATACGCTGGCGCTGGCCGCCGGAGAAAGCCGCCGGGTAGCGCTGGCGGCTGGCCGGGTCGAGGCCGACCTCCTGCATGGCAAGGATCACCGCCTGTTCGCGTTCAGCCGCCGTCAGCGTCGGCTGGTGGACGCGCAGGCCCTCCTCAATGATCTGCTGCGCCGTCAGGCGCGGATTGAGCGACGAGTTCGGATCCTGAAAAACCACCTGCATCTGTCGGCGCAGCGGCAGCAGCTGTCGGCGACCGCGTCCCTGAATCGGCTGGCCGGCAAAGGTTATCTTGCCTTCGGAGGGGATCAGGCGCAGCAGCGCCAGACCGGTCGTGCTTTTGCCGGAACCCGATTCTCCCACCAGACCCAGCGTCTCGCCGGCCCGTAGCTGGAAATGGAGATCATTGACCACCCGATGGTGATCGACCACCCGACGCAGGATCCCCCGGCGAATGGGGAACGCCACCTGTAACGCCTCCGCCTGCAGCAGCACCGGGGCATCGGCGGCCATCGGCACCGGCTCGCCGTCCGGTTCGCTATCCAGCAGGCGTTGGGTGTAAGGATGGGCCGGCGCGCTAAACAGCGCCCGACAGTGATTGTGCTCCACGCAGCGGCCGTTCTGCATCACCGCCACCCGGTCAGCCAGCTGGCGGACGATGCTCAGGTTATGGGTGATAAACAGCATCCCCATGTTCAGCTCCCGCTTTAGCTCGCGCAGCAGCTGCAGAATTTGCGCCTGCACTGACACATCGAGGGAGGTGGTCGGCTCGTCGGCGATCAACAGCTCCGGGCGAGTCAGCAGCGCCATAGCGATCATCACCCGCTGGCGCTCGCCGCCCGAGAGCTGGTGCGGATAGTCCGCCAGCCGCCGCGGCGCCTGACGGATCCCGACGCGCTCCAGGCAGTTGAGGATCTCTCCGCGCGCCGCCTCTTTGCGCATTCCCCGGTGTAACGACAGCACCTCGTAGAGCTGTTTTTCCAGGGTATGGAGGGGATTGAGCGACACCATCGGCTCCTGAAAGATCATCGCGATCCGGTTGCCGCGCACGCCGCGCAGGGTCGCCTCATCCGCATGCAGCAGCGACTGGCCATGAAAACGGATATCGCCGCTGGGGTAGCTGGCCGGCGGGGTAGGGAGCAGCCGCAGCACCGACAGGGCGGAGATGCTCTTACCGGAGCCGGATTCCCCCACCAGGGCCAGCGTTTCGCCGGCCGCCACCTCGAGCGACAGATTATGCACGACGGTCTGCGTCTCCCCCTGTTGGCGAAAGGCGATAGAGAGATTGTCGATAGCTAACAGCGGGTGGGTCATATTACACCGCCTTACTGGGGTCAAAGGCGTCGCGCACCGCTTCACCGATGAAAATCAGCAGCGTCAGCAGCACGGCGACAGAGAGAAACGCGGCAATGCCCAGCCAGGGCGCCTGCAGGTTGTTTTTGCCCTGCAGGAGCAGCTCGCCGAGGGAGGGCGAGCCGAGCGGCAGGCCGAAGCCGAGAAAATCCAGCGACGTCAGGGTGGTAATAGAGCTGCAGAGAATAAACGGCAGGAAGGTGAGGGTCGCCACCATCGCGTTGGGCAGCATATGCCGCAGGATGATCTGCCGGTCGCTGACCCCTAACGCCTGCGCCGCCCGGATGTAGTCGTAGTTGCGGGTGCGGAGAAATTCAGCGCGCACCACGCCCACCAGCGTCATCCAGCCAAACAGGACAGTGATCGCCAGCAGCCACCAGAAGCCCGGCTGCACGACGCTGGAGAGCAGGATGATCAGAAACAGCGTCGGCATACCGGACCAGACTTCGATAAAACGCTGCCCCCAGAGGTCGATTTTACCGCCGTAATAACCTTGTATCGCACCGGCCAGCACCCCCAGCACGCTGGAGAACAGCGTCAGCAGCAGACCAAACAGTACCGAGATGCGCGTCCCATAAAGGATCCGCGCCAGCACATCGCCGCCGTTGGCGTCGGTGCCGAGCCAGTTGCTGGCCGAGGGCGGCGATGGAAAAGGAACCGTGCTGGCAAAATTGATCGTCGTCGCGCCGAAGCGCACCGGCGGCCAAAGCGCCCAGCCGTGGCTGGCCAGCTGCTGCTGCAGCCAGGGATCCTGATAGTCGGCGGCGGTGGCGAATGCGCCGCCGAAGGTCTGCTCGGTATAGTTTTTTAACACCGGGACGTACAGCTGGCCCCGGTACTGCACCAGCAGCGGCCGATCGTTGGCCAGCAGTTCAGCCCCCAGGCTGCAGAGGAAGAGGATTAAAAACAGCCACAGCGACCAGTAACCGCGACGGTTGTGGCGAAAGCGCGCCCAGCGGGCCTGATTAACGGGACTGAAGAACGACATTAGCGGCCCTCAAAATCAATACGCGGGTCGACCAGCGTATAGCTGATATCGCTGACGATATTCAGCAGCAGGCCGATCAGGGTGAAAATATAGAGCGTGCCGAACATCACCGGATAGTCGCGGGAGACCGTCGCTTCATAGCCCAGCAGCCCCAGACCATTCAGGGAGAACATCACTTCGATCAGCAGCGAGCCGGTAAAGAACATACTGATAAAGGTGGCCGGGAAACCGGCGATCACCAGCAGCATGGCGTTGCGGAACACGTGTCCCCAGAGGATCTGTTTCTCACCGACGCCTTTGGCGCGGGCGGTGACCACATACTGTTTGCGGATCTCGTCCAGGAAGCTGTTTTTAGTCAGCATGGTCAGGGCGGCAAAGCCGCCGATCACCGTCGCCAGCACCGGCAGGGCGATGTGCCACAGATAGTCGAGGATCTTTTCATACCACGGGAGGGTGTCGAAGTTTGGCGAGACCAGACCGCGAAGCGGGAAGAGGTCGAAATAGCTGCCGCCGGCGAAAATCACGATCAGCAGGATGGCGAACAGAAAGGCGGGGATCGCATAGCCAATGATAATCAGCGTACTGCTCCAGATGTCAAAGCGGCTGCCGTTGCTGACGGCTTTGCGGATGCCCAGCGGAATGGAGACCAGATAGATGATCAGCGTGCTCCACAGCCCGAGGCTCACCGAGACCGGCAGGCTGTCTTTAATCAGCTGCAGCACGGAGGCGCTGCGAAACAGGCTGTCGCCAAAATCAAAGCGCAGATAATCGCTCAGCATCTTCAGGTAGCGCTCGTGCAGCGGTTTGTCGAAGCCGTAGCGGTGGGTGATCTCGGCGATGACTTCCGGATCGAGGCCGCGCCCCCCGCGATAGTGACCCTCGCTGATATTGCCGGCGCCGGTGCGGGCATGGCTGGCACCCATCCCGCCGTCGCCGGCGCCTGGCATTCCACCGTGCTGACCAAATTCGATGGCGGCGATGGCCTGGTCGACCGGGCCGCCGGGAGCGATCTGTACAATAAAAAAGTTAATGGTAATGATGGCCCACAGGGTGGGGATCACTAACAGCAAACGGCGGATCAGGTAGCTGCCCATGGTATGTCCTTAGCGTCTGTCCGCGGGGAGGGTGGCCGCTTTGTTCGCGTCATACCACCAGGTATCAAGGCCGGACGAATAAATGGGGCGGGTTTGGGGGAACGAGAATTTATTCCACCACGCGGTGCGGTCCTGCGCCATATACCACATCGGCAACATGTAGTGGTTCCAGGTGAGGACGCGGTCCAGCGCCCGGCCAAGGGGGATCAGCTTCTGCTTATTACCCTGCCACTGCAGGATCTGCGCAATCAGTTTATCCACCACCGGACTTTGCACCCCCGGCGCGTTGTAGCTGGAGTGAATATAGTCCGACGCCCAGGAGATTTGCAGGTCAGTCCCCGGCCAGGGCATGGCGCGCCACAGGCTCGGCATCATGTCGTAATCGCGGCTGCGGCGGCGGTTGCTGTACTGCGAGTTATCCACCTGACGAATATCCATGACGATCCCCAGGCGCTGCAGGTTGTGCTGAAACGGCAGCACCCAGCGGTCATTGCTTCCGGCCGGCATCAGCAATTCAAAACGCAGCGGCTTGCCGGTGGCGGCGTTAACCCGGCGCTGGTTCTTCACCGTCCAGCCCGCCGCGTTAAGCAGGGCGTCGGCTTGGAGTAAGTTGGCGCGGTCGAAGCCATCGCCGCGGGAGACCGGCGGCTGGTAAACCTGGCTGAAGAGCTCGGGGGGCAGTTCGTTTTTCATCGGCGTCAGCAGGGCCAGCTCGGCCGCGTCGGGCAGGCTGCGGGCGGCATATTCGGTGTTCTGGAAATAGCTGTTGGCGCGCTGATACGCGCTGTAAAACAGCGCCTTGTTCATCCATTCAAAATCAAACGCCAGGGTAATGGCCTCCCGCACCCGGCGATCGGCGAATACCGGGCGCTGAATATTGAACGCCAGCCACTGGGTATCCTGCGCCGAGGTGTTGGCATACTCCTCTTTAATGATGTAGCCGCGGCTGAAGTTGCGGCCGACGTAGCGGGTGGCCCAGTTTTTGGCGACCGTCTCTTCCCGGCGGTCGACGGCCCCGGCTTTAAAGGCTTCGAAAGCGACGTTGTCGTCAAGATAATAGTCATAGCGCAGCGTATCGAAGTTCCAGCGACCGCGGTTGACCGGCAGGTCGGCCGCCCAGTAATCGGCGACCCGGGAATAGGTAATATACTGTCCCATCCGCCAGGCGCTGATGCGGTAGGGCCCGCTGGCCAGCGGCGGCTTTGACAACGGGTCGCTGAGTTTGTGATGACGCCAGAACGCCTCGGGCATCACCGGCAGGCTCAGCAGGCTCAGCATGTTCTCTTTACCGGGCTGGCCGAGGTCGATACGCACGGTCAACGGCGCGATGGCCTTCACGGTGGTGCCTTTATAAAAGAGGCGGAACTGCGGCACCCCTTCGGTCATAAACTTATTGAAGGTAAAAGCGACATCGCGGGCGGTGATTGGCGTGCCGTCGTGAAAACGGGCGCGCGGGTTGAGGGCGATCTCCATCCATGAATAGTCCCCGGCGTAGCGGGCCCGCTCGGCAATCAGCGGATAGTAGCTGCCGGGCTCATCATCCGAGGTGGTGAACAGGGTATCGTAGAGCGCCTCCGTGCGTACCGCGGGATTGCCGCGCAGCGCGTAGCGGTTGAAGTTGTCAAAGGTGCCGATCGCCGCCAGGGTGAGGGTGCCGCCTTTCGGCGCCTGTGGATTAACATAATCAAAATGGCTGAAACCGGCGGCGTATTTGGGTTCGCCGATAATCGCGAAGGCGACGTTTTCCTGAATGGATTGCGCTTTAGCGCTCAGGCTAAACAGAGCAAGCAGAAGCAGAAAAAGTCGCGCATACATAGGCGGCAAAATACCCTGTCATAGCCGGCCCCCGTGGCCGACTTCTGTTCCTGCATCATAAGTGAGACTTAACGCGTTGTGAAATAATTCGCGGGTTCATCGTGCGCGGCCACTAGCGCCGCCAGCGACAGCGGCCGGCTGATCCAGTACCCCTGCAGGAAATGCACTCCCTGAGCGCGGAGCCACTCCGCCTGCTCCTGGGTCTCCACCCCTTCGGCAACGGTCATCAATTTCAGCCGGCGGCTGAGGGTCAGCACCGCATCCAGCACTGGCGAGGTGACGGTTTCGGTGCCGATCGCCTGCACAAAGCCGCGATCGATCTTCAGATAATCGAAGTTATAGCGTTCGAGATAGATCAACGCGCTATGCCCGGTGCCAAAATCATCGATCGCGATTTCAAAACCGTGCTGGTGCAGCCAGGCGAAGTTAGCGACCGATTTTTCTTTGTCAATCATCGCCCGCTCTGTGACCTCCAGCACCACGTGAAAATGGCCGGCGGGCAGCGCGGCGGCGAAGCGCAGCATATCGTCGCGGAAGCTGTCGGCCTGAAGATGGGCTGGGGAAATATTGAGCCCCAGCTTGACGCCGTGCGGCAGAATACGCTTCAGCGCCGGCGCGTCGCGGGCGATCAGCGCCAGCAGGTGATCGGTCAGCGGCACGATCATCTGCTGGGTTTCCGCGAGGTTAATAAAGACGTCAGGCGGAATTTCGCCCACCACCGGATGGCGCCAGCGCATCAGGACCTCCACGCCGCTGATACGCAGAGTCTGGGCATTCACCACCGGCTGATAGACGACGTAGAACTGGTTGTTTTTGATCCCCAGCAGAATGGATTTTCGCGGATCGGATTTGATCGACAGCACGTAATAGCAGAGCAGCCCCGCCAGCAGGCCGCACACCACCCCGAGCAGCAGAGCAAACTGCGTATTTTCCGCCAGCCAGCTGTTGGCATACAGGTAGACCTTGAGGGGGAAACCGTCGATCTGCACTTCGCGGATCGGCACATTATGCAGCGTTTGCGGATCCACCAGCCGGTTACTGAAGGTGGAGATAGCGGTGTGGCCGATGACCAGCGCAATACCGCTGAAATCATTCTGCCGTGCGGAATAGAGGATATACGGCGTGAGATTGGCGTTAATCGACACGAAAATGCCGCTGTTTTCATCACCGGGTTTGCCTACCCATAGTGCCAGCGCCGCGCTCTTCGGCATCATCGGCGTGCCTGGCAAAATCGCCATATCAAGGGGTTTGCGGATATCAATGGCCGGGATCAGCTGGGTGAGGGGGGTATTCATGGCGCCGGTTGCCGAGGAGCAAAAGGCCACGCCGTTTTTGACCAGCAGAAAAGCGCGGACGTTAGGGCTGAACGCGGCGTGGGAGGTGAGCCCGGAGTCAATATTCTCGCAGGGCTGGTCCACGAGCGGCTGCAGGCCGTCAATGGTCTGGCGCAGGTCGTGAAAATAGCTTTTCAGATAGGTATTAACATTGTTGATAATGGCGTCGAAACGCTCGGCCCGGTTATGGTAAATCACCATAAACTGAATGCTGCCAGCCAGTAGCGCGACGATAATGCCCACGCACAGGCTGGTTAGCCAGGTTTTACGCTGGGGCGAAAAGTAGCGAGTCAGCATAGCTATAGTCTTTCCGTGTTATTGATGCGCAGCAACGGGTTGTCAGTCGTCGTTTTTCTCATTCCCACTTAAAAGACATAGCTTATTTTGCGTCGTTCAGAATCAGGTGGCAAAAAAAAACACTGCCGGGGCAGTGTTTTTTATCCCGCTTCCAGCCAAGGGATAACCGGCGGCGGTAGAGGACAGTTTACGAGCGGCTCAGGACTCGACGCGCTTCGTTGTAGCGCTTTTTCCAGTATGGCTCATCCATGCTGGAGATGGTCACTCCGCTGCTGGTAGAGGCGTGAACAAACTGGTTGTTGCCGAGGTAGATCCCGACATGGCGGCCGGTAGAGCCGGCGCGGAACAGAACCAGATCGCCAGTACGCAGCTGGGTACGGGAAATCGATTTTCCGGTTTCCTGCTGTTCAGAAGTTGAACGCGGCAGTTCCAGACCAAATTGTTCGCGGAAGGTGCGCTGCACGAACGCCGAGCAGTCGATACCTTTGCGAGTGCTGCCGCCGAGGCGGTAACGCACGCCTTTCCAGCTGGCATACTGATCCATTAAACGGGACTTCACGTCCAGGTTACGGACCATCGTTTCAAATTCATCCTGAGAGGCTTGCAGTGATGATAAATCGCCACTACCCACAGCATGCGTCTCAGAATGCATATTCCTGGCGGTACTTGTTGAACTACACGCGGAAAGCAGAACCGCTACTGCAATCGCGGGGGCTACCCGCAAGATGTATCTCAAAATCGGCTGAGATTTGACCATGCTGTTTATTTTCCCTTGTTGTCCTTAACGACAATGTCGTTATAAAAAATGCCAAACGTGTTAGAGCCTAAATACCCATCCGCAATGAGACAATTCCTTAAGCTTAAATTTGTGCAGTCACGCACAATTTTATTCAGGGCCTGAATTAATGTTGCGGAAAAGGCAAAACGAGAACGAGATTACCCTATCAAACGCCGCATGGCGAGCGGTTTTGCGCGATTTCTTATAAGTATTTTGGTGACAAAAAGTGAATCATCGGGAAAGGCCAAAATTGCGGCAATTACGGGCAAAAAACAGACAATTCCTTCATTTGTCACGGGATTAATGTGACAAGAAGATGAACACGATGTTGAAAAAAAGGAAAATTGAAAAAAGGGACCCAAAAGGTCCCCTTATAGATAATGCCCCTGGCGGCTGCCCGCGGCTTTATTTGGCCGATATTCCGCCGGGTAAGTAGCGATCGAAAAAGGCGATCAGTTTATCGCTCAGCGGCGTCATCAATACCCAGGGCGCGCCAATCAGCACGGCGGTCAGAGAGCCGACGGCAATATCGCTGAACCAGTGGGCGCCAATCATCACCCGCGGGAAAGCAAAGGCCACAAATATCACCAGCGCCACGGCCAGCGCGCGGCGGCCAAAATAGCGCCACATAAAGCTCGCGAAGATCAGCAGCATCATCCCATGATCGCCGGGGAAGCTGTCCTTGGAAGCATCCTTAGTGGGGAAGTTAACGACGTCGCTGACGCGGGTGACATCGCTGAAAAACAGCGACGGACTGGCGCGCTGAACCGGCATCAGGTGCTGCGCCAGCTGGTTGATGATCACCGCCGCCAGCAGCATTACCACGCCCATAATAGCGATCTGACGACGGCCTGCCGCCGGCGCCTTGAGCCAGTAGCTGAGCATCAGGCAACCCATCGCCAGCAGCGAGCAGGCGTCGAAGGCGCGATTGTTGATGATCGCCAGCAGCCAGGCGTAAGCGCGGCTGACGCTGACGCCATGGTTAAAGAAATGGAAGATCGCGGCGTCTACCGGCGCCCACGCGCCGTGGTTGGCTGGCAGATACCAGGAGCAAAATAGCGCCACACCCGCGATGTTAAGCAGCAGGATTAAAGGAATTCGGTTTTTCATCATAGCCATTGCGATTTTGTGACAGTCGGCGGCAACCTTAGCCGCCTTAACTTAAACGAAGCCTCAACAATGAGGTCTGGAGCGCGTTCCAGTCGGCTTCATGGGCGGAGATAAGCTCGATGCGGCTATCGGGCGGGGCGACGCTAAGGGTCTCGATATGCAGATCCTCGCCCTGGCGGTTGATCCGCACCGCCCCTTCGGCAATGCGCAGCACACCTTTGACCCGCGCCACCGGCGCCAGCCGGGCCCACTCCAGCAGGGCGATGGTGTCAAAGACCGTTTCCGCGTCGAAGATCCAGCCGCAGGCCTGATAGCCCTGGCCGCTGTTAAGGTGGCGGCGCCAGCGCTGGTGTTCCGCCAGACTAAGGGCGGCGAGACCGGCTGTGGGGGGATGGCGGTGGGCGTGCTCCGCGCTCGCCGGCAGCGGGGCAGTGTTGCGCCGCGGTTCATCAAGCAGGGCCAGGTCGATATTACCCTGGGTCGCCGACACCTGGCGGCGATCGCCGCCCCAGCGTTGCCACCAGTCGACAAACGCCTGAGCGCTTTCGGGCGTTTCCCGATCGCTTTTATTGGCCACGATGATATCCGCCGCTGCCAGCTGGTCGCGAAAGTTGTCGTTGTTGACCGCTTTCTCGTCCAGTAGCTGACGCGGATCGAGAATGCACAGGGTCGCGCGCAGATCGATCCAGGGTTCATACACCGCCGCGGTGAGGATATCGAGGATCTGCTTTGGATGGCCAAGTCCGGTGGGCTCAATCAACAGACGATCGGGTTTCCCCTGGCGCAGCAGGGTATTCAGCCCGACCTGCATCGGCAGGCCATTGACACAGCACATGCAGCCGCCGGGGATCTCCTTGAGCAGGGCGCCGCTGTCGGCCAGCAGGGCGCCGTCTATCCCGACTTCGCCAAACTCGTTAACCAGTACGGCCCATTTTTCATCCGCAGGCTTCTGCGCCAGCAGATGAAGAATCGAGGTCGTCTTACCGCTGCCGAGAAAGCCGGTGATCAAATTGGTTCTGGTCACTCTTTTCTCCAGGATAAATGTAATGTTGTAACAGTTACGTCTATCCTGACGAAAAAAGAGGGAAAAGAGAAGTCCTGAGGCGGACAGAAGGAAATTCTGTCCGCATAAGCGCAAATATTGTTAAGAATTGAGCGCGCGGGCAACCGCCTCGCGGGCGCCGTGCATCGCCAGCTGCTGCCAGGCGGCGCGGATCCCGGCGACAAACTGCGCGTTGCGCGGCAGGTCGCGGCCAAATATTTCCTCCAGACCCAGCAGGGCGTCAACGCGCTGCTGCTCATCGCCCTGCGCCACCCGCTGCTGGATCTTGTCCACCAGCGGATCGCGGACGTCGATGGCCTGACCGGCATCGTCCGTACCGCTGACGTAGCGCATCCAGCCGGCTACGCCGAGGGCCAGCAGCGGCCAGCGGCTGCCGCGCTCAAGATGCACGCGAATACCGTCGAGCATACGCTGGGGCAGCTTCTGGCTGCCGTCCATGGCGATTTGCCAGGTACGGTGTTTGAGCGCCGGGTTGCTGAAGCGCGCGATCAGGCTGTCGGCATAGGCCGCCAGATCGACGCCGGTAATGGTCAGCGTCGGGGCCTGTTCGTCAAGCATCAGCTGGCGGGCGGCGCGGCGGAAGACCTCATCCTGCATGCAGTCGCTGACGTGCGCATGACCTGCCAGATAGCCAAGCCAGGCGAGGAAAGAGTGGCTGCCGTTGAGCATCCGCAGCTTCATCTGCTCCCAGGGCAGCACGTCGTCGGTCATCTGCACGCCCGCCGTCTCCCAGGCGGGGCGCCCGGCGACAAAGTGGTCTTCGACCACCCACTGAATGAAGGGTTCGCAGCTGATGGCGCAGGGATCTTCCACCCCCAGCACGGCGGCGATTTCCGCCAGCGACTCCGCGGTGGCGGCGGGAACAATGCGATCCACCATGGTGCCCGGGAAGCTGACGTTGTCGGCGATCCAGCTCGCCAGCGCCGGACTGCGTTTTTCCGCCATGCCGAGGACGGCATTTTTCACCACGTGGCCGTTGTCGGGAATGTTATCGCAGGAGAGCACGGTAAAGGGCGGCAGGCCCCGTTCCCGGCGGCGCGCCAGCGCTTCAACTAAAATACCGGGAGCCGACTGCGGCAGCGTCGGATTTTCCAGATCGTGAACGATACGCGGATGCGTCGGATCCAGCTTGCCGGTCGCCGGATCGATGCAATAGCCTTTTTCCGTGATGGTCAGCGAGACAATCGCTACCTGCGGCTCGCAAAATTTCTCGATAATCGCCGCCAGCGAATCGAGCCTGGCGTTCAGGCATTCGTGCACCGCGCCGATAACAATGGGCTGATTACCGTCGGCGCCTTTTTCCAGTACGGTAAACAGGTGGTCCTGTTCGCGAAGCTGGCTCATCAGCGTATCGCCGCTGAACAGACTGATTTCGCAGATCCCCCAGTCGCCGCCGATGTTATTCAGCACGCGATCGGTCAGCAGCGCCTGGTGCGCGCGATGAAACGCGCCAAAGCCGAAATGGACAATACGCGAGCGGAGCTGGCTGCGATCGTACTGAGGACGTTGCACGTTTTCCGGTAGCGTAGCGGTTGCAATTGTTGTCATTCTTTACACACCTGTTTAACTGCTTATTAACATTGCCAGTCTAAAGTTATATGACAGGAAATTAAATTGGTAAGCCGAAATTATCCGCTGACTGTGAGCTGGATCAATCAATGCGCCGGCTCTGTTTGCAGCCTGACGAGAAACATGTATGGTAGTCGTCATGATTGTCGCCATTATTGGTATAACAACTTTTGTGAGGGCATAGCGATGGAGCAAACCTGGCGGTGGTATGGGCCGAACGATCCGGTATCGCTTGATGATGTACGACAGGCGGGGGCGACCGGGGTCGTCACTGCGCTGCACCATATTGCAAACGGTCAGGTCTGGCCGGTCGACGAGATTAAAGAGCGTCAGGCGCTGTTAGCGGCGAAAGGGCTGACCTGGTCGGTGGTCGAAAGCATTCCGGTGCACGAGGATATTAAAACCCACAGCGGGCAGTATACGACCTGGATTGCCAACTATCAGCAGAGCATCCGCAACCTCGCGGCCTGCGGCATCGATACCGTATGCTACAACTTTATGCCGATCCTCGACTGGACGCGCACCGATCTGGAATATGAGCTGCCGGACGGCTCCCGGGCGCTGCGTTTCGATCAGATCGCCTTCGCCGCCTTTGAGCTGCATATCCTCAAACGCCCGGGGGCGGAAGCGGATTACAGCGAAGAAGAGCAGCGCCAGGCCGAGGCGTATTACAAGGCGATGAGCGAAGCGGACATTGAGAAACTGACCCGCAATATCATCGCCGGCCTGCCGGGGGCGGAAGAGGGCTACACCCTCGACCAGTTCCGCGCGCGCCTGGCGGAATATGACCACATCGATAAAGCGCAGCTGCGCGAAAATATGGCCTATTTCCTGCGGGCCATCGTACCGGTGTGCGAAGAGGTGGGGATCCGACTGGCAGTGCATCCGGACGATCCGCCGCGGCCGATCCTGGGCCTGCCGCGTATCGTGTCGACCATCGAAGATATGCAGTGGCTGAAAGAGACAGTGGACAGCATCAATAACGGCTTTACCATGTGCACTGGATCCTATGGCGTCCGCGCCGATAACGATCTGGTGAAGATGGTGGAGACCTTTGGCGATCGCATCCACTTTACCCATCTGCGCGCCACCTGCCGCGAGGCGAACCCGAAAACCTTCCACGAGGCGGCGCACCTTAGCGGCGACGTCAATATGGTGGCGGTGGTGGATGCGATTCTGCGTGAAGAGCAGCGGCGTAAACAGGCCGGCGATCTGCGCCCGATCCCGTTCCGTCCGGATCATGGTCATCAGATGCTGGACGATCTGCGCAAGAAAACCAACCCAGGCTATTCGGCGATTGGCCGTCTCAAGGGGATGGCGGAAGTGCGCGGCGTGGAGCTGGCGCTGAAGATGACCAAATACCCTGAACTGCTGTAATCGCGGCAACGGGGATAACAAAAAGGACAGCCAGCGGCTGTCCTTTTTTCTGGTCAACTCGTCACGGAAAATTAATCCGCGCGGCCCATATAGCGGCACTCTTCGATATGAATGCGGATTTTCTCACCGGTGGTCAGGTATTCCGGCACCTGAATCACCAGGCCGGTGCTCATGGTGGCGGGCTTGGTGCGGGAGCTGGCGGATGCCCCTTTAATACCCGGCGCGGTTTCGATAATTTCCAGGTCCACGGTCTGCGGCAGCTCAAGCGCCAGCAGCTGGCCGTCCCAAGTCAACACCTGCATATCCGGCATGCCGCCTTCCGGAATAAACTGCAGCTCTTCTTCGATCTGCTCTTTCGTGAAGGTGTAAGGGGTATAGTCTTCTTTATCCATGAACACGTATTCGTTGCCATCGACATAGGAGAAGTCAACGAAACGGCGGGTCAGGGTCACGGTATCGACGATATCGTCGCCTTTGAAGCGCTCTTCTACTTTCAGGCCGGTACGCACATCGGAGAAGCGCATTTTATACAGTGTCGCAGCACCGCGGGCGCTGGGTGACTGAATATCGATATTTTTCACAATCAGCAGCTTGCCGTTGTAATTCAGCACCATACCTTTTTTAATTTCATTCGCTCTTGGCATTGCAGTAATCCTGTCACTTAACGAGTCAAAAATATCGCGTAAAACTACTCGCGCCCGGGCGTTCAGGCAAGTGGAATTCGCGAGTTTTGCTATCTTCTGGCAAAACGTTTAGGCTGTGGCGCAAAATGAGCGTTTGGGAGCTGGGTTGTGGAATGTCGTACTGATTGTGGCGCATGTTGCATCGCCCCCTCTATATCCTCGCCGATCCCCGGCATGCCGCAGGGCAAGCCGGCCAATACCCGCTGTATTCAGCTCTCCGAGCACAATCTGTGCCTGATTTTCGGCTCCCCACTGCGTCCGAAGGTGTGCGCCAGCCTGCAGCCCTCGCCGGAGATGTGCTTCACTCATCGTGATGACGCCATCACCTGGCTGCTGGAGCTTGAGCTGGCCACCGCGCCTTGAGCTTAAAGCAGCAAATGAGACAGGTTTTTGATATGTGTATACCGATTATTTTGCCCATGTGTCGATTATGCGCAAGGTGCTGCTGCGCATGACCAGCTGGCTGCATTATCTCTATCTGGATCACTAATCCGCACTGCCCGGCTCCGGCCGGGCAACCTTATCTATACGTCCCTGATCCGCCACAGGCAGGCCTGCGTGGCGATCCCCATAACCAGCGCTATCCAGAACACCGCATGATAGCTCCAGATCTCTGCCACCACGCCCGCCAGTGAGCCGGCGATGATCCAGCCGACGCGGGTGGTATTGGTGTAGAGGGTGGTGGCCGCGCCCGCCTGCCCGGGCATCAAATCCTGGAAATAAAGCATGCCAATCCCGGCGAGGATCCCGATATAGATGGCGTTCAGCACCTGCATCGCCAGCAGCAGCGCCGGCGTATGCACCGTCAGCATGCCCACATAAAACAGCACCCCAGCCACCGCGGAAAGGCGCATCAGAAAGCGTTTACCGAAGCGCCGGGCGTAGTAACCGGCAATCAGCATGGTGGGAATTTCCAGCCCGGCGGCGGTCCCCATCATCAGGCCGGCCAGCTTCTCCGGCAGATGCAGCTCGTTAATGATAAACAGCGGCATATTAATGATGTACAGGCTGTTGGTGCCCCACATCAGCGTGCAGATGCTGAACAGCAGCAGCGCATCGCGGCGGTGCGTGCGCGGGGCTTCCAGCCGGCCAGTCGCCACCGCCTTCGCTTTGCGCATGCTGGGCAAGAACAGCCAGACCATGATCCCGCAGACGATAAACGCCGCCGCGGCGCTGAGGTACATCGCGGTAAAGCCAAACCCCATCGCCAGGGCATAGGCCAGCGGGGGACCAATCACCCATGCCAGCGAGACCTGGGCGCGCAAAATGGAGCTGAACATCACCGCTTCGCGGCCGGTTTTGTCGGCATGCTCGCGCGCGAGGGCGAACATCTGCGGGTTGGCGGTCGAACCAAAGCTGCTAAGGAATACGCCGATGAACAGCAAAATGAAATAGTTCCGGTTCCAGGCAAACAGCACGCAGGCCAGCACCCCCAGCAGGCAGCAGACGACAATCAGCTGCTTGCGATCGCCCTGACGGTCAGAACGTCCGGCGAGGAACTGGCTGACCAGAATGCCGATGACGGCGCTGCCGGTAAAAAAGAAACCCACCATCGCCGGGCGGACATGCACTTCATTGGTTAGAAACAGGCTCAGGGTCGGCGTCTGCAACGCCCCGGCAATGCCCGTCAGAAAGGCGACGATCAGGAAGGCGGAAGAGGTGACATCGAACCCGCGTCGGGGGAGGGCGGCGCTTCGGTTTTCCATGTGTTTGGTTTTCTGTAGTTTCAGGAGACGGCGCGGAGTTTACGCCTGCTGGCTGAAAATAAACAGTAGTATGGCACGAATAATTAAAAAGGCGTTTCAAAATAGAGGGTTCAGCAAAAAGCTGACGGTTACCGCGGCCAGGCGCCAGGGCTTCAGCAAAAGTGTGCAGTACCTCTAAGTTCTGCAATCAAGTCGCTGACGTACCTTGCGCGTTGAGCAAGAAAGGTACAGAATTCTTGAAACGTTTCAGCGTCATTCGGCATATCGTTCACCGTCAGATGGCGCCTTTTTTCTCAAGTTAGCTGAAACGATTCAATTCAGCAGGAGAGGAGAACCATGTTCCAGTTATCTGTGCAGGATATTCATCCCGGCCAGCAGGCCGGTAATAAAGAAGAGGCCATCCGGCAGGTCGCCGCCGCGCTGGTCAGCGCCGGCAACGTGGCCGATGGCTACGTGAACGGCATGCTGGCGCGCGAGCAGCAGACCTCCACCTTCCTCGGCAACGGGATCGCGATCCCGCACGGCACGACGGATACGCGTGACCAGGTGCTGAAGACCGGCGTTCAGGTGTTTCAGTTCCCGCAGGGCGTCACCTGGGGCGAAGGGCAGACCGCCTATGTGGCGATCGGGATTGCCGCCAGCTCAGATGAACACCTCGGCCTGCTGCGTCAGCTGACCCATGTACTGAGCGATGACGCGGTCGCCGCCCAGCTGCAGTCCGCCACCACCGCGGAAGAGCTGCGTGCGCTGCTGATGGGGGAGAAACAGAGCGAAGCGCTGAAGCTGGACAACGAGACCCTGAGTCTCGACGTCGCGGCCAGCGATCTGCTGACCCTGCAGGCGCTGAACGCCGCGCGTCTGAAAGAAGCAGGTGCTGTGGATTCCGCCTTCGTTAGCCACGTCATTAACGATACGCCGCTGAACCTCGGTCAGGGTATCTGGCTGAACGACAGCGCCGAAGGCAATCTGCGCAGCGCCGTGGCGGTCAGCCGCGCCGCCACCGCCTTCACCCGCGACGACCAGCCAGTTTCCCTGCTGGTCACGGTGGCGATGACCGACGATCAGCCAACCGCGGTGCTGAACCGCCTGAGCAAGCTGCTGCTGGACAAGAAAGCTGACCATCTGCTGAAAGCCGACGCCGCCACCGTGCTGGCGCTGCTGACCAGCGACGACGCGATTGCCGAAGATGTGCTGAGCGCCGAATTCGTGGTGCGCAATGAGCACGGCCTGCACGCCCGTCCGGGCACCATGCTGGTCAACACCATTAAACAATTTTCCAGCGACGTCACCGTCACTAACCTCGACGGTTCCGGCAAGCCGGCCAACGGCCGCAGCCTGATGAAGGTCGTGGCGCTGGGTGTGAAAAAAGGTCACCGTCTGCGCTTTACCGCGCAGGGTGAGGATGCGCAACAAGCGCTGGATGCGATTGGCGAAGCGATCGCCGCAGGCCTTGGGGAGGGCGCATAAATGAGCAGACGTGTAGCAACCATTACTTTAAACCCGGCGTACGATCTGGTGGGCTTCACCCCGGAGATCGAGCGCGGTGAAGTGAACCTGGTGCGTACCACCGGCCTGCACGCCGCCGGGAAAGGCATCAACGTGGCGAAAGTGCTGAAAGATCTTGGCATTGACGTCACCGTCGGCGGCTTCCTGGGGAAAGACAACCAGGATGGCTTTCAGCAGCTGTTCAGCGAGCTGGGGATCGCCAACCGTTTCCAGGTGGTGCAGGGGCGGACCCGCATCAACGTTAAGCTGACGGAAAAAGATGGCGAAGTGACCGATTTCAACTTCTCCGGCTTTGAAGTGACCACAGGCGACTGGGAACGCTTCGTCAACGACTCCCTGAGCTGGCTGGGGCAGTTCGATATGGTCTGCGTCAGCGGCAGCCTGCCGTCCGGCGTCAGCCCGGAAGCCTTTACCGACTGGATGACCCGTCTGCGCAGCCAGTGCCCGTGCATCATTTTCGACAGCAGCCGCGAAGCGCTGGTTGCCGGACTGAAAGCGGCGCCGTGGCTGGTGAAACCGAACCGTCGCGAGCTGGAGATCTGGGCTGGCCGTAAGCTGCCGGAGATGAAAGACGTTATCGACGCCGCCCATGCGCTGCGCGAGCAGGGGATCGCCCACGTGGTGATTTCCCTGGGCGAAGAGGGCGCGCTGTGGGTGAACGCCTCCGGCGAGTGGATTGCCAAACCGCCTTCAGTCGAAGTGGTCAGCACCGTTGGCGCCGGCGATTCGATGGTCGGCGGCCTGATTTACGGCCTGCTGATGCGTGAATCCAGCGAGCATACCCTGCGCCTGGCGACCGCCGTCGCTGCCCTGGCCGTCAGCCAGAGCAACGTCGGGATCACCGACCGTACCCAGTTGGCCGCGATGATGGCGCGCGTCGACTTACAACCCTTTAATTGACAGCAGGAGAGGCATAATGAAAACGCTGCTGATTATTGATGCCGGACTCGGACAGGCGCGCGCCTATATGGCGAAAACCCTGCTGGGTGCCGCAGCGCCAAAAGCGCACCTTGAACTGATTGATAATCCGAACGACGCCGAACTGGTGATTGTTCTCGGGTCGGCGCTGCCCACTGACAGCGCGCTGAACGGCAAACAGGTCTACCTCGGCGATATTAATCGCGCCGTGGCGCACCCGGAGCTGTTCCTCAGCGAAGCCAAAGGCCACGCGACGCCGTACGCGGCGCCTGCCGTCGCGGCAGTCCCGGCGGCCACCGGCGGACCGAAACGTATTGTCGCGGTCACCGCCTGTCCGACCGGCGTTGCCCATACCTTTATGGCGGCTGAAGCCATTGAAACCGAAGCGAAAAAACGCGGCTGGTGGGTGAAAGTGGAAACCCGCGGCTCCGTCGGCGCGGGCAATGCTATCACCCCGGAAGAGGTGGCCGAGGCGGATCTGGTGATCGTCGCCGCCGATATCGAAGTCGACCTGGCGAAATTCGCCGGCAAGCCGATGTATCGCACCACCACCGGTCTGGCGCTGAAGAAAACCGCCCAGGAGCTGGACAAAGCGGTGGCTGAAGCCAAACCGTACCAGCCTTCCGGTAAACCTCAGGCTGCTGGCGAAGGTAAAAAAGAGTCGGCGGGCGCCTACCGCCACCTGCTGACCGGCGTCTCCTACATGCTGCCGATGGTGGTGGCGGGCGGCCTGTGTATCGCGCTCTCCTTTGCCTTCGGGATCAAAGCGTTTGAAGTGAAAGACACCCTCGCGGCGGCGCTGATGCAAATCGGCGGCGGCTCGGCCTTCGCGCTGATGGTGCCGGTGCTGGCGGGCTTTATCGCCTTCTCCATTGCCGACCGTCCGGGTCTGACCCCGGGTCTTATCGGCGGTATGCTGGCGGTCAGCGGCGGCTCCGGCTTTATCGGCGGGATCATTGCCGGTTTCCTTGCCGGTTACGTGGCGAAAGCCATCAGCACTAAGCTGAAACTGCCGCAGAGTATGGAAGCGCTGAAGCCGATCCTGATCATTCCGCTGGTCTCCAGCCTGATCGTGGGCCTGGCGATGATCTACCTGATTGGTAAACCGGTCGCCGGTATCCTCGCCTGGCTGACCCACTGGCTGCAAACCATGGGCACCGCCAACGCGGTTCTGCTGGGCGCGATCCTCGGCGCGATGATGTGTACCGACATGGGCGGCCCGGTGAACAAAGCGGCCTATGCCTTCGGCGTTGGCCTGCTGAGTACCCAGACCTACGCGCCGATGGCGGCGATCATGGCGGCCGGTATGGTGCCTCCGCTGGCGATGGGTGTCGCGACGCTGGTTGCCCGCAATAAGTTCGACAAAGGGCAGCGGGAAGGGGGTAAAGCCGCGCTGGTTCTCGGCCTGTGCTTTATCTCTGAAGGGGCGATTCCTTTTGCCGCCCGTGACCCGATGCGCGTGCTGCCTTGCTGTATCGTCGGCGGCGCGGTAACCGGCGCTATCTCGATGGCGATTGGCGCGAAACTGATGGCGCCGCACGGCGGGCTGTTTGTTCTGCTGATCCCGGGGGCGATTACGCCAGTGCTGGGTTACCTGCTGGCGATTGTTGCCGGGACGCTGGTGGCGGGCCTCTCCTACGCGGTGCTGAAACGCCCGGAAGCGCAGGTAGCGGAAGTCGAAAAAGCGGCATAATCTCTCCGCAATAAAAAAGGGCCGACTGTTCGGCCCTTTTTTTATGTCTCTATTTACGCCACTTCAGCGATCTGCTGCGCCCGCAGCCAGGCAATCTCTTCCGCCCAGATATCCGGGTTGATGGTTTCCAGAATCAGCGGAATGCCGTCGAAGCGGTTGTCCTGCATGATCCAGCTGAAGCAATCGTGGCCGATGTTGCCTTCCCCCAGACTATGGTGACGGTCGACCCGGCTGCCGAAGGCGCTCTTGGCATCGTTGAGATGCATGCCGCGCAGATACTGAAAGCCGACGATACGGTCGAAGTCGGCAAAGGTCTTCTCGCAGGCTTCGGCGCTGCGCAGGTCATAGCCGGCGGCGAAGGCGTGGCAGGTATCGATGCAGACGCCGACGCGGGTTTTATCTTCCACGCCGTCGATGATGGCCGCGAGGTGCTCGAACTTAAAGCCCAGGTTGCTGCCCTGGCCGGCGGTATTTTCGATAACCGCGGTGACGCCTTCGGTCTTCGCCAGCGCGATATTGATCGATTCGGCGATGCGCGCCAGACACTCTTCCTCCGGGATCTGCTGCAGATGGCTGCCGGGGTGGAAGTTGAGCAGCGTCAGCCCCAGCTGCTGACAGCGGGTCATCTCATCGATGAAGGCGTCACGGGATTTTTCCAGCGCCTCTTCCACCGGGTGGCCGAGATTAATCAGGTAGCTGTCGTGCGGCAGGATCTGTCCGGGGCCAAAGTGATACTTTTCACAGGCGGCTTTGAATTCGGCGATCGTCTGGTCGCTGAGCGGCGCGGCGCGCCACTGGCGCTGATTTTTGGTGAAGAGGGCGAAGGCGGTTGCTTCTATTTCGGCGGCGCGAATGGCGGCATTGGCCAGTCCACCTGAGGCGCTCACGTGCGCTCCTACGTATTTCATAAAAAAACTCCAGTTAAAGCCGCTGGGGGGTGGGTAATGATAGCGGCTTAACTGGAGAAAGATGTAGTGCTTTATGCCATCAGGCTGTGGATGGCGACGTTAATGGCCCCGCCGCCGACAATCAACCAGACGAACAGCATCAGCGCCATCAGCAGCGGTTTCGCCCCGGCTTTTTTCAGCGCGCTGACGTGAGTGGTCACCCCAAGAGCGGCCATCGCCATCGCCAGCAGGACGGTATCCAGCGTCACCAGCATCTCCACGACCGCTTTCGGCAGCAGATGGAAGGAGTTAAACACTGCCACCAGGATGAACATAATGGCAAACCACGGAATGGTGATTTTGCTTTTCTCGCCGTTACCCGCCGGGGTCAGCTGTTTAACACGCGCCGCCAGGAACAGCAGGAACGGGGCCAGCATCATCACGCGCAGCATTTTAGCGATAACCGCGGCGTTCTCCGCATCCGGGCTGACCGCATGGCCGGCGGCGACGACCTGCGCCACTTCATGCATGGTGGAACCCATATAGATCCCGTAGGTCTCCGGGGTAAACCAGTGCGCCAGCAGCGGATACATCGCCGGGTAGAGGAAGATAGCGATGGTACCGAAGATCACCACCGTGGCGACGGCGACGGTCACTTTACTGGCTTCGGCTTTGACCACCGGCTCGCTGGCGAGCACTGCCGCCGCGCCGCAGATGCTGCTGCCGGCGCCGATCAGCCAACTGGTGTGCTTATCGAGCCCAAACACTTTCTGGCCCAGGAAGCAGGCAATGAAAAAGGTGCTGGAGAGCGTCAGAACGTCAATCAAAATACCGCTCACGCCGACGTCGGCAATCTGGGCGAACGTCAGGCGGAAGCCGTAGAGGATGATCCCCAGGCGCAGCAGATACTGTTTGGCGAAGATCACCCCGCCGTCGCAGGGCTGCCAGATTTTCGGATAGACCGTGTTACCGACGACCATCCCGAACAGGATAGCGAGGGTCAGGGCGCTGAAGCCCGCCCCGGCGATGGCCGGGAAGCTACCGGCCCACAGGGCGGCGCCGGTCAGGGCGGCAGTCAGCGCCAGGCCTGGGACAAAATGCCACAGGGAACGATGTTTGGTGGGTAAAGTGAGTGCTGTCATAACCTTCTCCTTTGTCTGCCTAAAGGTTACGCCGCGCGGGATTAAATATAAAATTGATTATATGTTTATAATCAATCGTAATAAGTGGTTAATGGCCGCTTCGCTGGCGACAACGGGGCTGGGGAGTGAGGCGCGCAAGCGAGCTTCTCTTGTCAGCAAGACGATGATTTTGTGACGTAAGGGGATTTTCATTCCGTCAGCCGCCTCGATTTGTGTCACCATAGTAAGGAAGGTTATTCAGACTGGATTACTAAACGGGTGGGTTATGCATATTACGCTGCGGCAGCTGGAAGTGTTCGCCGAAGTCCATAAGAGTGGGTCGACCACTCAGGCGTCACAGATGCTGGCGCTTTCGCAATCGGCGGTCAGCGCCGCGCTGACCGATCTGGAAGGGCAGCTTGGTGTACAGCTGTTCGACCGCGTCGGCAAGCGGCTGGTGGTCAATGAGCATGGACGGCTGCTCTATCCGCGCGCCCTGGCGTTGCTGGAGCGGGCCCTGGAGATCGAGCAGCTGTTTCGCGGCGACAACGGGGCGATTCGGGTCTACGCCAGCAGCACCATCGGCAACTATATTATGCCGGAGATCATTGCCCGCTATCGCCATGACTTCCCGGATCTGCCGGTTGAGCTGAGCGTGGGCAACAGCCTGGACGTGATCAACGCCGTTGCCGACCTGCGGGTGGATTTCGGGCTGATCGAGGGGCCGTGCCATGCCGCCGATATTATCGCCGAGCCGTGGCTGGAAGATGAGCTGGTGGTGTTTGCCGCGCCTGACTCGCCGCTGCTGGCGGGGGAGGTGACCCTGCAGCAGCTGGCCGAGGCGCCGTGGATCCTGCGCGAGCATGGGTCTGGCACCCGGGAGATTGTCGATTACGTTCTGCTGTCGCATCTGCCGGCGTTTCATCTGGGGATGGAGCTGGGCAACTCGGAGGCGATCAAACACGCGGTGCGCCATGGGCTGGGGATCAGCTGCTTATCGCGGCGGGTGATTGCCGAACAGCTGGCCTCCGGCACGCTGGCGGAGCTGAAAGTGCCGCTGCCCCGGCTGACGCGCACGCTGTGGCGGATCCACCACCGGCAGAAGCATATTTCCAAAGCATTACAACGTTTTCTGCAGTATTGCCAGGTGTAGCGATCCGGCTTTATCGCCTGATAAAAGGGGGGAATTTGCTGGCAATTCCGCAGGTTAGTGCTTTACTAATAATTTGCGGTCGATCATGAAGCTCTCTTATAACTTTGCATTTGTACCGGATGGAACCCCGATCGTCTGCTACAATCGCGCCTCATTTTTTGGATGGATAGCATTATCACATGGTTTCGGAAACTAAAACCACAGAAGCGCCCACGCTACGTCGTGAACTAAAGGCGCGCCACTTGACCATGATCGCCATCGGCGGTTCCATCGGTACGGGTCTTTTTGTTGCCTCTGGCGCAACGATTTCGCAAGCAGGTCCCGGCGGGGCGCTGCTGTCTTATATTCTGATCGGTCTGATGGTCTATTTCCTGATGACCAGCCTGGGCGAACTGGCGGCGTTTATGCCGGTGTCCGGTTCCTTCGCCACCTACGGGCAGAATTATGTTGAAGAGGGCTTCGGCTTCGCGCTGGGCTGGAACTACTGGTACAACTGGGCGGTAACGATCGCCGTTGACCTCGTGGCCTCGCAGCTGGTGATGAGCTACTGGTTCCCTGACACCCCAGGCTGGATCTGGAGCGCCTTGTTCCTCGGCATTATGTTCCTGCTGAACTGGATCTCGGTGCGCGGCTTTGGCGAGGCGGAATACTGGTTCTCGCTGATCAAAGTGGCCACCGTCATTATCTTTATCATCGTCGGCGTGATGATGATTGTCGGTATCTTCAAAGGGGCGCAGCCTGCCGGCTGGAGCAACTGGGGGATCGCGGATGCGCCGTTTGCCGGCGGCTTCTCGGCGATGATCGGCGTGGCGATGATTGTCGGCTTCTCCTTCCAGGGCACCGAGCTTATCGGTATTGCCGCCGGTGAGTCTGAGAACCCGGAAAAGAACATTCCGCGCGCGGTGCGCCAGGTCTTCTGGCGTATCCTGCTGTTCTACGTCTTCGCGATCCTGATTATCAGCCTGATCATTCCGTATACCGATCCGAGCCTGCTGCGCAACGACGTTAAAGATATCTCCGTCAGCCCGTTCACGCTGGTCTTCCAGCACGCCGGTCTGCTGTCGGCGGCGGCGATCATGAACGCCGTTATCCTGACGGCCGTTCTGTCGGCGGGTAACTCGGGGATGTACGCCTCTACGCGTATGCTGTATACCCTGGCCTGCGACGGCAAAGCGCCGCGCATTTTCTCGAAGCTGTCGCGTGGCGGCGTACCGCGCAACGCCCTGTATGCGACCACCGTTATCGCGGCGCTGTGCTTCCTGACTTCGATGTTCGGTAACCAGACGGTGTACCTGTGGCTGCTGAACACCTCGGGGATGACGGGCTTTATCGCCTGGCTGGGGATTGCCATCAGCCACTATCGTTTCCGTCGTGGCTTCGTCCTGCAGGGTAACGATATTAATAATCTGCCGTATCGTTCCGGGTTCTTCCCGCTGGGGCCGATCTTCGCCTTCGTGCTGTGCCTGATCATCACCCTCGGACAGAACTACGAAGCGTTCCTCAAGGACACCATTGACTGGGGCGGCGTGGCGGCGACCTACATCGGTATTCCGCTGTTCCTCGTCATCTGGTTTGGGTACAAACTGGCGAAAGGCACCCGCTTCGTGCGCTACAGCGAAATGACCTTCCCGGACCGCTTTAAGCGTTAATCTTCGCTATTGTGCGATAAAAGCCCTCTGAAAAGAGGGCTTCATCGTGCTGGCCAGGTGCAATCTTCAGGAATTGCCCGGCGGCGCTGCGCTTGCGCGGGCCTACAGATATTTGCGTAACTGTTTGATATTTCAACTTTTCGTAGGCCGGGTAAGGCGAAAGCCGCCACCCGGCAGACAGATGAGTACGATAACGAAAACAGGTTTGTCATCGCCCGGAAGCCCTCTGAAAAGAGGGCTTCATCGTGCTGGCAAAGTGCAATCTTCAGGAATTGCCCGGCGGCGCTGCGCTTGCGCGGGCCTACATATATCTGCGTAACTGTTTGATATTGCAATTTTTCGTAGGCCGGGTAAGGCGAAAGCCGCCACCCGGCAGACATATG